>NZ_LHVI01000020.1:0-402245 GCF_001269755.1 Pseudomonas sp. Q12-87 | reverse complement strand
AGCGGCCCCAATAACGGCCTGGCAACTCGGTGTATCAGGCAAATCCAGAGGGCCGCTTCGCGACCCAGCGGGAGCAAGCTCCCTCGCCACAGGTGTATGTGCAAATTCAAAAATCATGCGCCAGGCCAGGTATCTGAAAGCCGATAGCCCTGCGGCCACGGATCGGCCGGGTCCAGCAGCAACTGATGCGTGCCGGTGATCCACGCCCGTCCGGCAATGCACGGATAAATCGCCGGGCGTCCGGCGACGTCAGTCTGCGAATCGATGCGGCAGTGGAATTCAGAACCGATGATCGAGCGTCCGATGAAGCGTTCGCCAACCTGCATCAGGCCCTTGGCATGCAGCACCGCCATGCGCGCCGAGCAGCCGGTGCCGGTGGGGGAACGGTCGATCTTGCCGGGCTGGATCACCACCGCGTTGGCGCCGGTGGCGATGCCGTTCTCCTGGACGATGGGCGCGGCGATCTGGCAGAACGAGATGTGCGACCAGTCGGGGTTCAGCGGATGGACGAAGCCCAGTTGTTCATTGGCCGCCCGGGTGATCTTCAAGCCTACCGCCACCAACTCGGCGGCTTCGTCGGGGCGGATGGCGAAGCCGAGGCGCTGGGCATCGACGATGACAAAGCTGTCGCCGCCATAGGCGGTGTCGACCTGCAGCGAGCCCAGGCCTTCGACTTCGATCCAGGCGTCGAGGCGGTCGGCGAAGGAGGGCACGTTCTTGATTTCGACTCGCTGCACCTTGCCGTCGCGGCAGTCGGCCACGGCTTCGATCAATCCGCCCGGCGCTTCCAGCACCAGCCGGGTCTGGGGTTCGGTCATCGGCAGGATGCCGCTGTCCAGCAGCACCGTGGCGACGCACAGCGAGTTGGAACCGGACATCGGCGGGGTGTCGGCCGGTTCCATGATGATCCAGGCCATTTGCGCCCGTGGGTCCTTGGCCGGCACCAACAGGTTGACGTGGCGGAATACGCCGCCCCGGGGCTCATTGAGCACGAAGTTGCGCAGGGTCTGGTCCTGGGCGATCCAGCGCGACTGTTCCCACACCGTGGCGCCGGGTGGCGGGGCGACGCCGCCGACAATCACATCCCCGACTTCGCCTTCGGCGTGGCAGCTGACTACATGGATGATTCTGGATGAGCGCATGGATCGATCCTTGTGTTGTCTTGTAGGGCCCTTTCGCGAGCAAGCCCGCTCCCACAGGGTTCAATGGTGTGCACTAGCCAGTGTGGGAGCGAGCTTGCTCGCGAAGAGGCCATCCGCTATTTCACCGACTTGAGAAACGCCGCCGTCTCCGGCTGCACCGGGTTGACGATCACCTGGTCCGGCGGCCCGATTTCATGGACTCGCCCGTTGCAAAAGAACGCCACTCGATCGGACACATCCCGGGCGAAGCGGATCTCGTGAGTCACCAGCACCATGGTCATGCCGTCTTCGGCGAGCATGCGCATGGTGTCCAGCACTTCGCCCACCAGTTGCGGGTCCAGGGCCGAGGTGGCTTCGTCGAACAGCATGTAGTCCGGTGACATCGCCAAGGCCCGGGCGATGGCCATGCGTTGCTGCTGGCCGCCGGACAACTTGCCGGGGAAGGCCTTGAGCTTGTCCCCCAAACCCACGTGCTGGAGCTGTTGCACCGCCAGGGCCTCGGCGTCCTGCTTGCTCTTGCCCAGCACCTTGCGCGGCGCGAGCATCACGTTTTCCAGCACGGTCAGGTGGGGGAAGGCGTTCCATTGCTGGAACACGATGCCGATCTTCTGCCGCAAGCGATTGAGATCGGTGGCGCGATCATGAACCTCGATACCGTCCACGCGGATGCTGCCTTTCTGGATCGGCTCCAGGCCGTTGATGCACATCAGCAGCGTCGACTTGCCAGAGCCGGAACCGCCGATGATCGACACCACTTCTCCCTTGTCCACCGTCAGGCTCACGCCCTTGACCACTTCCAGGTCACCGAAGGATTTGTGTACGTTTTCGATCTCAATCATTTTCCTGCCACCTTCTTTCCAGGCGTGCGCCGAGGCGGGCGACCACCAGGCTCATGACGTAGTAAAAGAGGCCCGCGATGCACAGCACCAGCAGGGGTTCCTGAATGCGCGTGACGATGGTTTGCGAAGCGCGCAGCAATTCGACGATGCCGATCCACATCACCAGCGCGGTGTCCTTCATCACGCCGAGCACCAGGTTCAGCCAGCCGGGAAAGGCCACCCGCGTGGCAATCGGCAGGACGATGAAACGCAGGTCCTGCAGGTAGCTCAGGCCCAGGGAACGGCTGGCCCGGCGGGTGCTCAATGGCACGGCGAGCACGCCACCGCGGACGATTTCGGTGAAGTACGCGGCGGCGTATACCCCCAGCACGATGCAGCCGACCGCGAAGGCACTCAGGTCCAGCCCCGCGATGCTCTTGAGGGAATTGAACAGCACGAACTGGATCAGCAGGGGCACGCTGCGAAACACGTCCAGGACCCAGGCCAGCGGCAGGCTGGCGCGCGGCATCAGCGCCCGCAACAGGCCGAACAGCAACCCGGCCAGGGTGCCCAGCAGAATCGACCAAGCGGTCAATTGCAGCGTGACCCAGGCCCCGTCGAGCAAGAACAACAAGTCGTTAATAGTGAGGCTGGTTTCAAACATGACGAGCCCTCAATAACGGAACAAGCGCCAAGACAACAGCCGGGCCAGCCCGACGATCAGCTTGGCGATCAGGTAATACAGCACGGCCGCAAGGGCGAAGTATTCAAAGGTGCGGAACGTCTTGACGTTGTATTCCTGGGTGACGCCGGTGAGGTCGTTATTGAGGCCGACCACCACGCCCAGGGACGTCATCAGCACCGCCCAGACCATCTGGTTGGTCAACGGGTAGAAGACGATGCGCAGCAGCTGCGGGACGATGATCATCCGGTACGCCTGGAAGGCGCTCATGCCCAAGGAGCGGGCCGCGCGCATTTGTGTGCTGGGCACGGCCTTGAGCCCACCGCGAAAATTTTCCGCCAGGTAGCCGGCATTGTTGAAGGTGATCCCGGCCAGCAGTGCCAGCCAGGAACTGACGTGCAGCCCGAGGGAACCGAGGCCGAAGTAGAGGATGTAGATCTGGAACAGCGACGGCGTGTTGCGGGCGATGGACACCCAACCATTGCCAACGCCGCGCAGCAACGGATGGCGGGCCTGGCGCATCACGGTCAAGACCAGGGCGATCAATACGCCGAAGATCATCGACAAAGCAGCGGTCTCGAACGTGACCCAGGCCCCGGCGAGCATGTCGGGCAGGGCACGCAATGCCGGGCGCCATTGGAAACTGTAGTCAAACATGTGCAGGGCTCCCCAGGCGGGCGGTGGGTTGCAGCCATGCCGGCGGCTGGCCGTGGGTCGTGGCGGCGCATGCGGCGTCGATGCATTGCGCGAGGCTGGAAAAATGCACCCCGCGCCCCACCAGGCCCGGTGCGTAATGGGCGTATTTGCCCGAGTTGGTCATCAGGGTGGTGGCCTGCGGCGGGATCACCGGTTCGCCCAACATGCACCAGCAGGTATCGGTCACCAGCACCGCGCCGAACGCCTCGATGGCGTCCAGGTGGCCGGCCTGCCGGGCCTGCTCCAGCACCCTGCGGCCGCAAGTGATCGCCAGCACCACTTGGGGATGTTTGACGCGGCCTGCGCAGAGGGGCGCCAGGGTCGCGAATTCGCTGAGGGAAAAATGCGGGTTGCCCAGGGAAACCACGTCCACATGGTTGTCGCGGGCGCTGTTGAGCTCGCGCCAACTGGCGAGCAGGCCTGCGGCATCGACGGTTTCTTTTGGCAAGCGGATACCAGACTCCACGACGTGGTCCGGGTCCAGGGCCTCCGGCGTCACCCCGGCGATATGGAACAACGGCGCGGCGCTGGTGGTGGCGAATGCGGCGCCGAATGCCTTGAGGTCGTCCAGTGTCGGGTTGGCCTGTTCCAGACCGCGGATCAACGGGACGCGCCGCCCCGTCAGGCTGCCGATGTGATAGCCGAGCAGCGGGTAGAAACTGTCGTCCACGTTATCTGGCTGCTGCACGTCGATGATCAGCCTGGCCTTGCGCTGGTCATCGAGATGGCAACCGGTCAGGGGCGCCCGTCCACACAATGCGATGCAGATATCCAGGAAGTCCGGGTACTTCTGCGTGCGCGCCCCCAACACGCTGTTGGCGTAGACCACCGCGTTGGATTCGGCCCAGACGATCTGCTCGCCGGCCTTGGGTGCGGTGTCCAGCAGGTAGGGCGCGCAGGTGTAACTCAGCTGCGCGCCCATGGCCATGTAGGCGTCGCCCAAGGCACTGGCCGGTTCGCCCAGGGCGGGATCGACGCCCAGTTCCCGCCAGCGGCGCTGGTCCACGGAAATCGAATTGAGGGTGGTGGGCACGTGTACCTTGGCGCCCCACTGCACCAATTGTTCGGCAAACCGCAGGCTGGCCGGACCGGTGTAGATGCAGCCGTCGATGTGGGCCTGGGTCACGTCCAGCAACTGCGTGGCGCCTTGGATGTCGGCCATGCGCAGGACGATTTGCATCGCCACTTGGGCAGCCTTGCCATGACGGCCGTCGAGCAGCGCCCGGTCCCGTTCGGTGAGGCTGACGGTGGAGGGCATGGACGGCTGCGCGGGCACATCCGCTGCAATCCACTGATCATTCGGACGTCGGCCCGACAAGGTCAGCCCGTCACCTTCGAGCCGCACAAATCCTTGCCCGCGCAGCCCGGCAAACGCCTCGTGCCCGACGCACAAGACCGGCAGGGAGCGTTGGAAAATCACCTCTGCCACCAGCACGCCCAAGGTAAGGATTTCATCGGCTTCGGCCAGCACCAGGGCGGCGGGCGCATGGCCGTTGCTGATCAGCTCCATCAATACGCTGCTGCCGGTGCAGGAGCCGCGTCCGCTGGGAATCGCCAGCACACGCCCGGCCAGGCGTTCGCCGCTCAGGGGATGGTGACGGTCAATGACTTCGCCGCTGGCCGGATCGACGCCGCCCCAGAAACTCAGGCCCACGTCGGCGAACAGCAGGGCGCCCTGGGCGGCACCCTCCACCAGGCTGCGGCCTTTCACACGGACAGGCGTGCTTGGCATGCGCCGATCCTCAGTAATAAACCTGGGGAACGGTCAGGTTGGCCGGCGGAATGTCAGTGCCGACCCATTTGACGAACAGTTCTTTGTAGCGGCCGGTGCGCACTTGCTGGTTGACGAACAGGTTGAGGTAATTGAGCAGGCCGTACTCGCTGCGCTTGGCGCCGAGGGACACGTAGTCGATGACGTAGGGTGCGTCGCCGGCAATCTTCAGGCCCTTGTACTTGCCCGACTTGATCGTCGCAGCGGCTACGGTGTTGGTGACCACGGTCGCATCGATGTGCCCTTGGGCGACGGCCAGCAGCGTGTCGTTCTGCGACTGGTAGGCGCGGAAACTGCCGCTGCCCCAGCTCTTCTGGTCTTTCTCCAGGGCGATGGCTTCGTAGGTGCTGCTGGTGTTGCCCAAGGCCTTGCCCTTGAGGTCGGCGTAGCTGTTGATGCCGGTGTTGTCGCGGGTCAGCACGACCATCTGGAAGGCGAAGTAAGGCACGGTCAGGCCAACGGTCTTGGCCCGCTCCAAAGTGTCGGAAGTGGAGGCGACGATGACATCGGCGCGGCCGGACAACAGCGCGGGGATTCGGTCGGAGAAAGGCGTTTCCACGACTTCGGCGTCTACACCGAGGACCTTCGCCAGGTCGTGGCAGTAATCCACGTCGAAGCCTGCCGGCTTATTGCTTTCGTCGCGAAAGCCCATGGGTGGGAAGTCCAGGGTCACGGCGCAACGCAGTTTGCCGGAACCGATGATGTCGTCGAGTTTGTCGGCTTGGGCGGGGGCGATGAAAAGGGGTGTGAGGACAACGCTGAGGGCTACGGCCAATGCAGGGTTTTTCATAAATGCCTCGCTGTCGAATAAATGCGGTGAGATATCGTATTGAGGATTTCGTATACGATATTAGATAAGCAATCAGCGTGCCTATCTGCGCTGCGGCCGCCAGAACGTCACCAAACAGCGGAAATAGAGGCTTCTGCACTGAATGAGCGGCAGTGGGATGGGGTGGCGTGCGCGTTTGAGGTGTTACAGATAGGAGCAGCGCAGGTGCCCGGCGCCCCGTTAGGGAACAACGCCCAATGCAGATTCGCGGTATTGACTGGGCGACAGGCTGGTCAGCGCCCGGAACTGGCGACTGAACGCGCTGTGGTCGGTGTAACCGCAGCGCAAGGCGATCTCTGTGATCGGCAGGTCCTTGTCCAGTAACAATCGCGAGGCCTCTTCCAGGCGGGCCTTGTGAATCATCTGCCGGGGCGTGAGTTGGAAGATACGCTTGCAGTGCCGCTCCAGCTGCGCCACCGATAAACCGGCGATGGCGGTCAGCTCGGCCAGGCTGATGGGGCGGGCGAAGTGGTGTTTGATATGGGCATCCACCGCCGCCAATTTTTGAAACGCCGGGTGGCTCGATTGGGGCAGCTGCAAGTCACGGGAAATGCCCGCCAGGCCGACGGTCTCGCCATTGAGGTCTTGCAAGGCCAGTTTGTGGGTCAGGCACCACACTGGCTGGTTGCCGTAATAGAGGTGCAACTCCAGCTGGTCGGCCAGCTCCCGCCCGCTGGCCAGCACTCGCCGATCCTGTTCGGTATACAGCGGGCCAAAGCGCTCGGGAAACACCTGCTCGGCAGTCAGGCCCAACAAATCGCCGCTGTGCTTGAAGCCACAACGCCGGGCCAGGGTCTGGTTGACGAAGGCGTAGCGGGCCTGCTTGTCCTTGATGAAAAACACCACGTCCGCGAGGGTGTCGAGCAGCGGCGCGATGGGTTGCAGGCTGCGCAGCAGGGTGTCCAGGTCGCAGGGGGCGAAGGAGGTGAGCGTGGGGTACATGGGCACCTGCAATCCGAGAGATCCACAGATCATAGAGCCAAAGCCATTGAGGCAGGAAAATTCTGGAGCCGACTCGGTCGACTGTGGGAGCGGGCTTGCTCGCGAAAGCGGTGGCTCGGCTTGCATTGATATTGACTGTGCTGACGTCTTCGCGAGCAAGCCCGCTCCCACAAAAGGTCCAGGTGCGCTCAGGTGGGCGGTGTTTCTTCAAGTCCCAGCAGGGTCTCGATCCGCGCCGGGCTGAAGGGCGGGCGGGGTGTGGGCGGGGTCCAGCCGAACAGATGCTCCAGCGCGGCGCCGCACACGCGGCCCTGGCAGGCGCCCATGCCGCAGCGGCTGGCCAGTTTCGCTTCGCGCCAGTTGCCATGCCCGACGAGCTCGCCGTACGGCACGTCTTCGCAGCGGCAGACCAGTGTGTCGGCGCGGGCCAGGGTCTTGAGTCGTGCGTCGAGGGCGAAGGCTTTGTTCAGTGCCTGGGCGAAACCTTGCCAACGTGCGCGGCGCGGCCACAGGCGCTGGGCGGCTGCGCTATTGCCCACCGCCGCGTGGCCGGCGATGGCGCCTTCCACCAGCGCCAGTTCGCTGCCGCCAAAACCGGTGCATTCGCCCGCAGCATAATGGTCGCGGCGGCTGGTCGCTTGCCAGGCGTCGACCACCAGCCCTTGGTCTCCCACCACGCAGCCCAGAGCCTGGCCGAGCTGGGTGTTGGGAATCAGCCCGAAGCCACAGGCCAGGCGGTCGCAGGCCAATTCAACGATCTTGCCGTGTTGCAGCAAGCGCACGCCTTCCAGCCGTTCGCGCCCCAGGGCCTCCAGCACATGAGTGCCGGTGCGGTAATGACCGTCGAACAGACTGAACGATTGCACAAGCTTGCCCGGCCAGCGCGGCAGTTGCGCGGCGAAGCCGCCCACACGGGCGCGACTGGCCTGCTCGGCGATCCGCAGCACGCGAGCGCCATGGTGCTTGGCTGTGGCGGCACTGGCCAGTAACAACGGTCCGCTGCCGGCGATCACCAGCCGCTCGCCGCGCACCGGCAGGCCGCCCTTGATCAGCGCCTGCAAGCCACCGGCGCCGGTAACACCGGGCAGCGTCCAGCCGGGGAAGGGCAGCAACAGTTCACGGGCACCGGTGCAAAGGATCAAGCGCTCATAGCTGATCTGCCAGCCGCGCTCGGCATCTTCCACCAGCAGGGTTTTTTTGGCGGCGCAGGCGATCACCCGAGTGCCGGCATGGCAGCGGATGTTGGCGCAGGCGTGCAGTTGCTCGCGCAGGCGTCGAGCCGTGTCGGGGAGGCTGGCCTGGGGACCGTCGCGCCAGATCTGTCCGCCGGGCAGCGGGTTGTCGTCGAGCACTACGATGCGCTGGCCGCTGTTTGCCGCAGCCAGCGCAGCGGCCATGCCAGCGGGGCCGGCGCCGATGATCAACAGGTCGGTGGTTTCGTTCATGGTCGGGTTTGCACCTGCATGCCGTCGCGACACACCGTCTGACAGGCCAGGCGGCGGTGGCCGTCGATCATCACCCGGCACTCCTGGCAGATGCCCATGCCGCATAAGGGCGCACGGCGCTGGCCGCTGACGGACGTGCGGCTGCAGCCGTCCGCGCCCAAAGCCAATGCCGCCGCGACGCTGCTGCCGTTGGCCACTGACAGGGGGCGGCCGTCCAGGAATAGATCAGGCATAACATCAGTGTCCTCTGGTTAGGCGAAGGTCAGGGCGAAACGCCGACCCCGTGGCGAGGGAGCTTGCTCCCGCTGGGCTGCGAAGCGGCCCCTTGGTCTGTCCTGACACACCGAGTCGCCAAGTCGACGTTGGGGCCGCTGCGCGCCCCAGCGGGAGCAAGCTCCCTCGCCACAAGGGGTTGTGTCGGGCGTCAGGCATGGGCCGGTTCTCCGAGGAAGCGCTGTGGCAGGTAAGCCTGAGGGGCCAGTGGCGATGTTTCGTTGAACAGCTGCGAAACCAGCAGATCAGCGGTTGCGGGCGCCGTCGTCACCCCCAATCCTTCGTGACCCACCGCCAGCCACAGGCCCTTGCGTTGCGGATGTTGCCCCACCAGCGGCAGGCCGTCGGGGCTGGCGGCGCGAAAACCGGTCCAGGCGCGAATGCCGTTGAGTTGCGCCAGCCCCGGCATGTAGTCGACGGCGCGCTTGAGCATCTTCGCCAGCATCCAACCCTCCACCTGCGGGTCGACGGTGCCGAACTGCCGCGACGCACCAATGAACAACTGCCCGGTTGGACGTGGCTGGATATTGCACGCCACCGACGGCCCGCTGGCGTTGTGGGCGCTGGTGACATAGCCCAGTTCCACCAGGGTATGGGCCACCGTGGCGGGGTAGCGGTCGGTGATCAAGAGGTGGCCTTTTTTCGGCTCGATGGGCAACTCCGGGCATAGCTCGGTGGCCTGGATTCCGTTGGCGAGGACGACGGCGTCGGCGCTCAACCAGCGACCGTCGGCCAGGCGCACACGCGGGCCATCGACCTCCATGACCTGGGCGCGTTGTTGGCGAATATTCGCCTCTTCCAGCATCCAGCGAGCGGCAGCCGGGGCATACAGGATGCCGTCACCCTTGATCAGCAGCCCGCCTTCCAGGCCTTTGCGCAGTTCGGGTTCGCGCTGGCGCAGGGCCGCGCTACCAATCAGTTCGCAAGCTTCGCCATGGGCCAGCAGGTTCAGGTACTTGCTGTGGGCCACCGCCATTTCCTCGGCATTGGCCGCCAGCCACAAGGTGCCGTTGTTACGCCAGGCGCAGCCATCGGGAAGACTGGGGGACAACTCGCGCCAGCGCTGTAATGAGTATTGACTGAGGGCCAGTTCCGCCGGGTTGTCATCGAGCACCAGCAAATGGCCCATGCCGGCCGCCGTGGCGCCATGCCAGCCGGCGTCCAGCACCAGCACCTTCAGGCCCCGTTGCGCCAGCGCGCGGGCGCAGGCCGCGCCGATGATGCCCGCGCCGATGACGATCACGTCGGCGCCTGGGCCTTGGTTCATGGACGAATGCCCCAGGCGAACGGGTCATTCGCATCGATGATCAGCGTGGTTTCGGCGCTGATGTAGGCACGGCCACGGATGGTCGGCACGATGCGCTCGCCCGCGCGTTCGTAGGAGCCTTCGAACTCGCTGCCAATGACACTGGCCTGCCGCCAGATCTGTCCGGGTTGCAGTTTTCCATCAGCGGCCAGGCACGCCAGCTTGGCGCTGGTGCCGGTGCCGCAAGGGGAGCGGTCATAGGCCTTGCCCGGGCAGAGCACGAAGTTGCGACTGTCGGCGTGAGGGTCATCGGCGAACAGTTCGATGTGGTCGATCAAGCCGCCGTCTTCGCCGCGAAAGCCTTGCTGCTCCAGAGCCTGTTGCACGGCGTAGGTGTAGGCGGTCAATGCATCGAGGTTGTCGCCCGCCACGCGTTGGCCATGCTCGGCGATCAGGAAAAACCAGTTGCCGCCCCAGGCGACATCGCCCACCACCGGGCCGATGCCGGGCACTTCCAGGCGCAGCGCCTGGTGATAACGGTAAGCCGGCACGTTGCGCACGCTGACCGAGTGATCGTCATGCAGGGTTGCCTGCACCGTGCCCACCGGGGTTTCGATGCTGTGCACGCCGGGGCCGATCCTGCCCAGGTGCGCCAGTGACGCCACCAGGCCGATGGTGCCGTGGCCGCACATGCCCAGGTAGCCGCTGTTGTTGAAAAAGATCACCCCGGCACAGGCGCTCGGATCCACCGGTTCACAGAGCAACGCACCCACCAGCACATCGCTGCCGCGCGGTTCCAGCACGCAGGCCGTACGCCAGGCATCGTGCTCCGCGGCCAGGCGCTGTTTGCGCTCGGCCATGCTGCCTTGGCCCAGGTCAGGAAAACCGTCGGTGACCAGCCGAGTGGGTTCGCCGCCGGTGTGGGAATCGATCACGGTGATGCGTTTCATGGGAGGACCACGTCCGTTCAGATGAGTGACGGCAAGCGTGGCCCGCGCCGAGGGGCGAAGGCTTGATGGATTTATCCGCCGCTGATGACGAAATCGGCACAGTGCTGGTTCATTGGCTGGAAGGCAGGAACTCGAACAGTGTCTTGCAGACCCCTGCGATGTGCTCGTCCAACAGTCCAACCGCCCGTTCGACGTCCCCGGCGCGACAGGCCTTGATGATGTCCCGGTGCTCATGATCGGCGCGGTCCTTGCCGGCCGAAAGGCTCATCTGCATGCGCAAGTAACGCTCCAGCTTGTCGTGGACTGAACGGATCAGGCCCACCAGAAAGGGCCGTTGCGCCGGTTCGTAGAGGCAGGCGTGCAGTTGCCAGTTCAGTTCGGCCCAGCGGCCCACGTCGTCTTCGCCGATGAATTCCTGGCAGATGCTCTCGGCGCGGGCGAACGTTTCTTCGGTCATGTTCGGAATCGCCAGGCGCAGGACTTTGTCTTCCAGCAGCATTCGCACTTCGAACATCTGCGCCAGCTCCGCCTCGGAAATGCGCGTGACCATGGCCCCGCGATTGCGCTGGAACATCACCAGGCCCTCGGCTTCCAGGCGCTTGAGTGCCTCGCGCACGGGAATCTTGCTGACGTTGAACTGACGGGCAATGTCGTCCTGGCGAATCGGCTCGTCTTCGGCAAAATGCCCGGCGACGATGGCATCGCGCAGGTGACGGGTGATGATCTCCGAAGTGGAGGGGGTATTGCCCAGGTCGGGCAGGTTGAACTTGGATAAAGTCACGGCGGCGGATCGTTCGGCTGAGATGCGGATATGGTATACGACTTTGCCGGGATGGTCGTTGGGGCTATGAGTGGTCGGGTCGATCCCTCGCCACAGAAATCCTGGTTAAGCCGTGGGACAGATGCGTCACGTAGGCCTGTGTCCGAACGATGATAAGTCCCGTACCACACGCCCCGGCAGCCAAGGCCAGGCCAAACAGGACCAATGCCGCGTCTGCGCCGAAATAATCCGCCAGCCATCCGGTCACCACCACCGGAATGCTGAAACCGATATAGGCAAACAGGAAAAATCCAGCGGTGACTCGTGCCTTTTCGACACCGGCCATCGCCGTGACCGCTGAGAGCCCGCCCAGGTACAGAAAGCCATAACACGCACTGCTGGCGCCCAGCGCGCCGAGCAGCACGGCGGTCAACGAACCGACACTCGCCCCCCAAGCCAGCAAGGCGTAGCTCAACGGTAAGATCACCAGCCCCAATGCCGTGGCCTTGGCCGCAGAGATGCGTCGAACCCAGGGCTGGAAGAGCAGCCCGCAACTGATCACCGTGAAGGTCGACAGGCCCGACCAACCCTGCAAGTCATGGGTCGCCAGCACCGACGGCAAGATGGCGATGACCAACCCCGAGGTTGCCCAGGCCAGCAACATGGAAAAGCTGTAGGGCAGGCTGCCGCGCGGAAATAACGGCAGTCGCAGCAAGGGGGCGTTTTGATTCTTTATCGCCGGGTCGGGAAGCCGCCACACGACGACGATAGCGCTGGCGGCCAGCATCAACTGCATCCAGAAACTGCCGGGCGTGACGCTGTGATGAGCGTACAAAAACAGGCTGGTCAGCGCCGCACCCAGGCCAAACCCCAGGGACGTGCTGGCCGTGACCCGGTTGGCCGGCGCGCGGGTGTCGGCGGTTGCCATGAGTTCGGTCATATAGGCGGTCGAGGTGGCCGAGGCCAGCCCCGTACCGACGCCCATCATCAGGCGCGCCAGGCCCAGCGCCGGGAGGCTCGGCCAGAGCAATGTCACCACTGTCGCCAGCATCGACAGGCCCAGCGCGATCAGGATCAACGGTTTGCGTCCCACCCGGTCGGCCAGACCGCCGAAGGCCAGCAGCACCGGCAGCACTCCCAGCACGTAACCGGAAAACGCCACTGCCGTGGCGCCGGCACCGTAACCGGATAACTGCGCGTAAGTGGTGTACAGCGGCGCTTGCAGGTTGACCGCCAGGGTGATCAGGCAAAGGCCGAAAGCCAGTCCCCAGGAATGTCGATGCTGTGGGTTCAAGGGTTTTCCTTAAGTGTGCGCATGAAGTCCCGGGGACTATCACTTCCGGGCACAACGTAAACAAGGAACAGACCCAGGCCATTTATGCTTAACTGTTCGCTCGAAATTAGAAAACACTTAGTCAAGGGTGCCAGCCGTGGATCTGAAGATTGATCGCAACGTTACCGAACCCTTGATCCGGCAGCTCGTGGCTCACATCGAGGGTTGGATAGCCGCCCATGGCATTCGCCCCGGGGCGCGAATGCCGTCCATTCGCCAGTTGGCCCGGGAAAATGACCTGAGCCTGTCGAGCGTGATCAAGGCCTACGATCAATTGGTGGCCTGCGGCGTGCTGGAGTCCCGGCATGGCGCGGGTTTTTTTGTCGCGCAGCAGTTGCCCCGGCCGATGGAGCCGGCACCTGAAGCCGATAATGAGGCGTGGCGGTTGTTCGATAATGCATCGACGCAGCTCAAGCTCGGTTGTGGCTGGCTTCCCGACGCCTGGCGCGACGACACCGACCTGGGCCAGGCGATCCGCCAAGTGGTGCGCAGCGACAACCACGCCCTGTTCAACTACAGCACCCCGTTGGGCTCGCCTCAGCTGCGCCTGCACATCCAAAAACGCTTGGGCCTGATCGACATTCACGTCGACCCGGCGCAAATCATCACCACCCAAGGCGCCAGCCAGGGCCTTGACCTGCTGGTGCGAACCCTGCTCAAGCCAGGTGACCTGGTGCTGGTGGAAAGCCCCGGCTATTACAACCTTTTCAACCTGCTGAAATTGCATGGGGTCAAGACCCTGGCAGTGCCGCGAACAGCCCAAGGTCCCGACATCGCCCAGATGGAGCAGTTGCTCGGTGAGCACAAGCCGTCGTATTTCTTCATCAACAGCATGTACCAAAACCCCACCGGCACCAGCCTGGCCCCCAGCGTGGCTTATCGGCTGCTGCAACTGGCAACGGCACATGACTTTCGTCTTATCGAGGACGACATCTACGCCGACTTCCAGAATGGCCCGACGTCGCGACTGGCGTCCCTGGATGCCCTGGACCGGGTGATTTACCTGGCGAGTTTTTCCAAGACGCTGTCCAGTTCGCTGCGCATCGGTTATGTGGTTGCCCAACCCGAAATCATCCAGCGCCTGGCCGAGGTCAAGATGGTGACCGGCATCGGCTGCTCGCTGCTGGCTGAAAATGTGGTGGCGACGTTGTTGGCCAATGGCGCTTATCGCAAGCTGATCCAGCGCTTGCGCCAGCGCCTGAACAAGCGGATGGCGAGCACGCTTCGGCAATTGGACCCCGCCCATTGGGAGGTGTTTGCCGAGCCGATGGGGGGCCTGTTCGTCTGGGCCAGGCCGCGGTGGCTGGCGGCACAACGGGCGCAGCAGATCGCCCGGGAGCTGCAAATCCAACTGTCCCAGGGCTCGACGTTCCTGCCCCAGGGCGAGGCGTGCGATTGGTTGCGGTTGAACGTGGCTTATACCCAGGATCATCGTGCGCAGGTGTTCTTCCAGCGGGTGGAGCAGGAGTCGATTGCGGCGGTTTAGTCTGCTTTTGGCTGACTAAGCAGTCACAAAAACACCCAGCGTTAATGGGAATAAATATCAAACAGGAATGAGTTGTTGTATCTTTCGCGACACATTCTTGTCAGCCTCCAAATGTGGTGGCTTTTTTCCATTAGGATTGTGCATCGATGCGTCGGATTCTCGTTTCACTGTGTGTGCTCCAGGCTTACTCCGTTTCCACCTGGGCAGAAGAGTCAATACCTGCCACCCCGGCGACCCTTGAGCTGCAAGCCACGGATATCGTCGGCGTTTCAGACTATGAATCAGCACAGGGACCGGTGAAGGGCTACCAGGCCACCCGTTCAGCCAGCGCCACCCGTACCGACACGGCGATCCATGAAACCCCACAATCCATTTCCGTAGTGTCCCGTGACGTGGTCGAAGACCTCGGCGCCACGCGCCTACAGGACGCCCTCGATTACGCCGGCGGCGTAGGCCGGGCCAATAATTTTGGCGGTCAGGGTCTGACCACTTTCACGGTACGCGGCTTCACCACCGGGGAGTTCTACCGCAACGGTTTCCCGATCAACCGTGGCTACCCGAACATGCCGGACGCCAACACCATCGAGCGGCTGGAAGTGCTGCGTGGTCCGGCGACCATGCTCTATGGGCGTGGTGATCCGGGCGGTACTTTCAATGTGGTGTCCAAACAGCCGTTGGCCGAGCGCACGGTGACCCTCGGTAGCCAAGTCAGCGATCAGGGGATGCGTCGCGGTACGCTGGATGCCTCCGGGCCGTTGGATCAGGAAGGCAACCTGGCCTATCGCTTGAATGTGGTGGGCGAGGGTGGCGACACGTTTCGCGACCACGTCGAGACTGAGCGTTACGGCATTGCGCCGGTGGTGACCTGGCAGGTCAACGACACCACGCGCCTGACTTTCGAAGGCGACTTCATGCGCAACAATGCGCCGCTGGACCGGGGTTTGACCCATTATGCCGGCCAGCGCGGCAGCGCTTCGCGCGATACCTTCTTCGGTGAAAAAGACGCCGGTAAATTGCACAACGACAACAACATGCTGCAGGTGCGTTTCGAGCACATGCTCAACGACGACTGGACCCTGGCCGGCGGTACCCAATGGCTGGAGGGCTCGTTGCAGGGCAATGCCATTGAAGGCAATGGCATCGCGGCGGATGGGCGCACTCTGGGACGCAACTTCAACTATCGCAAGTTGGAATGGACCGACCGGGACACCCAGCTCAACCTCACCGGACATTTCTCCACCGGTGGGTTCGAACACACGTTGCTGACCGGCATCGAGTATGAAGACTACGACTACCAATCCATCATCCAGCGTTCGGCTGCCGGGACCGGTGCCTACCCGATCGACATCTTCGATCCGGTGTATGGGCAGCCCCGCCCCGCGCTGACGCGCACACCCACCGACGACCAGGAAAACCTCAAGACATTCGGGATGTTCGTCCAGGACCAGGTGGCGCTCACCGAACGTTTGAAATTGTTGGCCGGTGCGCGTTTCGAGCGGTTCGAACATGAATACGAGAGCTTCGTGCCGCAGAATCCACCCGGCAGCAGAAACTGGGACACCAGCCACAATGCCGTCACTCCGCGCCTGGGGCTGATCTACGACCTGAGCGACACCGTCGCGGTCTATGCCAACACGGCCCGTTCCTTCAAGCCCAACAACGGTGCCAGCCGGGCGGGTGGCGGGTTCAAGCCGGAGGAGGGCAAGTCCTATGAGATGGGGGTCAAGTGGGAAGCCCTGGACGGTCAGTTGAGCGTCGATGCGGCGGTGTATCAGATCGAAAAACGTAACGTGCTCACCACTGACCCGGTGGATTCGACGTTCAGCGTGGCCGCTGGCGAAGTGCGCAGCCGAGGTTTTGACCTGAACGTGGCAGGCAACCTGACGCCGCAATGGCGCGTGATAGGTGGCTACGCCTACGTCGATGCGCAAGTCACCAAGGACATCAACATCCCCACCGGCACCCGACTGCTCAACGTGCCCAGGAATTCTTTCAGCCTGCTCAACGTCTACGAATTCCAAGACGGCGGCCTCAAGGGCCTGGGCCTGGGTGTCGGTGCCAAGTACGTGGACGAGCGGGCCGGCCAGACGGCGGCCAATGCATTCTCCATGGACAGCTACACCGTCGTGGACCTGCTCGGTTACTACAAGGTCAACGAACGTATCCGCCTCAACCTGGACCTGAAAAACCTGTTCGACGCCGACTACGAAGAAGGCGCATTCGGTAACGTCTACGCCTACCCAGGCGCACCACGAACCGTGCAGGCCGGTATTTCCTACTCGCTTTGAGGCTCAATAAAACAGGAGCGGTGCGAGCAAGCCAGGTGTATCGATAGGCAGATTTGTGGCCACTGCAAAGCCCCTGTGGGAGCTGGCTTGCTCGCGAAAGCGGTGGATCAGCTTGCCTCAGCGCTGGTAGTGCCACCGTCTTCGCGAGCAAGCCCGCTCCCACAGGGAAGACGCGACCCCAACTAAGCCCACGCCACTACTGCTTGGGCTGACTTCGAGCCTCAGTAGCCGTCATCCCCGCATACCCCCAATTATCCGTATCAACCTCCTCGATCACGATATGGGTCAGATGCGGATCCTTACCCAGCACCCGCTGCAACGTCTCAGTAATTTCAGAAATAACCTGGGCTTTCTGCTCACGGGTAACCCCGTCGCGAGTGATACGAACATTGACGAAAGGCATGCTGCACTCCTGCTGATAAAAAATGCGCGGGAGGATTCCCGGGCAAGCAAAGACTGTATTTATACGCCACAGGCTGATAAACAGGCATCTGCATACTCCAGTCGATACGCGGCGTAACGAATCATGAAGCGACATTTCGAAGATCTGCAGTTAGGCAGCATAGAGCTGTTTTGCATGGCGGCGGAGGCGGGCAGTTTCACGGCGGCGGCGAATTTGGCAGGTGTGACGCCAGCAGCGGTGAGCCGCTCGATCTTCCGCCTGGAGGAGCGCCTGGGCTCGCGGCTTTTCGTGCGCACCACCCGCAGCATCCGACTCACCGAAGCAGGCCGCAGCTATTTCGAGCAATGTCGCCAGGCCCTGACACAACTGGTCGAGGCGCAACAGGAAGTGATGGGCGCTCAATCGGTGCCGTCCGGTCAGCTGCGCATCAGCCTGCCGACCACCTACGGTCATCACCGGATCCTGCCATTGCTGCCGGCGTTCCGGGCGCTGTACCCGCAAGTCAGCGTAGACATTCACCTGGGCAATCGAAACATCGATTTCGTCGCCGAAGGATATGACTTGGCGATCCGCGTGCGGGCCCAGCCGGACTCTTCGATGATTGCCCGTCTGCTGGAAGACGCGAAGCTGGTGGTGGTCGCGACCCCGGAATATCTGCGCCAGGCCGGCACGCCGCAGACCCTGGAAGACCTGAACGATCACCAATGCATTCAATTCGAATTGCCCAGCAGCGGCCGGCGAATTTCCTGGTTGTTCACTGTCGATGGCAAGGAACAGGAGGTCTTCGGCCAGGGCAGCTATAGCTGCTCGGATGATGTGCTGGGCGGGGTGACGTTGGCCAAGCATGGCGCGGGGTTGTTCCAGACGTATCGGTTCATCGTCGAACAGGAACTGGCGGATGGACGCCTGGTGGAAGTGCTGCAGCCGTTCAGTGGCCGGTCTCGGCCCTTCACCTTGCTGTACCCCCACGGCCGCTATGTGCCGCAACGGGTTCGTGCTTTCGTCGACTTCTTGCTGGAGCACCGGCAGCAGTGGGCCGGGAACTGACGGGAACATCCTTCAGCCAAGCGTTTCCTGCGGCGTGAAAGCTAGCTTCCAACCAAGGGGCGATGCGCGCCCCCAGGCTTGCCACAGAAAACGCCTTATTCAGTCGGCGATCAGAAGCGGAACGCTTGGCGACCGATCAGCAGCCATTTGCCGTCTTTCTGCTTTTGCCAGATCTGGAAGTTCTCGATTTCCGTCGGCACCACCTCAGTGCCCTTGAGCGCTTGCGCCGAGAAGTGGTTGCGCACCAGCGCTACATCGCCCGACAAGGTGATTTTCTGGTTTTGCATTTCCAGGGTCTTGAACGCGCTCTTGCCGGTTTCGATGTCGGCGATGAACGCTTTTTTATCTTGGATATTGCCGCTGGAATGCCCGTAGGTCAGCTTCTCGGAAGCCAGTGCCTGGAGTTGTGGGATGTCCTTGTGCAGCATGGCCTGGGTCAGCTGATCAACGGCCTTGGCCACGTCCTGTTCTGGCGATGACGTGGCTGCCGCAGCATAGCCGCTGAACAGGCACAGAAAGCTAACGATCAATGTCGCTTTTTTCATGGGGGTGTTTTCCTTGTTTTTGTAGGTATTTGGAACGGACGAGCGCAGCGCTCGTCGGTCATCGTACAACTTGTCGAGGGCAACGGGAATAGTTCAGCGGTCGGTTCGCGCGCTAAATTGCCGGCGGTCGAGTACTGGCAGCCCGAGCCGGGTCATGGGGTGAGGGCCTTTCTAGCCCTGGTGTCGTGTTTACAACCCGTCCCGAACTGCCCCTCGAATCCCCTCCAGCAACATGGTGAACGCCGGGTTGTCGTTGTCCTCGCGCCACACCAGGTGCAATTCGCTCTGCACCCCTTCGCCCAGGTCGATCTCACGAAATACCACCTGCTTGAACACCACGCTGGTGGCGCAACGCGGTACCAGCGCCAGGCCCATGCCGGCATTGACCAGGGCCAGGATCGTCAGCGACGAGCCCAGCCACTGCACGAATTGCGGCGCGACCCGGGCTGAGCGGAGCATGCCGGTGAGCAGTTCGTTGAAGGGCGGGTAGGCGGAGTGGGAGTACATGAGGAACGGTTGCGCATCCAGGTCCTGGACGCTCACGGTTTCGGCGCTGGCCAGCGGATGTCCGGCCGGTACCGCCAGCACGAAGGGCTCGCGCACCAGGCATTCAGTGGCGTAGCCGGTTTCCAGCAGCGGCGAGCGGACGATGCCCAAGTCGATGCGCCGGGCGCGCAGGGCTTCGTGTTGCAGGTAGGTGTTCATTTCCGCCAGGACGATCTTGACCTGGGGTTGTTTCAGCCGGGCTTCGGCGATGACCTTGGGCAGGAACTCGTACACCGCGCTGCCGACGAAGCTGATGGTGACCGTGCCGATGTCGCCCTGGGCGAAGCGCTTGGCGGCCTCGGCGGCTTGCTGGGCCTGCTGCAGCAGGTTCTGCGCTTCGACGAAAAAGGCCCGACCCGCCGCGGTGAGTGCCACGCTGCGGGTGCTGCGGGTGAACAATTCGACGCCCAGGTGATGCTCCAGCAACTGGATCTGCCGGCTCAGCGGTGGCTGGGTCATGTTCAGCCGTTCGGCGGCTCGACGAAAGTTCAGTTCAGTCGCCACGGTGGTGAAGCAGCGCAGTTGGGCCAGTTCAAACATTGATTCAATCCAGGTATCAATCAAGTGCCAAGTTAGATTAGACGGGAACAATCCGCCGCGTCCATCATCGTCCCGTTCCCCACAAAAACAAAATGATCGGGAGGCACCCTTGAATAACGTACCGGACTCCACCCATGACAGCACCCTGGCGCTCGCCGCCGCCAAGGTCAAACGTCATGTACTGCCCCTGGTAGTGGTGATGTTCATCGTCAACTACATCGACCGGGTCAACATCGGCTTCGTGCGCAGCCATATGGAAACCGACCTGGGCATTGGCGCCGCCGCCTATGGACTCGGCGCCGGGCTGTTCTTCGTCGGTTACGCGCTGTTCGAAGTCCCGTCCAACATGCTCCTGCAACGCTACGGCGCTCGGGCCTGGCTGACGCGCATCATGTTCACCTGGGGCGCAGCGGCCATGGCCATGGCCTTTGTGCGCGGTGAAACCAGCTTCTATGTGCTGCGCTTCATCCTCGGCGCGGCGGAGGCGGGCTTCTTTCCCGGCATCATCTACTACTTCACCCAATGGCTGCCGGCCAACGAGCGCGGCAAGGCAATGGCGATTTTCCTCAGCGGCTCGGCCATTGCCTCGGTGATCTCCGGCCCGGTGTCCGGGGCGTTGCTGCACATCAGCGGATTGGGCCTGCATGGCTGGCAATGGATGTTCCTGATCGAAGGCTTCGCTTCCATCGTGTTGTGCGGGTTTGTCTGGTTCTGGCTGCAATCGCACCCGAGCCAGGCGAAATGGCTGACGGCGCAAGAGAAAACCGTGCTGATTGCGGCCATTGCCGAAGAACAACAGGCTCGGGAAGCGGCCCAAGTGGTCAAGCCGTCGATGTTCAAGCTGTTGGCCGACCGGCAGATCGCACTGTTCTGCTTCATCTATTTTTCCATCGCCCTGACCATCTACGGCGCCACGTTCTGGCTGCCCAGCATGATCAAGAAAATGGGCAACCTGGGAGACTTTCAGGTCGGCTTGCTCAATTCCATCCCGTGGATCATTTCCATCATCGCGATGTACGGCTTCGCCGCCCTGGCCGGCAAATGGAAGTTCCAGCAAGCCTGGGTCGCGGTGACGCTGGTGATTGCCGCGTTCGGCATGTTCATGTCCACCACGGGCGGGCCAATCTTCGCCTTCGTGGCGATCTGTTTTGCAGCCATCGGCTTCAAGGCCGCGTCGGCGCTGTTCTGGCCGATTCCCCAGGGTTACCTGGATGCGCGCATCGCGGCGGCGGTGATCGCCCTGATCAACTCCATTGGCAACCTCGGCGGCTTCGTCGCGCCCACGGCGTTCGGTTTCCTGGAGCAGACCACCGGCTCCATCGAAGGCGGCCTGTACGGGTTGGCGATTACTTCGCTGGTTGCCGCCGTGGTGATCTTTTTTGCCCGGACCAAACCCGGGCGCGATACACCGAACTCACTTTCCGGCCGACCTGAAACCGTTGCGGTCACTGTTGCCGACCAACCAGAAAAACCCCAAGCCTTGAACCCTGGCCCATCGGGAGCCGCTGTATGAAGATCAAACGCGTCACTGTCACACCGATTGCTTTTCGCGACCCGCCCTTGCTCAACGCCAGCGGCATCCACGAGCCGTTCGCGTTGCGCTCGATCATCGAGATCGAGAGCGACAACGGATACATCGGCCTTGGGGAGAGCTACGGCGATGCGCCGGCACTGGCGATCCAGTTGCAACTGCAGGACCAGCTGATTGGCCTGGACCCGTTCAACCTCAATCAGTTGCGCAGCATCGTCCAGGCCACCGTGGCCGCCCAGCGGCCGGCCAGTGTCGCCGGTGCCGAACTGGCGCCGGGTTCCCATGCGAGCAAGGCGGTCAGCAATGCTTATTCGGCGTTCGAAGTGGCCTGCCTGGATTTGCAGGCCCACTACCTCAACGTGCCGCTGGTAGACCTGTTGGGTGGGGCGATTCGTGACGAGATTCCGTTCAGCGCGTACCTGTTTTTCAAGTATGCCGAGCACATCGATTCACCGTACCCGCCGGACAGTTGGGGCGAGGCGCTCAACGAAGAGCAGATCCTTGCCCAGGCCCGGCGGATGATCCAGGACTATGGCTTCAAGAGCATCAAGCTCAAGGCCGGTGCCCTCGAGCCCGAGCACGAAGTGGCGTGCATCAAGGCCTTGAAACGGGCGTTTCCCGGCTATCCGTTGCGCATCGACCCCAACGCCAACTGGTCCCTGGACACCTCGATTCGCATGGCCCAATTGCTGGGTGACGACCTGCAGTACTACGAAGACCCGACGCCGGGACTGGAGGGAATGGCCGAGCTGCACAAACGCACGGGGCTGCCGTTGGCGACCAATATGGTGGTCACCGACTTCGACGAGTTCCGCCGCAGCGTGGCGCTGAACAGCGTGCAGATCGTGTTGGCCGACCATCATTATTGGGGCGGCCTGCGGGACACCCAGGCGCTGGCGAAAATGTGCAGCACCTTCGGCCTGGGCGTGTCGATGCATTCCAACTCACATTTGGGCATCAGCCTGATGGCGATGGCCCATGTGGCGGCCGCTGTGCCAAACCTGGACTATGCCTGCGACACCCATTACCCGTGGCAGGAGCCGGATGAAGAGGTGATCAAGGGCGGCAAGCTGCCGATTGTCGACGGCTGCGTGAAGATCACCCGGGCGCCTGGCCTCGGGCTGGAACTGGACCGGGATCAGTTGGGCATGCTGCATGAGCAGTTCCTGCGTTGCGGCATCCGCCAGCGTGACGACGTGCAGCAGATGCAGCGCTACCGGCCGGACTGGAAAACCGTCAAGCCCAGGTTTTGAGGCGAAGGCAAGGGGCCTGCTGCGCAGGCCAGCGGGAGCAAGCTCCTGTGGCGAGGGGATTTATCCCCGTTGGGCTGCGAAGCAGCCCCCATAAGCTTCCCACTCAATCAGACTGATACACGGAGTTATCTGGTTTCAGGGCTGCTTCGCAGCCCAGCGGGGATAAATCCCCTCGCCACAAATCAGTGATACCTAGCCTATATTCCCCAGGCCCCCTGCGGCCCACACCCAAAGTACCGCACCCGTCGGCCTCGCCGTCGTACACCCAAACTGCCGCGCCGGCCCGGCGCTTCCAAAGCATCCGCCAATTGCCCCCAAGGCAGCGTATGACGTGCCCGGGCACCTTTCGATAATCGCCTCCGACATCCCGTCCCCTGTTGCGGAGCGCGCCATGCACAACAATAAAAATACCCGCCAGCTTCTTTTGCCTGCGGTCATCGCCAGTCTTTCAACCCTGGGCGTGACGCCTTGGGCCCACGCCGAAATCATGCTGTACGACAAGGACCAGACCACCTTTTCCACCGACGGCTATATCAACGCCTTCTACGTCAACAGCGATGTGGACCGGGCCGGGGAGCAGTACGACCGCCGGCAGGCACGGGTGAAGATGGGGTTCTTGCCCAACTACCTGGGCTTCAACATGGGCAAGCAGGTCGATGACCTCAAGCTCGGCGCCCGGGCCTCGTTCTGGGTGACCATCAACGACAGCGAAACCAATGGCACCGACACGGCCATCGACGTGCGGCAGTTCTACGGCACCGTTGCCAACCCGGAGTGGGGCGAGGTGCTGATCGGTAAGGACTTCGGCCTGTTCGCTCGCTCCAACATCCTGCTTGACGAATTGCTGGCCGGTTACGGTCAGGTCAGCGACACCCTGGGGTTGGTGGACGGCGGAGGTGTCTCGTTCGGCAACATTGGCAGCGGTTATCCGTATCCGTTCCCCACCTCGCAAATCACCTATCGCACGCCCGTGATGGACGGCTTGCGCGTGGCGGTGGGGATCATGGACCCGGTGGACACCAACGACAACAGCGCCACCGGCAAGGCCTACCAGGAAAATCCGCGCACGGAGAGCGAGATCACCTACCAGTTCGACCTGGGCGGGGCGAAGATCTACAGCTGGCTGAACGGCAGCTACCAGACCTCGGACAACACCGACTCCACGGTTGAATCGGTAACGTCCAAAGGCCTCGGTTATGGCGTGCAGGCGAAGATGGGCGGGCTGTCGCTCACCGGCTCCGGGTTCCAGGCCAAGGGCATCAACCCGTTCTTTACCAACAACGCCGGGGAAGCGACGTTGCGCAATGTCGACAGCAAGGGCTACCTGCTGCAGGGTTCGTACAAGCTGGGCAAGAACCGCCTGGCGCTGTCCTACGGCAAGACCGATGACGACGGCAACGGCGTGGTGGGCAGTGGTGCCGATTATGAAACCCGTGGCATCGCGCTGTTCCATGACGTCAACGACAACCTCAAGCTCGTGGCCGAGTACAACCAGTTCGAAATCAACGGCCACGATACCAGCGCCCAGAATGAAGACACCGATACCTTCGCGGTGGGGGCGGTGCTCACCTGGTAACGGTGACCCCCTTCAACTGAGGCGTGTCAGGTCGGTTTTTGGAGCTGCTGCGCAACCCAGCGGGAGCAAGCTCCCTCGCCACGAGGGCAGTGTTCGACTTCATTTTTGAGTACGGATGCAATCCTGTGGCGAGGGAGCTTGCTCCCGCTGGGGCGCGAAGCGGCCCCGAGACTGATTTGATATTGGGGGCTGCGCATCAGCCCCTTTTTTCAGTGTGACGTCCCCTCGGCGAACTCGATCTTGTTCCCGACGTTGTACTTGCCCGAAGGCTTGTTCATGGGCAGGCGCTTGATCTCCTCAAGGGTATTGCTGTCGTAGACGATCAATGCGCCGTCAGTGTCCCAGATGCTCAGCAACAGGTAGCGGCCATCCCGAGTGAACTCGACGTGGGCGGCGGTCTTACCGGGCATGGGGCGCAGGGTGTGGGCGATTTCCAGGGTCTGTTTGTCGATCAGGTGGATGGCATCATTGTCCGGGCCAAAAAACACGTCGGTCCAGGCGTAGCGGGAGTTGACGTGGCTGCGCAGGAAGAACCCCGGGCCGAGCGTGGGGATCTGCTTGATGACTTTCCACGTATTGAAGTCGATCACCGAGATCAGCCCCTTGCTGATATTCGGCGTTGCGAACACCCAGTGTCCGTCGCGCTTCCAGTAAGTACCGGAGCCCAGGTGGGGCATACCCGGCAGCGCGATGTCGGTGACGATTCGCCCGCTGTCGAGGTCGATCACTTGCCCGCCCTGGGCCTTGCGCGAGGTCGCGAGCAGCTGTCGATAATCCGGCGAGAAGGAAAAATCATCGAGGTAGTCCTCGGCCTCGATTCGCCTCGGCACGAAGTCCGGGTTCGGCACGGTGGACAGTTCCCAGACCTCCTTGACGTCCTTCAGCGCGACGATAAAGCTGTTGCGCGGCGGCGCGGTATACACCGCACTGACCCGCGAAGCCTGGCCGTCCTGGCCCACCGTCGCGATGGTCTTGACCAGCGACAGATCACGGGCATCCAGCACCGCCAGATTGCCGGGCAGGTAGTTGCCCACCAGCACCCAGCGGCCGTCCTTGCTCACCGCCAGGTTGCGGGTGTTGAGGCCGGCCCGCACTTCGGCGATGAGCTTGAGGTTGTGCAAGTCGTACAGGCTGATCCAGCCATCCCGGGAGGCCAGGTAGACGAAGCGCCCGTCTGGTGAAAATTTCGGCCCACCATGCACCGCGAAATGCGAGGCGAACCGCGCGATCACCTCGAAGCGGTCGCCGTCGACGACATCGATGTGATGATCGCCAGCCTCCACCACCACGAACAGGTTCAGCGGATCGGCGGTGTGCTGGGGTGTGTCGGGCAGGGTGGCGACATCCGCCAACACACGATGACTGTGGCGAATGTCGTCTTCATTCCAGGTCGGCTCGACGGCAAGGGGACGCTGCAAGTACAACGCCAGCGCATCGATCTGCGCGGGCTCAAGCACCGCGCCGAACGCCGCCATCTGACTGGCTGGCCGACCGTTTTCGATCACCTGGCGGACTTCGGCAGGCTTGATCCTGCTCAGGCTCTGGGGCAACAGCGCCGGGCCGGTGCCGCCGATACGGTTGACGCCATGGCATTGCTGGCAGTGTTGCTGGTAGTCGCGCTCGGCAGGGTCCGGGTCGGGCGTTGTCGCCACGGCACCCTGCACAGTGCAGATCCACAAAAACGGAGTGAGCCACCAGCGCCTCATGACGCCACCTTCGAGATTCCAGGTTGGGCCTGGACGGTGGCATGCAGCCGCGCGGGATGTTGCAGCGCCTGATCGGCGAACAAACCGACCACCTTGCCAATCACGGTCAAGGTCGGCAGGCCCTCGGGGCATGCCCGTGCCATGTCCGTCAGGTGTTCGAGGGTGCCACGCAGCACCTGCTGGTCGGGACGTGTGCCGTTGCTGATCAACGCCGCCGGGGTATCCGCGGCCAGGCCCGCTTCCATCAGCCGCGCAGCAATGGTGCCCAGGTTCGACAGCCCCATGTAGAACACCAGGGTTTGGCTGTCATCCGCCAGGCTTTGCCACGGCAAGCTCAAGTCGCCTTCGCGTTGCAGATGACCGGTGATGAACCGACAGGAATTGACCAGGTCACGATGGGTCAGGGGAATGCCCGCATAAGTGCTGCAACCGGCTGCGGCGGTGATGCCGGGCACCACTTGGCAATCGATGCCGCGAGCCAGTAGATACTCCAGTTCTTCAGCGCCACGGCCGAAAATGAACGGATCGCCGCCCTTGAGCCGCACCACCCGTTGCCCCAGGTCGGCCAGGTCGGCCAAGAGTTCATTGATTTGTGGCTGGGGCAGGCTGTGGCAACCAGCGGCCTTGCCGACGTAATGCCGGGCGCACGTCAGCGGAATCAGGCTAAGCAATTGCGGGCTGATCAAGCGGTCGTAGACCACCGCATCGGCCTGCACCAACAGGCTCCAGGCGCGCAATGTCAGCAGGCCCGGATCACCGGGGCCGGCACCGACCAAGGCGACTTCACCCGGTCTTAAAGATGATTGCAGGGCAGCGGGCAAAACGAGAGGGGCAGGCATGGGGCTTCCTTGGTTCGGGATCAGATTCACCGTCGGTTAGCGGGCACAGGGCACTGCAACGCTGGTGATCGCGTGCAAGCCAATCTCTTCATCGCTGAGGTGACAGCCGGGATCCTGGCCCCAGAGATCGCCGTCGGCCCAGGCTCGGGTGCGGGTGTTGCCGTTACAGATCGCCAACCAGCGGCATTGACCACAGCGGCCGTTCACGGCCCGTGGGTGTTCACGCAGTTTTTGCAGCAGGGCGTCGGGGCGCTCCAGCCAGAGGGTCTTGAACGGGGTCCGGCGGACATTGCCCACCGAGTGCTGCCACCAATAGGTGTCGGGGTGGACCTCGCCGGTGTTGTCGATGTTGGCGATGCCGCTGCCCGAAGCATTGCCGCCCCAGGCGCGCAGCATCTGCTCCAATGCGGCGTAGTGTTGGGGCAATCGGCGGGCGACCCATTGCAGCAGCAAGATCGCATCGGCGTCGTTGTTGCCGCTGACGAAATCACTGTCGCGGCCCTGTTCGATGTCGTGCCAGGCCCGCTCGAAAATCAGGTTCATGGCCTCGCGGCTCATCTGCTGGTGAGCATCGAGCTTGCGACTGCGCTTGCCACGGCCGCTGTAGTTGAGGTGCGACAGATAGAATTTCTGCACATCGTATTCAGTCATCAAGTCCAGCAACTGTGGCAACTGGGCATGGTTCTGCTGGGTGAGGGTGGTGCGCAAGCCGACGCGAATCCCTCGCTCGCGGCAGAGCCGGATGGCCGCCATGGAGCTGGCGAAACTGCCCTTGAGCTGACGGAACGCGTCGTGGGTCGCCTCCAGGCCATCGATGCTGATGCCCACGTAGTCAAAGCGGGCTGCGTCGATCTGCGCGATGTTGCTCGTGTCGATCAGCGTGCCGTTGGTGGACAAGGCGAGGAAAAAGCCTTTGTCACGGGCATGGGCACTGAGCTGGAACAGGTCCTCGCGCAGCAACGGTTCGCCGCCGGACAGGATCAGCACGCGCACCCCGGCGTCATGCAAATCGTCGATGACTTGAAGCGCCGCCGGTGTGTCCAGTTCGTCGCGAAACACGCTGTCGGCCGAGGTGGCGTAGCAGTGCTTGCAGGTCAGGTTGCAACGCCTGAGCAGGTTCCAGATCACCACGGGTGGCCGTGTGCTGCCCGGTGGCGCGACGCGCGGGGCGGGGCAATGGCCGGCCAGGGCTCGCAGGTAGTGGCTGATCCTCAACATAAAGCGCTCCTTCGGTCGGCGTGCGGTTCAGCGCAAGGATGGCGACAGGCGCAGGCCGGTTTTTTTCAGGATGCGGCTGCTCACCAGCATGTCTTCGGCGGCGCAGGCGTCCCCCAGCAGGTAACGCAGGTGTTCGCGATAGCAGTCGATCTCTTCGCGGCTGCGGCCATGGACCATGGCGAACAGGTTGTAGCGCCAGCCAGGCCGGCGCGGACGCCGATAGCAATGGCTGACGAAGGGCTGCGCGCCGAGCAGGGCGCCGAGGCGCGGCATGTCGGCGTCGGTCACGTCCCAGACCGTCATGCCGTTGTGGCGATAGCCGAGGCGATAATGGTTGGGGACGGCGGCGATACGACGGATCGCGCCTTCGGCCTGCAAGCGCTTGAGCAGGTCGAGGGTCGACTCCACGCTCAGGTCCAGTTGTTCGCCGAGCCAGGCCCAGGGATCCTCGAGCAAGGGCAGGCCGGCCTGGGTCAGTTCGATCAGCCGCAGTGCCAGGGACGTTTCCTCCGGCGCCGGCGCTTGCGGCAAAGGCTCAGACAGGGAAATACAGGCCGACATGGTAGGTCTCCTCTTTGGGCAGGTTCAGCGGCACCAGGCCAGTCAGCCGTTCGATGCGCAGCAAGGTGTCGCTGATCGCCTGTTCGCTGGGGCAGGCGAGTACGAACCACATGTTCCAAGCGTGCTCGCGGCGGTAGTTGTGGGCCACCTCGGGCATGTCCGCGAGCTGCTCGGCGACGGCCTCGAAACACGGTTCGGGCACGGCCAGCGCCGCCAGGGTGAACGCGCCGCCGAGGCGGTCGATGTCGAACATCGGGCCGAAGCGGGTGAGCACGCCGTCGTTGAGCAGCTCATGCAGGCGGTCGAGCAGGTCGCTACTGTTGCTGTCCAGTTCTTCGGCCAACGCCTGCCAAGGCTGACGTACCAATGGCAGGCCCAGTTGCAGGCGATTGATCAGGCGTCGGTCGAGATCATCCATGAACGCGGGCTCCGGTCGGTGGGGCGAAGCGTCCGCCGCATTGCTTGAACAAATGCGTGCTGAACAGCAATTGGTGGGGCAGGTCATCGAGCAAATGCTGTTCGAGCAGTTCCTGGACCTGGGCTTCGACGCGGTCACGCTGGCGGCCGTGGATCATGCAGAACAGGTTGAATTGCCACTGAGGCAAACGTCGCGGGCGTTGGTAGCAAAGGCTGATGCCCGGGGCCTGGCCGAGACGGCGGCCGACTTCATCGACCAGGGCATCCGGCACGTCCAGCACCAGCATGGCGTTGGCGGCAAACCCCAGCGCGCGATGATTGACCACCAGGCCGACGCGGCGGAACAGTCCCTGTTCCTGCCAGAGCCGAACCTGCTCCAGCACCTGCGGTTCGCTGGCATCGATCTGCTCGGCCAGGACCTGGAAGGGGCGAGGCGCCAGGGGCAGGCCTGCCTCCAGCAGCCGGCGCAGTGCCAGGGATTGTTGTTCACTCAGGGCGATATTCATGGGGTGGGCTCCAGGGCAAAGCCCAGGTCGATGCGATAGGCCGTCAGCATGGGCAGGTCCAGCGGTGTGAGGCCGGTGTCGTGTTCCAGCTCCTGGAGAATGGCGTCCAGGTGGGCGCGGTTGGGGCCGGTCAACACGAACCAGAGGTTGTAGCGATGTTCGCGGGCATAGTTGTGATTGACTTCCGGGTACTGGCTGACGCGCGCCGCCACTTGATGCAAGCGCTCCTCGGGCACCGCCAGGGCAGCCAGGGTGCTGGAACCGGCCCGGGTGTGCTCGAACACCGGGCCGACTCGCGACAGGGTCCCGGCCACCTGCAGATGTTGCAGACAGTCGAGCACCTGGGCTTCGCTGCAACCCAACGCATCGGCCATGACCTGGTAGGGTTCGGCGCACAGCGGCATGCCGTGCTGGAATTGATCGATCAGGCGGCGGGCCAGCGAGCTTGCGGTCATGGTCAGTACCCCGGTTTGTGCGCACGGCTGCTGAAGAAAATGCCGCTGGGGCTCATGGCCGGCAGCGTGCTCAGGCGCTGCAGCGTGTAGGGGTTCCAGACCTGGACTTCACCGCCGTCCCGGGCCGACAGCCATAGCTGGTCGCCTCGTGCGGTGAACTCCATGTGCAGCACCGCCGGCCCGGGTCGCAGGTCCGCGACGATGGCGTGGGTTTGCGTGTCGATGACCTGGACGCGGTCGTTGTCCGGGTAGGCGAAGTTGACCCACAGCTGCCGGCCATCCGGGCGCGCGGTGACGAATACCGGCTGGCCGGCCACGGCGATGGCGTCAGTCAGTTGCCAGGTGCGAGCGTTCATCACCAATACCTGGTGGTGGCCGACCGCAGGGACGAAGGCTTGCTCATCGGCCAGGGCCCAGCCTTCCAGATGGGGCATCTTGTACACCGGCAGCCTGGCCTGGCCGCGTCCGTAATGCCCGAGCACGCGTTTCACGCCACGCTCCGGGTGCCAGAGGTCGAGTTGCGCCATGCCGTCTTCGCCAAACAGCCCAGCCATGTAATAGCGTCCGTCCGGGGTGATCAGCGCGTCATAGGGTTGCTGGCCGATGCCGGTGAAACGGTCGATGCGCGGTGTGTGGCCTTGGCTGAAGTCGGCGGTCCAGATCTCACCGGTATCGAACAGGCTGAACACGAAGCGTTGTCCCGGCGCATCCACCAGACCCACCACCCGTGAACGTTTCTGGCCGTCGGGCAATGGTGTGGCGGGGATGTCGGCGACCTGATCCAGGCTCTGGGCATCGAACACCTTGACGCCGCCGGGCTCGTAGTTGGACACGGCGATCAGTTTGCCGTCCTGGCTGATCGCACCGCCGATGCTGTTGCCGCCCTGGAGGATGCGCCGTTCGATGCGCGCCGTCAGCAAGTCGACCTTGCTCAAGCCACCGTCGCGGCCAAACACATAGGCGTAGCGCTGGTCGCGGGAGAACACCACCGAAGCGTGGGACAGGTCGCCCAACCCTTCGACACGGGCCAGGGCGGTGCGGTTGTCGCTTTCGATGATTTGCAGGCTGCCGGTGGCGCGTTCCACCACGACACCCAGGTCACCGGTGCCACGTAGCGGTGTTTGCGCACACGCCGACAGCAACAGGGCGATGGCGGTACAGGACAGGATAGAGCGGATCATGAGGCGGGTTTTCCTTGAAGGAGCCGGTCCACCAGCCAGCGGATATCGTCGGGATCGAGCAGCGGCGCCCAACCGGGCATGGCGCTGCCGGGCCGCCCGAGGGTGACGGTGGCGATGAGGCTGTCGCGGGATTTTCCGGCGAGGGCGTCAAAGGTCAGGGGTGGGCCGAGGCCGCCGGTCATGTGCAGGCCGTGGCAGGCGCCACAGTCCTGTTCGAGCAGGTGTTGCAGTTGGGCCTGGCGCTGGTGGCCGGGAGCGGCCAGCACGCAGGACGAAAAGACGAGGAGGAGGGCCGTCATCAAGGTTGTTGAGCTGTGTCGTTCCATGACGCCTCCTGAATCAAAGTGCTGCGCGGTCCTGTGGCGAGGGAGCTTGCTCCCGCTGGGCTGCGAAGCAGTCCCAATAGCAACCTGACGACTCAGTGTGTCAGGCAAAACCAGGGGGCTGCTGCGCAGCCCAGCGGGAGCAAGCTCCCTCGCCACGGGGTTTGTGTCAGGCAGGTCCTGCCTGGGTTTATTTAAGGGTCAAGACCCACGCCGCGAGGATCTTGGCTTCTTCTTCCGTCACGGGGTTGGCCGGCATCGGCATCGGCCCCCAGTTGCCTTGCGTACCTTCCTTGATGTGCTTGGCGAGTAAATCCTGTGCACCAGGGACACTGGCGTTTTTCGCCGCGACGTCCTTGAGCGCCGGGCCAACGACCTTGGTATCGATGGAGTGACAGGCCGCGCAGGGCTTGCTCTTGAACAGCGTCGGGCCGTCTTGTGCCAGCGCCGGTAGGCTGTAGGCAGCCGTCAGGGCCAAGGCGATCAGAATAGGCTTCATGGTTTTTCCTCTTATTGATGGGGCTCAATAGATGTCGTGTTGGGTGTTGTAAACGTTGAATTTTCCGGTCGGGGTGATCAGGCGTTTGTCCTTGATCACGTTCTTCACCTTGAGGGTCTTGTCGTCGATCACCACCAGCGCCGACTCGTCTTCCTGGCCACTCCAGACCGAGAACCAGACCTCATCGCCGGCCTTGTTGTATTCCGGCTGCACCACGCGCATCGCGCCTTTCTTGATTCCCGCGTATTCGGCAATCGGCAGCACGGTGTAGCCGGCGTCGAGCTTGTCGATGTCGAACACCGCCACTGATTGGCTGAGCTTGGCATCGGGGCTGAGGGTGGTGTCGACATACAAGTGTCGGGATTGAGGGTGAGTCTTGATGAACAGTGAGCCGCCGCCCTGGCCCTGGAGCGAGCCAACCTGCTTCCAGGCGTATTGCGGATGATTGACCGGGTCGGTACCGATCAGCGAAACCCCGGCGTCACCCAAGTGGCTGGTGGCCCAGACGGGCCCGTAGAGTGGATGGTTGAAGTTGGCACCGCGCCCTGGGTGCGGGGTCTTGCCAACGTCCACCAGGGCGGTGAGTTTGCGTTCCTTGGAGTCGATCACCGCGACTTTGTTGGAGTTGTTGGCCGCCGTCATGAAGTAGCGATGGCTGCTGTCCCAACCGCCGTCATGTAGGAATGGCGCGGCGTCGATATTGGTGATGGTGAGGTTCTTGATGTCCTGGTAATTGACCAGCATCACCTTGCCGGTTTCCTTGACGTTGACGATGAACTCCGGCCATTCGTGGGAGGCAATGATCGCCGCGACGCGAGGCTCGGGATGGTATTGCTGGGTGTCGACGGTCATGCCGCGGGTCGAGACGATCTGCTTGGGCTCCAGGGTTTCGCCGTCCATGATGGTGAACTGCGGCGGCCAGTACGAACCGGCGATGGTGTACTTGTCTTCGTAGCCCTTGAATTTTGACGTCTCCACCGAACGGGCTTCGATGCCTACCTTGATTTCGGCGACCTTGGTCGGCTCTTTGGGCCACAGGTCGATCATGTCGATCTTGGCGTCCCGGCCGATCACCAGCAGGTAGCGGCCCGATGCGGAAATGCGCGAGATATGCACGGCGTAACCGGTGTCGATCAGCTTGACGATCTTCTTGCTGTCGCCATCGATCAGGGCAATCTTGCCGTCGTCGCGCAGGGTCACCGAGAACAGGTTTTGCAGGTTGAGGGTGTTGAGCTGCTTGGTCGGCCGGTCCTCGGGCTTGACCAGGACTTTCCAGGTCTTGAGGGTTTCGGCCATGCCCCATTCCGGCGGCGTCGGCGGGGTGTGCTGGATGAACTTGGCCATCACCGTGATCTGGTCTTTGGTCAGGGCGTTGGAGGTGCCCCAGTTCGGCATTCCGGCGGCGGAACCGTAGGTGATCAGTGCTTCGAGATAGGCCTGGCCGCGACTCTGGGTGATGTCGGGGGTCAGCGGTTTACCGGTGGCGCCCTTGCGCAATACACCATGGCAACCCGCGCAGCGCTGGAAGTAGATTTCCTTTGCCGCGTCGAAGTCGGCCTGGCTCAGGTCCGGCGCGCCTTCGGTTTTGACCATGCGCGAGTGTTCTGGCTCATGGGTTTTGTCGGCGAAAGCGTAGGGTGCGGCCAGCGCTGTACACAGCGCCGCGACCCTCAAGGTCCACGATTTTTTGTGGCTGATCAGCATTCCATTTCTCCTCAGGCGTGATCCGCGCTGCGCTTTAATTGGTGTTCGGCGCGCAGGTTCTTGGTGCGGTGCAAGGCTATGCCCAGGCCTGTGGTTAGCCGCTTGACGGCGATCAAGTTTGCCGGCCGCCGCCCTTGCCAGGTTGTCGCAGGGCGCCGTAGCTTGACCGCCAATCGTGTTGTCTGATCGGGCCTTGCCATGAACGCTATCCACTCCTTGCAGCATCCGGACGAACCCTTTTATCAACCCCAGGACAATGAACAGGCGATGTTCGAACAGGCCTGGCATCACGGCATGCCGGTGCTGATCAAAGGCCCGACCGGCTGCGGCAAGACCCGTTTTGTCCAGCACATGGCCCACCGCTTGAAATTGCCGCTGTACACCGTGGCCTGCCACGATGATTTGAGCGCCGCCGACCTGGTGGGTCGGCACCTGATCGGTGCCCAGGGTACTTGGTGGCAGGACGGGCCCTTGACCCGGGCGGTGCGCGAGGGCGGGATCTGTTATCTGGACGAAGTGGTCGAAGCGCGCCAGGACACCGCCGTGGTGCTGCATCCACTGGCCGATGATCGCCGGCAGTTGTATTTGGAACGCACCGGCGAAGTCCTGCAGGCGCCGCCGTCGTTCATGCTGGTGGTGTCGTACAACCCCGGTTACCAGAACCTGCTCAAGGGTATGAAACCGAGCACTCGCCAGCGCTTTGTGGCGCTGCGCTTTGGTTATCCTGCGGTGACCGATGAAGAGCGCATCGTCGCCCGCGAGGCTGGCGTCGACATGGCCTTGGCCGCCCAGATCGTGCGGCTTGGGCAGGCGCTGCGCCGGCTCGATCAGCACGACCTGGAGGAAGTGGCCTCCACGCGCCTGCTGATTTTCGCCGCGCGTATGATCGGCTCCGGCATGGACCCGCGCCAAGCCTGCCTGGCGTGCCTGGCCGAGCCGTTGAGTGACGATCCGCAGACTGTGGCTGCGCTGATGGACGTAGTCGATGTCCATTTCGGCTGACACCGCGACCACGCTCCGGCGCTTGCCGGGGGATTTGGCGATGTGGTTCTTCATCCTCGCCGAGCTGTCGGTGTTCGCGTTGCTGATCCTCGCGTTCACCGTCGCCCAGGCGCTGCATCCGCAGGTGTTCAGCGAAGGCCGACAGTTGCTGGATCGTTCCACGGGCCTGGCGATGACCCTCAGCCTGCTCACTGCCGGCCTGTTCGCAGCGTTGGCTCAAGAGCAAATCCGGCAAGACCGACCGCGTCGAGCCGCGCTGTTGCTGTGCGTGGCGTTGGTGCTTGCGTCGGGCTACGTGGGGATCAAGCTCACCGAGTACGCCCATCTGTTGGCGAGCGGCCTGGGGATGGAGCACAACACCTTCTTCACCTTGTACTGGATCCTTACGGGGTTTCATTTCCTGCACGTGCTGCTGGGCATGGTGATCCTCGGCTGGCTGGCCGAGGGTTGCCGGCGTCGTCGTCATGATTCGCAGCGATGCAGCGGGTTGGAATCCGGCGTGCTGTATTGGCACATGGTGGATCTGATCTGGGTGTTGTTGTTTCCGTTGGTCTACATCCTCGATTGAGCTGAGGTGCACATGTCGGTTTCCCATCACCTGATCGTCTGCTGGGCGGCGTTGACACTGCTCAGTACGGGCACCGTGGCGCTGGGGCGGGTCGCGGGCACGGAGTTGATTTCCATGGCCATAGTGACGGTCGCGGTGACCAAGGCCTGGCTGATCGCCGACGGCTTCATGGAACTGCGTCACGCGCCGCGCTTGTGGCGCGGGCTGGTTTTGAGCTGGGCGGTGCTGCTGGCGGTACTGATTGCCTCGGCACTCCTGTCAGGCACATAACCGGTGGCGAGGGAGCTTGCTCCCGCTGGGCTGCGCAGCAGCCCCAACCGCAACAACCTCCTTTTACCTGAAATACCGTGCCGGCAGGTTTTGAGGGTGCTTCGCGCCCCAGCGGGAGCAAGCTCCCTCGCCACGGGGGATCGGTGCTGCAGGAACAACCCAGCAAAACCATCGGAGATTCTTGATCGCCATCAAGCGGTTCCGGACCCCTCGCTTCCTAGAATGGACACGCCAAGCAATGAGGAAGTGACCATGTCAGATACCTTCACCAAAGGCATGGCCAGGAATATTTATTTCGGGGGAAGCATCTTCTTTTTCCTGATATTCCTGGCCCTGACCTACCACACGGAACAGACCTTTCCGGAACGCAGCAACCAGGCGCAATTGACCGAGTCGGTGATTCGCGGCAAGGGCGTCTGGGAGCGTAACAACTGCATCGGCTGCCACACGCTGCTGGGCGAGGGCGCTTACTTTGCGCCGGAGCTGGGCAACGTGGTCAACCGCCGTGGCGGCGAGGAAGCCTTCAAACCGTTCCTGCACGCCTGGATGAAAATGCAGCCGTTGAACGTTCCGGGCCGTCGGGCCATGCCGCAGTTCAACCTGAGCAAGCAGGAAGTCGACGACATCGCCGAGTTCCTCAAGTGGAGCTCGAAAATCAACACCAATGGCTGGCCGCCAAACAAGGAGGGCTGAGAGATGAGCATGGCTAATCCGCATCTGAAATTCGCCTCGCAGGCCGTTGCCAAACCGTACTTCGTGTTTGCCCTGATGCTGTTCCTGGGCCAGGTATTGTTCGGTTTGATCATGGGCCTGCAATACGTGATCGGCGACTTTCTGTTCCCGCTGATCCCCTTCAACGTGGCCCGCATGGTCCACACCAACCTGCTGATCGTCTGGCTGTTGTTCGGCTTCATGGGCGCAGCCTATTACCTGATCCCGGAGGAAGCCGACCGCGAACTGCACAGCCCGAAACTGGCGCTGGTGCTGTTCTGGGTGTTCGCCGCCGCGGGTGTGGCGACGATCCTGGGTTACCTCTCGGTGCCGTATGCGACGCTGGCGAAGTTCACCGGCAACGACCTGCTGCCGACCATGGGCCGCGAGTTTCTCGAACAACCGACCATCACCAAAATGGGCATCGTGGTGGTGTGCCTGGGGTTTCTCTACAACATCGGCATGACCATGCTCAAGGGCCGCAAGACCACCGTCAGCATGGTGATGATGACCGGGCTGATCGGCTTGGCGGTGTTCTTCCTGTTCTCTTTCTACAACCCCTCGAACCTCGCCCGCGACAAGTTCTACTGGTGGTGGGTGGTGCATCTTTGGGTCGAAGGCGTCTGGGAACTGATCATGGGTTCGATGCTCGCCTTCGTCCTGATCAAGATCACCGGTGTGGACCGCGAAGTGGTGGAAAAATGGCTCTACGTGATCATCGCAATGGCGTTGATCACCGGGATCATCGGCACCGGTCACCACTTCTTCTGGATCGGCGCGCCCGAGGTCTGGTTGTGGGTCGGCTCGATTTTCTCGGCGATGGAGCCGCTGCCGTTCCTGGCGATGGTGATCTTCGCCTTCAGCATGGTGAAAAACCGTCGTCGACAGCACCCGAACCGCGCCGCCACGTTGTGGGCCAAGGGCACCACGGTCACCGCGTTCTTCGGCGCGGGCGTCTGGGGTTTCCTGCACACCCTGGCACCGGTCAACTACTACACCCACGGTTCGCAACTGACCGCGGCCCACGGTCACCTGGCCTTCTACGGGGCCTACGCAATGATCGTGATGACGCTGATCAGCTACGCCATGCCGCGCTTGCGTGGTTTGGGCGAAGCCGCCGATGAACGCTCGCAGCGCCTGGAGATCTGGGGTTTCTGGTTGATGACCCTGTCGATGGTGATGATCACCTTGTTCCTCACCGCAGCCGGTGTGGTCCAGGTGTGGCTGCAACGCTGGATGACGGATGGCAGTGCCTTGCCGTTCATGGCGACGGTGGATCACTTGAAGCCGCTGTTCTGGGCTCGACTGGTCAGCGGCGTCGGTTTCCTGGCCGGGCTGCTCTGCTACCTGTTCAGCTTCCGTCAGCGTGGCCGCGCGGCCCTGCGTGCACCGGCGGCGGTGGTGCCGTCGTGAGTCACCACAGCGACTGAGCCGAACTCATTTGTGGTGAGGGGATTTATCCCCGTTGGGGCGCGAAGCGGGCCCCCTACATCCTGTCTGATACACCGCAGTAGCGGACATATTGGGGCTGTTTCGCAGCCCAGCGGGGATAAATCCCCTCGCCACAATGGGTTCGGCTTAAGAGGAGAATAACCATGGCATTCACCCTGGAGCTGGAAGAATGGGTCGGCAGTGTCTGGCACCGTTTCATCACCCGCCGGGCCAGTGCTGATTTTCCTGAGGCCCGGGTCGAGCTGGTGCCCCGGCAACGCTCATTGCAGGTGCTGTTTCGCGCCACTGGCGGTGCGCCTCACCTGGGGGTGGAAGCGGTCAGCGACCGCGACCTGTTGTTGCGCCGCAACCTGCTGCAGCAGATCGCCGGCACCTGCAAGCAAGTGCCCTTGGCCTGGTGCGATGCCGATAACCTGCGCCTGCCGGCGAGCCTGGCGGCGTTTCCCGATGTCGATCTCAACGCAGAGTTGTATCGCTGGCTGGCGTTGCTGGCCGCACAGTCTGGCCCGATGACGCACTGGGGGCGGGACAATCAACGGTGGACCCAAACCGTGCTGCACCGCTACCCGGCCATGCGCCCTCGTTATCGGCGGCTGGTGGACGCGCACCTGTCCCTGCGCCCTGACCCAGCCACCCTCAACCCGGCCGAAGCGGCTCTGGAGCGCGCGCTGTGCCAAGCGCTACGCGAGCCGGGCAGTGTCGAGCATTTCTCGCGCAGCGAGCGGGCGGCCTGGCCGTTGCCGTTGTGGCTATACCCACCCCAACATCTCGCCAACCCCCAGGCCGCGGACCTGGAGGAATCCGAACAGTACCTGGCGACACCGCCGGGTGAGCAGCAGGGCGGTCGCAAGCGCGCTGAACGCATCGACGAAACCACCCGCGACGGTGGATTGTTGATCGTGCGCCTGGAGAACCTGTTCAGCTGGACCGAACACGTGGACCTGGATCGCTGGGCGGACGACAGCGAAGACCCGGACGCCGCCCGCGTCGCCGAAGACCTGGACCAGTTGACCTTGTCGCGCACCCGCCTGCGCAAGGGCGGCGGCTTGAAGCTGCACCTGGACCTGCCGCCGGCCGATGTCGATGACATCCCCTTGGGCGAGGGCATCCACTTGCCGGAATGGGACTACCGCAAGCAACGACTGCAGGACGATTTCGTCAGCGTGCAGACGTTTGTCCCCCGCGATTGTCAGCCTCAGCCATTGCCCGCACGCCTGCGCAGCTCGGCCCAGCGCCTGCGCCGCCAGTTCGAACACCTGCGCAATGATCGCCAATGGCTGCGCCAGCAAACCCAGGGTTCGGAACTGGACCTGCAAGCCTGGCTGGATTTTCACGTCGAACGCCAGCACGGCCAGTGCAGCGAACGCGGCCTGTTCATGGAGCAACGCCAGACTCGCCGCGACTTGGCCTGCTTGCTGTTGGCCGATCTGTCGATGTCCACCGACGCCCACCTCAATGATGAGCATCGCGTCATCGACGTGATTCGCGACAGCCTGCTGCTGTTCGGTGAAACCCTGGCGGTGCTGGGGGATGATTTCGCCTTGTACGGGTTCTCTTCACTGCGGCGCCAGCAGGTGCGGATGCATGAACTCAAGGCCTTCGGCCAGCGCTATGACGATCACACCCGAGGCCGGATCCAAGGGCTCAAGCCCGGTTATTACACCCGCATGGGCGCGGCGATCCGCCAGGCCACGCAGCGGCTGCAAGGCTGCAAGCGGCGGCGCAAATTGTTGTTGCTGCTCAGCGATGGCAAGCCCAATGACCTGGACCTTTACGAAGGGCGCTATGGCGTGGAGGACACTCGCCAAGCGGTGCTGGAGGCACGGCGCCAGGGGCTGACGCCGTTTTGCATCACCATTGACCGTGAAGCGGGGGATTATTTGCCGTACATGTTTGGGGCCAACGGCTACACCTTGATCCGCCAGCCCGAACAGCTGCCGTTGCGGCTGCCACAGTTGTACCGCCAGTTGACACAAGACTGAGGGCTCAAACGATGCTGCGGGGCAACCAGAAAAACATGCCGATGCAGAAAATCGTCAGCCCCACACAGAACCAGGTGAAGCGCCGCAACCGACGTTCACCGGCCAGCGCCGCTTCGGCGGGCAACGGCATGCCGCATTGGCTGCATTCGGTTTCATCGGCGGGGCTGGCGCGTTGGCAGTACAGGCAAAGGGATTGCGCGCTCATTCGAATTGCTCCAGGCGCAGGCGATCAAGAATGGCAATTTGGCGGCCATCCTGGGTGATGATCTTTTCATCGATCAGGCGGCGGATGATCCGCGAGAAGGTTTCCGGCTGGATCGACAGGTGTCCGGCAATCAATTGCTTGGCCATCGGCAGTTCGAACTGGCTGTCCACGGTTTGCAGCCGCACCAGTTGCGTCAGCAAGTAGCGCACCACGCGGTGGGTGGCGTTTTTCAGCGACAGGGTTTCAATCTCATTGACCCGCTGGTGCAGGCGCACGCACAGCTTGCCGAGCAGGGCAAACGTCAACCGGCTGTTGCTTTGCAGCAGGCGCATGTAGGTGGCATTGGACAGGCGATACACCTGGCTGGGCCCGACGGCTTCGGCGGATGCCACGTAGTTGGGCGTGTCCATCAACATCATCGCTTCGGCGAACGTCTGGCGCTCGCCGATCACCTCGAAGACTTTTTCCTGGCCGTCCGGGGTCAGCCGGTAGATTTTCACGGCCCCGGAAATCACGAAATAAAACGCCTGGGCCGGCTCGCCCTGACGGAAAAGCGGGTCGCCCTTGTCGATGTTCAGCAGTTGGCTGTTGCTCATCAGTTCGTCGAGCTGTTCTTCGTTCAACGGCTCGAACAGGTGATGGCTGCGCAGAATCTGGTGATGGACACGGTGGAGCACCATGGGACGGTCCTTGTGTTGGCAGGAATAGGAAAAGGGTCAGACCAGGCTCAGGGACAGGCTGCTGGCGAGCGCGACAACGCAGGAGAGCAGGACGAACCAGGTGAAGGGCAGCGCGACGTGTTTCATGGGGAACCCCGGCGGAGAAAGTCTGTGCCCTGCCTGAGCAAGAGCCGGGCCAGGGCGGCGGGCCTTGTATTTCGAAGGTTGCCGGGTCTCAGGGTATAAATGACCCTGATCTGCTAGGGTAATAAAAACCATGAAAGGGTAAAAAAGACCTGAATCCTGTGGGAGCGGGCTTGCTCGCGAAGGCGGTGTGTCAGCTTGCATCGCTATTGGGTGTGCCACCGCATTCGCGAGCAAGCCCGCTCCCACAAGGAAAAAAGGGGAGGGTTGAAAAACGGTACTCAGCCCAAAGCCGTTCCGGCAGGCCCTTTGCAAGTGTCTGTCCGAGGCCGGCTGGCTTGATCTGAGACAAGGTTCGCCAGCGCCGATAGCCGATCATTCGAACCCTGATTTGTCGTACCTCGCTGGCGAGCCAGATGAGGGCAAAGGAGTGGTGTATGCAAGTGCTTGACCGTCGCAAGGCCATGGCCATCCTGCCGCTGTGGCGCCTGGCGTTTCGGCCGTTCTTCCTGGCAGGCTGCGTCTTGGCGCTGCTGACCATCCCCCTTTGGCTGCTGGCATTCACGGGGCGCTCGGCCTGGCAGCCGGCAGGCGGCTGGTTGGCCTGGCACCGTCACGAACTGTTGTTCGGTTTTGGCCTGGCGATCATCGCCGGGTTCCTGCTGACGGCGGTGCAGACCTGGACGGGCACCCCGGGGCTCAGCGGCAAGCGCCTCGCGGCATTGGCACTGTTGTGGCTGGGCGCGCGGCTGGCCTGGTTGGTCGACGCGCCCTGGCCGCTGCTGGCCACGCTGGAGTTGGGCTTCGCCCTGGCGGTGGCTGCGTTGATGGGCGTGACCTTGTGGCGTGTGCGGCAAAAACGCAATTACCCGATTGTGCTGGTATTGCTGTTGCTCGCCGCTGCCGACGGGTTGTCGGTGTACGGCCTGCTGCAGCACAACGAGGGTTTGCAGCGCCAAAGCGTGCTCACCGGCCTGTGGCTGGTGGCGGCGATGATGGGGCTGATCGGCGGGCGGGTGATTCCGTTCTTCACTCAGCGCGGTCTTGGTCGGGTCGAGGGCGTTGCGCCGTGGCCGTGGCTCGATCGTTTATTGCTGGCGGGATCGGCACTGGTGGCATTGTTGTATGCCTTCGGTACGGCGCTGTCGGCCAATGCCTGGGTCGGCCTGTTGTTCGTCGCGCTGACGGTGGGGCACGGGATTCGGCTGGTGCGCTGGCATGACCGGGGCGTGTGGCGAGTGCCGCTGCTGTGGTCGTTGCACCTGGCCTACGCCTGGCTTGCCTTGGCCTGCCTGGGCATGGCGCTGTGGCACTTGGGTGTGCCGCTGAATCCAAGCCTGGCGGTGCACAGCCTGACCATCGGGGCCATGTCCGGGCTGATCCTGGCGATGATTGCCCGGGTGACGCTGGGCCATACCGGCCGGTCCCTGGAGCCGCCACGGGGGATGACCCAGGCGTTTATCCTGCTGAACCTCGCGTGCCTGAGCCGCGTGTGGCTGGTTCTGGTATTTCCATTGGCCGCGCTGTGGCTGGCGGGGCTGTGCTGGATCCTGGCCTTCGGGCTCTACGCCTGGCGCTACGCGCCGATGTTGGTACGGGCCCGGGTGGACGGGCATCCGGGATGATTCACCGGGACGGAGGTAAGCGTTGATGTACGGGATCCTGCTGGTCACCCATCTGCTGGCGGCCATCGCTTTCATTGGTACGCTGTTTTTCGAGGTGTTCATTTGGCATTCAGCCCGTCGGCCCCTGGCCCAGGGCGTCAGGGAGCCCGCCGAGCAAGCGATCGCCCAGCGTTCGCGGCGTGTGCTGCACGCCGTGGTGCTGCTGCTGTACGGCGCCGGCATCGCCCTGGCCTGGCAGCATCGCGGGGCGTTGAGCCAACCGTTGAGCAACAGCTTCGGCTTGTTGCTCAGCCTGAAGATCCTGCTGGCCCTGAGCATCATTGGCCATTACCTGTGGCTGGCGTACTGGCTCAAGAGCGGGCGCCTGACACCCGGCCGGGCCTGCTGGCTGCGGCGCAGTATTCTCGGGCATATGGTGCTGATCGTGGTTTTGGCCAAGGCGATGTTCTATTGGCAGTTTTGAGTAAGAGCAGACCCCACCAATCCTGTGGGAGCGGGCTTGCTCGCGAAAGCGGTGGTTCAGCCGGCATTGATGTCGCCTGACACGACGCTTTCGCGAGCAAGCCCGCTCCCACACTGAACCGAGGTGATGCAAAAAAATGGGAACACTGCCCACCCCTATGGGAGCGGGCAGTGCTTGAGGGTTAGCGGGCAGGCTTCATCGCATTGACGAACAGCACATTGTTTTCCAGGTGGATGTGCTGCATCAGGTCATCACGGAACTCCACCAGCCCGCGATACAGGGCACGCCAGGTGTTGCAGGCGTCGGAGGGCGGGGTGATCTGGTCGGTGAGGGTGAGCATGGTTTCCAGCGCTTCACCGTGCTGGTCGTGCTCGAAACGCAGCACCTGGATCGGCGCCGAGGCCCGTTCGCCGAGACCCTGTTGCAGCATCGGGAACAGCACTTGTTCTTCCTTGAGCATGTGGCCTTCGAGTTCCTGATACATGTCCTGCAGGTGATCGGCCAGGCCGTTCGGGCAACTGGCCCGCGCACCATGGACCTGCTCGACGCGACGGGCCAGGCGGATGAGTTCCGGCAGTTGTTCGCGATGGCGGGCGTGGTAGCGTTCCAGGATGTGGCTGATCAGCAATGCCTGGGGCTCGTCGCGCCAGTCATGGCCCAACTCTCCAGCGGCTTGCAGGGTGCGCAGGGCATCGGCGATCAGCAGCGGGTTCAGGCCTTTAACCAGGGCGGCTTCGCGCAGGGATTTTTGTCCGCCGCAACAGAAGTCGAGGTTGTAATGATGGAAGGTACGGGTGGCACCGGGAATGTCGCAGGCCAGTTGGCCGAGGCTTTGTTCCAGCAGATCGAGGCTCATCATGTTTCCTTGGGTTGAATCCCGGCAGGGACAGATGAGTAGGTTTTGCAGCCGACGTGCCAAATGTAACTGACTGAAAATCAAGCATAAAAATTTCGCCAGGGTGATTGTCACCCTGGTTGCCAAGGGTCATACGAACCCTGGAGGGTCATCACTACCATGCTGCGAGAAAGCCTGGCCGCCGACCTGATCGTCGAGCTGCCCAATGCCGTGCGGTTGCAGCGCCTGGTGCAGACCCTGCGCGAATATTTCAACAGTGGCGCCGTAGGGCTGTTGCGCCTGGACGAAGACAGCCTGCGACCGGTGGCGACCGTCGGCCTGGTCCACGAGGCCCTGGGGCGTCGGTTCGTGATTGCCCAGCATCCGCGCCTGGCGGCGATCATGGCCTCGCGCGAACCCACCTGGTTCGAGCCCGACAGCCGCTTGCCGGATCCTTATGACGGCTTGCTCGATGACCATATTGGCGAACCGTTGCCGGTGCACGACTGCATGGGCGTGAGCCTGTATGTGGAAGGCCGGCTGTGGGGCGCGATCACCCTCGATGCGTTACACGCCGGGACGTTCGACAGTCACGCCCGGGAGGAACTCAAGCGCTGCACGCTGCAGATCGAGGCGGCCGTGCGTGTCACTCGACTCGAGCAGGAAAACCGCAGCCTGCGGGCATCGCGCAGCGACACGGCGGACCTGCGCCTGCCAGCCGAAGAGGGCGAGATCCTCGGGCGCAGCGAGGGGCTGCAACAATTGCTCAACGAGCTGGACGTACTGGCCGACTCCGAACTGCCGGTGTTGTTGCTGGGGGAGACCGGCGTCGGCAAGGAATTGTTTGCCCGACGCCTGCATCGCCTGTCCCGGCGCGCCCACAAACCCTTGGTACAGGTCAATTGCGCGGCGCTGCCAGAGTCCTTGGCCGAAAGCGAATTGTTCGGCCACGTCAAAGGCGCGTTTTCCGGAGCAACCACCGACCGCGCCGGGCGTTTCGACGCGGCCAATGGCGGCACGCTGTTTCTCGACGAGGTGGGCGAATTGCCGCTGAGCGTGCAGGCCAAATTGCTGCGCACCCTGCAGAACGGCGAGATCCAGCGCCTGGGAGCGGACAAGCCGCTACACGTCGATGTGCGGATCATCGCCGCCACCAACCGGCACCTGCCCGACAGCATTCGCGAGGGCCTGTTTCGCGCGGACCTCTATCACCGGCTCTCGGTCTACCCCGTGCCGATCCCACCCCTGCGCGAACGCGGCCACGATGTGCTGATGCTGGCCGGGCACTTTCTCGAACTGAACCGTACACGGCTGGGCTTGCGCGGCTTGCGCCTGTCACCGGCCGCCGAACAGGCGCTGTTGGCGTATAGCTGGCCGGGTAATGTGCGGGAGCTGGAGCACGTCATCAGTCGTGCGGCGTTGAAGCAACTGAGCCGGGGCGCCAGTCGCAGCTTGATCATGACGCTGGAGCCGCAGGTGCTCGACTTGGATGTCAATGCCAATGCGACCTCAATGCAGGCACTGCCCGAACAAGCAGTGCCACTATTGGAGACGCCGGTGCTGCCCTTGGGCGAGGCCGTTGATGATTGCCAGCGGCGGGCGATCCTCGGGGCCCTGGAACGCTGCGGGCAGAACTGGGCGGGGGCGGCGCGGTTGTTGGAGGTGGATCCGAGTAATTTGCATAAGTTGGCGCGGCGGTTGGGGCTTAAATAGGAGGGGGCTTCGCTTCATAGTTGGTGTGTATATCCGTTTTTTTGGTGACGGCAGCTTAAGGTTCCGCCCTGACGGCGGCTCACTTTTGAGAAGCGCAAAAGTAAGCAAAACGCTTTTGCCCCACCACTTGGTGCCTCGCCTAGGCTCGGCATGCCCTCTCTCCGGCATTGCTCCGTGGGCCGCCGCGAAGGGCCATCCATGGCCCAGCGCGGCTACCTCGGCATCCATGCCGAGGTGCCCACTGCGCAATGCCTGCGTTCGGCCATCGTGGTTAACGGGGCGCCTCGAGATCAACGTCCGCGACGAGGCGGCCTAACGGCCGACCTGTTTCTCTGCGAATGTGTTCCCCTGTGGGAGCGAGCAAGCTCGCGATGGCTGTCTTGAGGCTGATGCTACGAGCCGCACAGAATTGGCTGGAGCTGAGCTGACTAGGCAGGTAATCCGCAATGAATATCACATCAAATCCATAGGTTTCAGCTCTCGCCACGGCATGGTCAGGCCCTCCGAATCAACAATTGCCAGCAAAACTGTTACCTATGTGCGTGAACTGATTTGTAACCTATGTGGGTGTTCATACGGCCGCCTTCGCGAGCAGGCTCGCTCCCACAATTCGATCAACGTACAGCCGGGAGAAATGAGTCGGCAACAAGGCCGCCTTCGCAAGCAAGCCCGCTCCCACAGTTGGATTGGGGTACGGCCAAAGAAACAGGTCGGCTATAAGGCCGCCTCGCCAAGGCTTTTGATCTGGGGCCCCGTTAACCACGCTGGCCGAACGCAGGCATTGCGCAGTGGGCATCCCGGCATGGATGCCGGGATAGCCGCGCTGGGTCATGGATGACCCTTCGCGGCGGGCCCACGGAGCAATGCCGGAGAGAGGGCATGCCGAGCACTAGCGAGGCACCAAGTGGTGGGGCATAAAGCGTTTGGGTTACTTTTGCCTGGGCCGGCTTCCGGATTTTCAAAAGTGACCCTCCGTAAGGGCGGAACCCTAAGCAGCCGTTACCGAAGAAACGGATATACACACAAGCCATCCAAAAAGCAGCATTAGCTGCTCGCGATCCCATTCCCCACCAGACTCAGCATTGACAACGATCAAGGCCAGCCAACCCCACAAAACCCACACTGGGCCAAACCCTAGTGGAGATCACCGCCATGCCCCTTTCCCTGGCCAAAATGCGCCGCCAATACGCCCTCGATGGGCTGGACGAAACCCAAGCGCCAGACAACCCGCTGGCGCTGTTCAGCCTCTGGATGCAACAAGCCCGCGACACCGAAAGCCCCCCGGTGGAAGCCAACAGCATGGCCCTGGCCACCGTGGACGAGCAGGGTCGGCCCCATTGCCGAGTGCTGTTGCTAAAGGGCTTCAGCGAGGAAGGTTTTTCATTCTTCGGCAACTACGACAGCGGCAAGGGACAGGACCTGGCGGCCAATCCCTGGGCGGCCATGACGTTTTTCTGGCCGGGGCTGGAGCGGCAAGTGCGCATCGAAGGGCAGGTCAGCAAGCTCGATCCCGGCTTGTCCGACGCGTACTTCGAGTCTCGTTCGGTTGCCAGTCGGCTGGGCGCCTGGGCGTCGCCACAAAGCCGTTCGCTGGAAAACCGTGCGGCCCTCGAAACCTTGCTCGCACAAACTGAAGAACGCTTCGCCGATCAAGCCGTGCCACGTCCCGCGCATTGGGGCGGTTATTGCCTGCGCCCCGAACGGCTGGAATTCTGGCAAGGCCGTGCCGACCGTTTGCATGATCGCCTCGACTACCGCCTGCAAGGGGGCGCTTGGCAGCGCAGGCGTCTGGCGCCCTGAGGCCGAGGGAGGTACCTCCATGGAGGAATAGGCCCGGCATCGAATGCGGTTCAGGCTGGGCCATCTTTTCTGACAGGACGGCTGATCATGGCCCATCTGAAGCAACGCCTCTTCCAACCGCTGAACATCGCGGTCCTCACCATCAGCGATACCCGCAGTTTCGACACCGACACCTCGGGCCAGACCCTCGCGGACCTGCTGCAAACCGCCGGTCATGTGCTGATCGACCGTGGTCTGGTGAAAGACGATATCTACCAGATCCGCGCCCAAGTATCACAGTGGATCGCCGACCCCAAGGTGCAGGTGGTGTTGATGACCGGCGGCACCGGTTTCACCCCGCGCGATAACACCCCTCAAGCGGTACTGCCATTGCTGGACAAACAGGTGGACGGTTTCGGCGAATTGTTCCGTCAGGTCTCCCTGGCCGAAATCGGTATGTCCAGCCTGCAATCGCGCGCGGTGGCGGGCATGAGCAACGGCGTGCTGATCTGCTGCCTGCCGGGCTCGCCAGGCGCCTGTCGGACCGGTTGGGAACAGATCCTCGCCGGGCAATTGGACAGCCGCACCGGCCCATGCAATTTCACTCCGCACCTCAAGCCCCAGGCCGGCATTGCCCCGACAGCCTGCGAGACTCGCTCGTGAGCGGCAAGGTCTGCGACAGCGGCGTGCTGACGCCGGTGGATGAGGCGATTCGTCATCTGCTGGACCAGGCGCCGCCGCCACCGCCCGTGCAACGGGTCGGCCTGGACCAGGCCCTGGCCCGGGTGTTGGCTGTCGACATCCTGTGCCCGATGAATCTGCCGGCGTGGGACAACAGTGCGATGGACGGCTATGCCCTGCGCGCGGCCGACTTGCCGGTTGACGGTGGCCATCTGGCGTTGGCCGGGCGCATCGCCGCAGGTGATGAACCGGGTGAGCCGCTGCAGCCCGGGCGAGTCGTGCGGATTTTCACCGGCGCGCCGCTGCCGCCGGGTGCCGACACGGTGGTGCCACAGGAAAGCTGCCGGGTCGATGGCGAGCGGGTCTGGTTGCCGTCGGTCAATGACGGTGACCACGTTCGCAAGGAAGGTGAGGAGTTGCGTCGAGGTGATCGGCTGCTTGCGGCCGGTACGCGCCTGCGGGCCCAGGAGCTGGGTCTGCTGGCCGGCGCCGGCGTCGCTCAGGTTGATGTTCATCGCCCCTTGCAGGTGGGCTTGCTCAGCAGTGGCGATGAGCTGCGCGAACCAGGCGAGCCTCTGGCGCCGGGGCAAATCTACAACAGCAATCGCCATAGCCTCGCCGCGTTGTTGCGGGGCTGGGGCGTGGAAGTGCATGACTTTGGCGTCATGCCCGATCAACTGCACGCCAGCCGGCAGGCACTGCGCCTGGCGGCCGCCGAATGCGACGTGCTGCTGACTTCCGGAGGTGTGTCGGTCGGTGAAGAGGACCATCTCAAGCATGCCATCGAAAGCCTGGGCAGCATCGATCTCTGGCGCCTGGCGATCCAGCCGGGCAAGCCCTTGGCCTTTGGCGATGTGGAAGGCAAACCATGGATCGGTCTGCCGGGCAATCCTTCGGCGGCGTTGGTTACCGCATTGATTGTCGTGCGTCCATTCCTGTTCCGGGCCCAAGGCATCAGCAACGTGCTGCCGGTGCCGTTGCAACTGCCGGCCGGGTTCGACTGGCTCAAGCGCAACCGGCGCCGGCAATACCTGCGCGCCAAACTGATCCCCGACACCGAAGGCCACCTGTGCGTGGAACTGCACCCCCAGCAAAGCTCGGCGATGTTGGCAGCCGCATGCTGGGCCGACGGCTTGGCGGTGGTCGAGCGTGAGACGCTGGTGCACAAGCACGACCGGGTGCTGTACCTGCCATTCGCCGAGCTGATGCATTGACGGCAATTGATTGCCGTCAAGGTCGCCGGCCGAGGGCTGGCTAGACTGGCGGCGCCCTTAGTTTTCTCACGAGGATGCCCCATGCAACTGGTTTGCCCGGCAGGGAATCTGCCTGCCCTCAAAGCGGCGGTGCGCCAAGGCGCCGATGCCGTCTATGTCGGCTTTCGCGATGACACCAATGCCCGGCATTTCGCCGGGCTGAACATGGACGACAAGCAGTTCGATGCCGCTGTCGCGCACATCCGCCAGAATCAACGCAAGCTGTACGTGGCGGTCAATACCTACCCGCAACCCAAGGGTTGGGAACGCTGGCAACGGGCGGTGGACCGGGCTGCCGATTTCGGCGTGGACGCGCTGATTGCCGCCGACCCCGGTGTGCTCAGCTACGCCAGTCAGCGCCATCCGCAACTGGCCTTGCATCTGTCGGTACAGGGTTCGGCGACCCACGCGGCGGCCCTGGCTTTTTACGCCGAGCGCTACGGCATCCGCCGCGCCGTGTTGCCACGGGTGCTGTCCCTGGCCCAAGTGCGGCAAGTGGCGGCGGCCAGTTCGGTGCCGATCGAAGTCTTTGGCTTCGGTAGCCTGTGCATCATGGCCGAGGGGCGTTGCCACTTGTCTTCGTACATCACCGGCGAATCGCCGAACCTGTGTGGGGTTTGCTCGCCCGCCAAGGCGGTGCGCTGGAGCGAGGACGCCCAAGGTCTGAGCGCACGCCTCAGCGAGGTGCTGATCGATCGCTACACCCCTGAAGAACCGGCCGGTTACCCGACCTTGTGCAAGGGCCGCTTCCTGGTGGGCGGCAAGCGTTTCCATGCCCTGGAAGAACCCACCAGCCTCGACACCCTGGACCTGTTGCCGGAGCTGACGGCCATCGGTGTCGAGGCCGTGAAAATCGAAGGCCGGCAGCGCAGTCCGGCCTACGTTGAGCAAGTCACCCGGGTCTGGCGCGCCGCGCTGGACGCACACCAGGCCGCGCCGCAACGGTTCCGGGTGCGGGAAGAATGGCGCCAGGTGCTGGCTGGTTTGTCCGAAGGCAGCCAGACCACCCTGGGTGCCTACCATCGATCATGGCAATGAGGGAGGCCTGATGAAACTCAGCCTGGGACCGGTCCTGTTCTACTGGGACAAAACGCAATTGGGAAATTTCTACGCCGAGATGTCGGCCCTGCCGTTGGACGTGATTTACCTGGGGGAAACCGTGTGTTCGAAGCGCCGGGCTTTTTCCCTGGATCAATGGCTGGGCCTGGCGCGTGAGCTGCAAACGTGCAGCCAGGCACAGATCGTGTTGTCGAGCCTGACGTTGGTCGAGGCGGCTTCGGAGCTGTCCTCGCTGCGACGCCTGTGTGACAACGGCCAACTGTTGGTGGAAGCCAATGACATGGGCGCGGTGCAGTTCCTGGCCGAGCGCAAGTTGCCCTTTGTCGGCGGTCCGGCGTTGAACTTGTACAACGGTCACGCCCTGGGCCAACTGCTCGACAGCGGCATGACCCGTTGGGTGCCACCCGTGGAATGCTCGGCAGCGCTGATCGGCGATGTGCTCGAACAGGTGCGGGACATGGACCGTGAAGTGCCTGAGGTTGAAATTTTTGCCTACGGCCATTTGCCCCTGGCGTACTCGGCGCGTTGCTTCACCGCCCGCGCCGAGAACCGACCCAAGGACGACTGCCAGTTCTGTTGCATCAACTATCCCGACGGCCTGGCCCTGAGCAGCCAGGAAGGCCAACAGTTGTTCACCCTCAATGGCATCCAGACGATGTCCGGGGAGGTGACGAACCTGCTCGCCGATTACAGCGCGCTGAAGGCCAGCGGCGCTGACCTGTTGCGCCTGAGCCCGCGCGCCCAGGGCATGGCCGACGTGGTCACGGCCTTCGACAAGGTGCGCCAGGGCGAGGCGCCGCCGTTGTTCGTGGACGGCTGCAACGGTTACTGGCACGGCCATGCCGGCATGTTGAAGGTAGAGGAGGCGGGCCTGTGCTGAGTCCAAAAAAATGGTTGCTCAAAAGCGCTGACCGGGTGCTGCCGCTCGTGGCCAAGGTGCCGTTTGTGGTGCAACGCCTGGCGTTGCAACAGGCACTCAACCGTTGCCTGGCCGAGCCGCTGCGCGATGGCGGTTTCGACGTGCTGCAGGGGCGCTGGCTGTGCCTGCGGGTGCCCGACCTGAAGTTGTGCTGGTACCTGACCTTGGCGCGCGATGGACTGCGCATCGCCGAACGGGCCGAAGCCCAGGTCACCATCAGCGGCGACTGGCGCGAATTCCTCTTGCTGGCGAGCCGTCAGGAAGACCCCGACACGTTGTTCTTCCGGCGGCGGCTGGTGATCGAGGGGGATACGGAATTGGGACTGGCGCTGAAGAATCTGATCGACAGTCTCGACCCGGAGGTATTGCCGCCGTGGTTATGGCGCAATCTGGAACGGGCGGGCAAGGGCTTGGCGACCGTGTGATGACAGCACCGAGGCTGCTGCCCCTCGTGTATTACCTGTGGCGAGGGGATTTATCCCCGCTGGGGCGCGCAGCGCCCCCCTTCAACCGCCTGACACACCGCGGGCTAAGGCTTTGGGGCTGCTTCGCAGCCCAGCGGGGATAAATCCCCTCGCCACAGGGGCTGGGGTGACCGTCATATAGGGGCTGCAATTATTGCTGGTACGCCTCCAACTCTTCCTCAGCCAGGATGTGGATGTTGCGCCGCTCCATGGCGATCAGGCCGCCATCCACCAGGCGATGCAGAATGCGCGAAAAGGTCTCTGGCTGGATCCCCAGCTTGGACGCCACCAGCCGTTTGGACACCTGCAACACCACCAAGCCGTCCCGCGGGTCGCGTTCCTGCAACAGGAAATTGATCACCCGCCGGCTGGCGCTGGCCAAGGTCAGGTTGTCGATGTCCTTGAGGCGCTGGTGCAGGTGGATACTCATGCTTGCCAGGATCGCCAGGCACACCTTGGGCTGGTCTTCCAGAGCCTTGCGATAGTGGGTGCCCTCGATGCTCACCAGCACGCTGTCCTTGATCGCCGATGCACTGACCGGGTAGCAGCGGGCCTCGCTGAACAGCAGGGCCTCGGCAAAGGTCTGGCCGGGCTGGATGATCTCCACCAGGTTTTCCTGGCCTTCGCCGGTCACCCGGAACAGCTTGATCTGGCCACTGACCAGCAGGAAAAACCGTTTGGCCGGGTCGCCCTGGTGCATAAGTGTGCTGTTGCAAGCCAGGCGCTTGAGCACGGCCAGGCTGCACACTTCTTCGAACACCCGCTCGGGCAATTGGCTGAACAGGTGATGACGTCGCAACAGTAGAACAATGGAAGGGTGGGTCAGCATGGCGTACCTCCGCGTGCCGTCATGGTAGAGCCCAAGGCGCCGTCGGCCTATGCCTCGGCAGGCCTACCTCGGAAGAGGGATGGGAATTGTCATTGCAGTCAGTCGAATCGGTATCTGCCGAACACCGATCCTGTGGCGAGGGAGCTTGCTCCCGCTGGGGCGCGCAGCGGCCCTGTTTTTGGGGCTGCTACGCAGCCCAGCGGGAGCAAGCTCCCTCGCCACGGGATTTATGTTCGCTCAGGAAATCTACGCGCCTGCTTTAGCCCGCCCCGCGCAAATGCTCCATTGCCCACACCGCCGCTTCCACCCGCGAGCGCAAGCCAAGCTTGTGCAGCAGGTTCTTCACATGAACCTTGACCGTGCCTTCGGTGATGCCCAGTTTGTGCCCGATGACCTTGTTGCTGTAGCCGCCGGCGATGGTCTTGAGCACCTGGCGTTCGCGCTCGGTCAGTTCGACATCAGCCTGGCGCGGTGCGGCGCGCAGGGCCTGGGCCATCACGCGGGTCAGGCCGGGGCTGATCACCAGGGCGCCGTTGAGGGCGTCGCGGATGTACTGGATCAGCAACTCAGGCTCCATGTCCTTGAGCAAATAGCCGTTGGCGTCCAGGCGCAGGGCATCGCGGATGTCGTCCTCGGCGTCAGAGACAGTGAACAGCAAAACCTTGCCGGTGTAGTGCATGGCGCGCAGCCGACGCAGGGTCTCGATGCCGTTCATTTGCGGCATGTTGTTGTCCAGCAGCACCAGGTCGGGCTTGAGCGGCTCGATCAGCGTCAAGGCTTCTTCGCCGTGGCTGGCTTCGCCGACAATGTGCAAGTCGTCTTCGAGCTCAAGCATCTGGCGGATCCCGCGACGCATCATCGGATGATCGTCGACCAACAGCAGGGTGTGGCGCAAAGGGGCGTTCATGTTGCGATGCCTTCGGTGGGTTGACCCAGGAATTCCGGTTGGAAAAGCACCTGGATACGGGTGCCCTGGGGTATTCGGGAAAGAATGCTCAGTTGGCCGCGCAGGCTGCGGGCCCGTTCGTTCATGATGTTCAGGCCGTGGTGCTCGCGCGTGTCCACCTCACCGCTGAAGCCGCAACCATCATCTTCGATCGTCAGCTGCACGGTCTCGCCGTCCTGGCGCAGTTCGAGCCAAGCGTTCTCTGCATGGGCATGGCGCAGGCAATTGGACAAGGCCTCGCGGGTGATCTGCAGGATGTGGATCTGCTCGCTGGCCGACAGCTCGAAGGCCAGGGTGTCGATGAACAGGTGCACCTGGAAATCGCCGCGGTTGGAAAACTCTTCAGCGGTGTCCTTGAGCTCCTGAACGAGGCCGTCGTCACGAATCTGCAAGCGGAAGGTGGTCAGCAACTCGCGCAATTGGCGATAGGCGTTGTTCAGGCCTTCGCGCAGCTCTGCGGTGACGTTTTCCAGGGTTTGTACCGGTTCGCCCCGGCGCATCAGGGTCTGCATGCGGCTGACTTGCAGCTTCATGTATGACAAGGCCTGGGCCAGGGAATCGTGCAGTTCCCGGGCAATGATCGTGCGCTCATCGAGCAGCAGCAGGCGGTGGTCCTGTTCGCGCTGGCGCTTGAGTGACAGGGTGGTGCCGATCAGGTTGGCCAGGGCCTGGATCAATGCGGTTTCCCAGGGGTGCGCCGCGTGACCGTCGACAAAATGCGCCTTGAGTTCACCCAGCTCGTTGCCCTGGTTGCTGATGCTGAAGGCCTGCGGGCGTGCGGCGTTATGTTTATGGCAACTGGCGCAATCGCTGCTGGCGCAAACCTGGCGGCTGGCGGCGCCATGCAATGCCAGCAAGTGCTTGGCCGGTGCCTGCAATTGTCCTTGCAGGCACAGCGTCAGACGCAGGCCGGGCAAGCGTTGCTGGAACCTTCGGATGAGCTCATCCAAGCCTTCGGCATTGGCCTGTCGCGTCGCCAGGTTGCGGCTGCTCTGGTACAGCAGCTCCAAGGCGGCATTGGCCTGTTGCAGGTTCAGAGTCTTTTGCTGGACTTGGCTTTCCAGGGTGCGATGGGACTGCTCGATGGCCTCGGCCATGGCGTTGAAACTGGTTGCCAACTGACCCAGCTCATCTTCGGATTGATGATTGACTCGCACCTGGAACTCGCCACGACGAAAACGTTGGGTGGCGTCCACCAGTTCCTGCAAGGGCGCGACCACGCCGTACTGCAATTCATACAGGCCGATCAGCAGAATGATCATGGTGGTAAACAGTGCAATGCCCTGGATCACTTGCTGCCAGCCTTGCTTGTGCTCGCTCTGGCGTTGCAACAGGGTGACGAATTGGTCCAGCTGATCGACGAAGGAGTTGGCGCTGGCCTGGAAAAACGCCGAATCGCCACGCTCGACGGCTGGGCGCAAGGTCTGGTTCCAGCGCTGTAGCAGGTTGCGATAGCTCTGGTGCAGGGAGGTCGCCGGCCCGTCTTCCAGCACGGCGCGCAGGGCGGGGCTGTCGAGGCGTTGCTGCAGGCTGTCGATGATGACGTGCACATCATCGGTGGCGCCGGCAGCGAGTTTCCAGCTCAGGTGGTAGGTTTCCATGCGCACCGAGCCGGCGGTATTGATGGCTGCGGCATCGCCCTGGCTGAACCAGGCGATCAGGCCGGCGCTCAAGGAGCTGGCCAGGGCCAGGATCGCGATAAGAATCACCGCCAACCCGGCGCGAGCGGGCAGGGAGCTGCGCAGCCAGCGCATCATTGCGGCTGACCCTGCAAGAAAATCTGGAACCCGAACATGGGGCGGCGCCTGGATCTGTGATGTAGCAGCCGATCCTGGGCGCACTACCTCTAAAGAGTTGTCCGCCGCTCCGTTTCCATAAAAGCGTCGGCAGACTTAGCCAAAATATTGATAAACAAAGGGTTTTATCAATATCTGGATCTACCTCCTTGGAGGTAGACGGGCCAAGCATAGGCCATTGCCCCTTCCGGGCACGTTGACCCAGGTCAAGTTTTCACGGGGTTCGCATCACTAGGCTGCGCTCAATCGAACTGACGGAGTGCATCGTGATGCGAGCGCAAGTGCAACAAGGGCTGGTACTGGGGATGAGTACCCTGGCCTTCACCGTGTGCTTCATGGTCTGGATGATGTTCGCCGTGCTCGGCGTTCCGATCAAGGAACTGCTAGCCCTCAACGAAACCCAATTCGGCCTGCTGGCCGCCACGCCAGTGCTGACCGGTTCGCTGGTGCGTTTGCCCCTGGGGCTTTTGACTGACCGTTTCGGCGGGCGGATCGTGTTTTTCCTGCTGATGCTGTCCTGCGTCTTACCGCTGTATCTGATCACCCTGGCGACTGCTTTCTGGCAGTTCCTGGTGCTGGGCCTGTTCGTCGGCCTCGCCGGCGGGTCGTTTTCGGTGGGCATCGCCTACGTCGCCAAATGGTTCGACAAGCAGAACCAGGGTTTTGCCATGGGCGTGTTCGGTGCCGGCAACGCCGGTGCTGCGGTCACCAAGTTCCTGGCCCCGGCCCTGATCGCGTTGGGCACCTGGCACCTGGTGCCGAAAGTGTTCAGCGCCATCCTGTTCACTACCGCGTTGCTGTTCTGGTTTCTCACCGCCGAGAAAAAAGAACACCGCAACGTCGGCGGCGCCACCTTGCGCGAGCAACTCCAGGCCTTGAAAGAGCCGGCCGTGTGGCGCTACTGCCAGTACTACTCGATCGTGTTCGGCGGCTACGTGGCCCTGGCGCTGTGGATGACCAAATACTACGTGCAGGAATACGGCTTCAGCCTGCAAAGCGCGGCGCTGCTGGCGGCCTGTTTCTCCCTGCCCGGTGGCGTGCTGCGGGCCGTCGGTGGCTGGATGTCCGACCGCTGGGGCGCCCAGAGCGTGACCTGGTGGGTGTTGTGGGTGAGCTGGATCTGCCTGTTCCTGCTGTCCTACCCCCAGACCCAACTGCAAGTGCAGACCGTCAACGGCATCGTCGATTTCCACATCGGCCTCAACGCCACGCTGTTCACCGTGCTGCTGTTCGTGATGGGCATCGCCTTCGCGTTCGGCAAGGCCTCGGTCTTCAAATACATCGCCAACGACTACCCCAAGAACATGGGCGCGGTGTCCGGCATCGTCGGCCTGGCCGGCGGCCTGGGCGGTTTCGTGCTGCCGATCATGTTCGGCGCCCTGGTGGACCTCACCGGCGTGCGCTCGTCCTGCTTCATGTTGATGTACGGCGTGGTCTGGGTATCCCTGGCCTGGATGTACTTCAGCGAAATGCGCAGGCGCCCGCTGCTGGGTAAACAGCCGCCGGCCACTCAATCCCCGTTTTCCAGCATTGCCCAAGGAGAAGAACATGTCCGTTCTGCAAACGCCTGAAAAGGGCCCGGTCATTCATGACTGGCGTCCGGAAGACCCCGCGTTCTGGGGCAGCAGCGGCAAGCTGACCGCCCGGCGCAACCTGTGGATCTCGATTCCTGCGCTGCTGTTGGCCTTCGCGGTCTGGATGGTCTGGAGCACGGTGATCGTGCGCCTTAACGCCATCGGCTTCAGCTTCACCACCGACCAGCTGTTCTGGCTGGCGGCCCTGCCGGGGTTGTCCGGTGCCACTCTGCGCATCTTTTACTCGTTCATGGTGCCGATCTTCGGTGGTCGGCGCTGGACCGCCCTGAGCACCGCCTCGTTGCTGATACCTGCGCTGTGGATGGGTTTCGCGGTGCAGGATTCGGCCACGCCCTACAGCGTGTTCGTGCTGATCGCGCTGCTCTGCGGTTTTGGCGGCGGCAACTTTGCCTCGAGCATGTCCAACATCAGCTTCTTCTATCCAAAGTCTCAGCAAGGCACGGCCCTGGGCCTGAACGCCGGGCTCGGCAACCTGGGTGTGTCGGTGATGCAGTTCAGCGTGCCGCTGGTGATTTCCTTTGGCGTGTTCGGCTTCATGGGCGGCCAGCCACAGGTGTTGGCTGACGGCAGCTCGCTGTGGCTGCAGAACGCCGGTTTCATCTGGGTGCCGTTCATCCTGGCCGTGACCTTGATTGCCTGGTTCGGCATGAACGACTTGTCCAGCGCCCGGGCCTCGTTCAGCGAACAGGCGGTGATTTTCAAGCGCAAGCACAACTGGCTGATGTGCTGGTTATACCTGGCTACCTTCGGTTCGTTCATCGGCTTCTCCGCAGCGTTCCCATTGCTGATCAAGACCTCGTTTCCGGAAGTCATCGCCCTGAAATTCGCCTTCCTCGGCCCGTTGGTGGGCGCGCTGGTACGGCCGCTGGGCGGCTGGCTGGCGGACAAGCTCGGTGGCGCGAAAGTCACCTTGTGGAACTTCGTGCTGATGATCGTGATGGTGTTCGGTGTTCTTCACTTTCTGCCGCAAAACGGCCAGGGCGGCAGCTTCTACGGCTTCCTGGGCCTGTTCATGTTGCTGTTCATCACCACCGGCGTGGGCAACGGTTCGACCTTCCGCATGATCCCGGTGATCTTTCGCACCCTGCATGAAAAAGCCGCCCTGGGCAAAAAGCCCGAGGTGCGCGAGCAAGCGATCAAGAACGCTGGCAAGGAGTCCGCCGCGGTGCTGGGTTTCAGCTCGGCCATGGGCGCCTTCGGTGCGTTCTTCATCCCCAAGTCCTTCGGCACTTCGATGGCCCTGACCGGCAGCCCGGAGATGGCCTTCTACATGTTCGTCGGCTTCTACCTGAGCTGCATCGTGGTGACCTGGTGGTGGTACGCCCGCAAAGGCGCGGCGACACCCTGCTAAGACGAATTCAACTATTGCGTGGGCGGGGCGCAGACCCCGCGGAGCAAGCCTGAGAGGAACACACTGTGAGTCATTTACTGGATCAACTGCGGTTTTTCAACCGCAAGCAAGGCGAGTTTTCCGAGGGGCACGGCGAGACCCGCAAAGAGTCTCGCGACTGGGAAAACGTCTACCGCTCCCGCTGGCAGTACGACAAGATCGTGCGTTCCACCCACGGGGTGAACTGCACCGGCTCGTGCTCGTGGAAGATCTACGTCAAGAACGGCCTGATCACCTGGGAAACCCAGCAGACCGACTACCCGCGCACCCGTAACGATTTGCCCAACCACGAGCCACGCGGCTGCCCGCGCGGCGCGAGCTATAGCTGGTACATCTACAGCGCCAACCGGCTCAAGTATCCGAAGATCCGCAAGCCATTGCTCAAACTCTGGCGCGAAGCCCGGCAGACCCTGCCGCCGGTGGAGGCCTGGGCCAGCATCGTCGAGGACAAGGTCAAGGCCGACTCCTATAAAAGCAAGCGCGGCATGGGCGGCTTCATCCGTTCCAACTGGGAAGAAGTCAACGAGATCATCGCCGCCGCCAACGTCTACACCGTCAAAGAACACGGCCCGGACCGGGTGGTTGGCTTCTCGCCGATCCCAGCCATGTCGATGGTCAGCTACGCTGCCGGCTCGCGCTACCTGTCGCTGATCGGTGGCGTGTGCCTGAGCTTCTATGACTGGTATTGCGACTTGCCGCCTGCTTCGCCAATGGTTTGGGGCGAGCAGACCGACGTGCCGGAATCGGCCGACTGGTACAACTCCAACTACATCATTGCCTGGGGCTCCAACGTCCCGCAGACCCGTACCCCCGATGCACACTTCTTCACCGAGGTGCGCTACAAGGGCACCAAGACCGTGGCGATCACCCCGGACTACTCGGAAGTCGCCAAGCTCACCGACTTGTGGCTCAACCCCAAGCAAGGCACCGACGCCGCGTTGGCCCAGGCTTTCAATCATGTGATCTTCAAAGAATTCCATCTGGACAAGCCCAGCGCTTATTTCACCGAATACGCCAAGCGCTACACCGACCTGCCGGTGCTGGTGATGCTCAAACCGATGCTTGGCGCGGCGCCGGGCGCGGGTTACCAGCCCGACCGTTTCCTGCGGGCCAGCGACCTGACCGACAACCTCGGCCAGGACAACAATCCGGAATGGAAAACCATCGCCCTGGATGCCGCCGGCGAACTGGTTTCGCCCCAAGGCTCCATCGGCTATCGCTGGGGCGAGAAGGGCAAGTGGAACATCCTGCCCCGTGAAGGTGGCGAAGGACGTGAGATCGACCTCAAGCTGAGCCTGATCGGCGGTGACGTCGCTGAGGTGGCCTTCCCGTATTTCGCCGGCGAAGCCCAGGAGTACTTCCAGCACGTGGCCGGTGATGCGGTGCAGTTCCGCCGCGTGCCGGTGCACAGCGTGGTGCTGGCCGACGGCAGCGTGGCGAAAGTCGCCACCGTATTCGACCTGTCGGCCGCCAACCTGGCCATCGACCGTGGCCTGGGCGGCGCCAATGTCGCCAAGGACTACGACGACGCGTCAGTGCCTGGCACCCCGGCCTGGCAGGAGCAAATCACTGGTGTGAGCCGCGAAAAGGCGATCCAGATCGCCCGGGAGTTCGCCGACAACGCCGACAAGACCCGTGGACGCTCGATGATCATCGTCGGTGCGGCGATGAACCACTGGTACCACATGGACATGAACTACCGCGGGCTGATCAACATGCTCATGCTCTGCGGTTGCGTCGGCCAGACCGGCGGTGGCTGGGCCCACTATGTCGGCCAGGAAAAACTCCGTCCGCAGTGTGGTTGGCTGCCCCTGGCCTTTGGCCTGGACTGGAACCGTCCGCCACGGCAAATGAACGGCACCAGCTTCTTCTACGGCCACAGTTCGCAATGGCGCCACGAGAAGATGAGCATGCACGACGTGCTCTCGCCCCTGGCCGACAAATCACAATTCCCCGAGCACGCCCTGGACTACAACATCCGCGCCGAACGGGCCGGCTGGTTGCCGAGCGCGCCGCAACTCAACACCAACCCGCTGCACATCTGCCGCGATGCCGCCGCCGCGGGCCTGGAACCCAAGGACTACGTGGTCAAGTCGCTGCAGGACGGTTCCCTGCGCTTTGCCTGCGAGCAGCCCGACAGCCCGGTGAACTTCCCGCGCAACATGTTCATCTGGCGCTCCAACCTGCTGGGCTCCTCGGGCAAGGGCCACGAGTACATGCTCAAGTACCTGTTGGGCACCAAGAATGGCGTGATGAACGAAGACATCGGCCATGGCAGCGAATGCAAGCCCACCGAAGCCGAATGGGTCGACGAGGGCGCCATTGGCAAGCTCGACCTAGTGACCACCCTGGACTTCCGCATGTCCTCGACCTGCGTGTATTCCGACATCGTCTTGCCGACCGCGACCTGGTACGAAAAAGACGACATGAACACCTCGGACATGCACCCGTTCATCCACCCATTGTCGGCCGCCATCGATCCGGCCTGGGAGTCGCGTTCGGACTGGGAAATCTACAAAGGCATCGCCAAAGCATTTTCGGCCATGTCGGTCGGGCACCTAGGTGTCGAGAAAGACTTGGTCACCGTGCCGTTGCTGCATGACAGCGTCGGCGAGCTGGCCCAACCCTTTGGCGGCACCGACTGGAAAAGTGCCGGTGTGGCGCCGGTACCGGGCAAGAACGCGCCGAACCTGCACGTGGTGGAGCGCGACTACCCGAACATCTACAAGCAGTTCACTTCCCTGGGCCCGATGCTGGAAAAACTCGGCAACGGCGGCAAGGGCATCAACTGGAACACCGAGACGGAAGTCAAATTCCTCGGCGAACTGAACCACAAGGAAGTCGAGGCTGGCATCAGCCAAGGGCGGCCGAAGATCGACAGCGCGATCGACGCTGCCGAGGTGATCCTGTCCCTGGCCCCGGAAACCAACGGCCATGTCGCGGTGAAAGCCTGGGCGGCGCTGTCGGAGTTCACCGGCATCGACCACAGCCACCTGGCCATCTCCAAGGAGCACGAGGCCATTCGTTTCCGCGACATCCAGGCCCAGCCACGCAAGATCATTTCCAGCCCGACCTGGTCCGGCCTGGAAGACGATCACGTGAGCTACAACGCCGGCTACACCAACGTTCACGAGGCGATTCCATGGCGCACCATCACCGGCCGCCAGCAGTTCTACCAGGATCACCCGTGGATGCAGGCCTTCGGCGAACAGTTGATGAGCTACCGGCCACCGGTCAACACCCGCACCATCGCCGGCGTGAAGGGCAAGCGCAGCAATGGCGAGACCGAGATCGTCCTGAACTGGATCACTCCGCACCAGAAATGGGGCATCCACAGCACCTACAGCGACAACCTGCTGATGCTCACCTTGAGCCGTGGCGGGCCGATTGTCTGGCTCTCGGAAATCGACGCCAAGCGCGCCGGTATCGAGGACAACGACTGGATCGAGTGCTTCAACGTCAACGGCGCGCTGACCGCCCGGGCGGTGGTCAGCCAGCGGGTCAAGGAAGGCATGGTGATGATGTACCACGCCCAGGAACGGATCGTGAACGTGCCGGGGTCGGAAACCACCAAGACCCGCGGCGGCCACCACAACTCGGTGACCCGTGTGGTGCTCAAGCCTACCCACATGATCGGCGGCTACGCCCAACAGGCTTACGGCTTCAACTATTACGGCACGGTCGGTTGCAACCGCGATGAATTCGTCGTGGTGCGCAAGATGGCCAAGGTCGACTGGCTCGACGGTTCCAGTGGCGATGATCTGCCGCGTCCACTGCCGACTGACATCGAGGAGAACTGAGATGAAGATTCGCTCACAAATCGGCATGGTCCTGAACCTGGACAAATGCATCGGCTGCCACACTTGCTCGATCACCTGCAAAAACGTCTGGACCAGCCGCGAAGGCATGGAGTACGCCTGGTTCAACAACGTTGAATCCAAGCCCGGCATTGGCTATCCGAAAGAATGGGAAAACCAGGACAAGTGGAAGGGCGGCTGGGTTCGCAATGCCGACGGGTCGATCAACCCGCGCATCGGCGGCAAGTTCCGCGTGTTGGCGAACATCTTCGCCAACCCGGACCTGCCAGGCCTGGACGATTACTACGAACCGTTCGACTTCGATTACCAGCACCTGCACACCGCGCCACTGGGTGAGCACCAGCCCACCGCGCGGCCGCGTTCGGTGGTGTCCGGCAAGCGCATGGAGAAGATCGAGTGGGGCCCGAACTGGGAAGAAATCCTGGGCACTGAATTCGCCAAGCGCCGCAAGGACAAGAACTTCGACCAGATCCAGGCGGACATCTACGGCGAGTACGAAAACACGTTCATGATGTACCTGCCGCGCCTGTGCGAGCACTGCCTGAACCCGACGTGCGCGGCATCGTGCCCGAGCGGCGCGATCTACAAGCGTGAGGAGGACGGCATCGTCCTGATCGACCAGGAGAAATGCCGCGGCTGGCGCATGTGCATCAGCGGCTGCCCGTACAAGAAGATCTATTTCAACTGGAAGAGCGGCAAGTCGGAAAAATGCATTTTCTGCTACCCGCGCATCGAAGCGGGCATGCCGACCGTTTGCGCGGAAACCTGCGTGGGTCGCATTCGCTACCTCGGCGTGTTGCTGTATGACGCCGACCGTATCAGCGAAGTGGCGAGTACCCCCAACGAGCAGGACCTGTACGAGAAGCAGCTGGAAATTTTCCTCGACCCGAACGATCCGGCGGTGATTCGCCAGGCCCTGGCCGATGGCGTGCCGCAGTCGGTGATCGATTCGGCGCAACGCTCGCCGGTCTACAAAATGGCCGTGGACTGGAAACTCGCGCTGCCGCTGCACCCGGAATACCGCACCTTGCCAATGGTTTGGTACGTGCCGCCACTGTCGCCAATCCAGAACGCCGCCGAAGCCGGCACCGTGGGCATGAACGGGGTGATCCCGGATGTCGACAGCCTGCGCATCCCGCTGCGTTACCTGGCGAACATGCTCACCGCCGGCGATGAAAAACCGGTCAAGCATGCCCTCAAGCGTCTGCTGGCGATGCGCGCCTACAAGCGTTCCGAACAGGTCGACGGTGTGCAGGATCTGCAAGTGCTGGCCGACGTCGGCTTGAGCGTGAACCAGGTGGAAGAGATGTACCGCTACCTGGCCATCGCCAACTACGAAGACCGTTTTGTCGTGCCAAGCGCTCACCGCGAAGACGCCATGAGCGATGCGTTTGCCGAACGTTCCGGTTGTGGTTTCAGCTTCGGCAGCGGTTGCAGCGGCAGCTCCGACACCAACATGTTCGGTGGCAAGAAGGCCAACCGCCGCGACGTGATCAAGACCGTGCAGTTGTGGGAGGAATGAACATGCGCATTCTCAAGGTGATTTCATTGCTGCTCGATTACCCGACTGAGACCTTGGTGGCCGGTCGTGACGAGCTGGAACAGGCGATTCTCCAGGCACGGGAAATCAGTCCCCAGCAGCGCGCCGGCTTGTTCGAATTGCTGGAACTGATCTGCGGCAAGGACTTGATGGACGGCCAGGAACACTACGGCGCGCTGTTCGGCCGGGGCCGTTCGCTGTCGCTGTTGCTGTTCGAACACGTCCACGGTGAGTCCCGCGACCGTGGCCAGGCCATGGTGGACATGATGGCCCAGTACGAAGAGGCTGGTTTCGCGATCGGCGTCAAGGAACTGCCCGATTACATCCCGCTGTACCTGGAGTTTCTCTCCACCCGCGAAGACATCGAGGCCCGCGAGGGCCTGGCCGATGTCGCGCACTTGCTGGCCTTGCTTGCGGCGCGCCTGGAAGAGCGTGAAAGCGCCTACGCCAGTTGCTTTCGGGCCTTGTTGCAAATCGCCGGGGCCGAACCCCAGGGCGCGGTCGCCGAATTGCGCGAGCAGGTCAAGGCCGAGCCACGGGACGACTCCCTCGAAGCCCTGGACAAGATCTGGGAAGAAGAGCAGGTGGATTTCATGAAGGCCGAACAACAGGACCGTTGCAGTTCACTGCCCAGCGCGCCAGGCAAGGCGCGGGACGAAAGTGCGGTGCCGTTGCACTGGGTGGATTTTCAGCATGAAGGGCTGGCCGCAGCGCCAGCCGCGGAGGTGGGCAATGTCTAAATGGGATCTGTTGTTGTTCGGGGTCTACCCCTACGTCGCCCTGGCGATCTGCCTGCTCGGCAGTTGGGCACGGTTTGACTTGGCCCAGTACACCTGGAAGGCCGGTTCCAGCCAGATGCTCAACAAGCGCGGCATGCGCGTGGCGAGCAACCTGTTCCACGTCGGCGTGCTGTTCGTGCTGGCCGGCCACTTCGTCGGCCTGCTGACGCCGTCGGCGATCTACCACCATGTGCTGAGCACCGAGAACAAGCAGCTGCTGGCGATGGTCTCCGGTGGTTTCTTCGGCGTGCTCGGCCTGATCGGCCTGGTGATGCTGCTCAACCGCCGCCTGACCGACCCACGGGTCCGCGCCACGTCCAATCCCTCGGACATCCTGGTGCTGGTGGTGTTGCTGGTGCAACTGGTGCTGGGGCTGATGACCATCGTCGCATCCACCGCCCATATGGACGGCTCGGTGATGGTGATGCTGGCCGACTGGGCCCAGAACACCGTGCTGCTGCGTCCAGTGGAAGCGGCCACGTCGATGGCACCGGTGGGCCTGGTCTACAAGCTCCATGTGCTGCTGGGCCTCACCCTGTTCGTATTGTTCCCGTTCACCCGTCTCGTGCACATCATCAGTGCGCCGGTCTGGTACCTGGGGCGTCGTTATCAAATCGTTCGGCAGAAGTTTTGAGGAGAAGATCATGGCGAGTGGATGCGGATGTGGCGGTGGTGGTGGCGGTAGCGGCGGTTGTGGATCTTCGGCCAAGGCGGCGCCGGTAATGGCGCTGGTGGCTGAGGCCGAAGCGGCCGGGGCGGTGCAGTTCGAACCGGCCCAGGCCGGGCCGGTGGCAGGCGACGAAGCAGCGCCTCAATTGATCGCCAGCAGCGAGCAGGAGTGGCCGATCATCAGCGTCAACGACGTGTCGATCAGCCCGCAGGCGATGGCGTTGGAGCTGCAATATCACCCGGCCGAAAGCCGCGAGGATGCGGTCTATCAGGCGGCGCGGGCGTTGGTGATCCGTGAGTTGCTCCAGCAACGCATCGCCGAGTTGGGCCTGGCGTTGCAGGTCGGCGCCGGCGAGAACGAAGAGGAAGCGGCCACGCGGCTGCTGCTCGAACGTGAGGTGCAAGTGCCGCAATGTGACGAGGCGACCTGCCTGCGTTACTACGAAAGCAATCGGGCGCGTTTTCACAGCGCACCGTTGCTGGCGGTGCGGCACATTTTGCTCGAATGCGCGCCGGACGATGCCGAGGCCCGCAGCCTGGCTCACGTACAGGCCGAGTTGCTGCTGGAACGGCTGGATCAGTTCCCCGGCAGCTTCGCCGAGCTGGCGCTGAAGTATTCGGCGTGCCCGTCCAAGGAGCAGGGCGGGTCGCTGGGGCAAATCAGCAAGGGCCAGACCGTGCCTGAACTGGAGCGCCAACTGTTCACCCTGCCGGCGGGCCTGGCGGGCAAGCCGCTGGAAAGTCGCTATGGCTGGCACGTGATCAGCATCGACCAGCGCATCGAGGGCCAGCCGTTGCCTTACGAGGCGGTGGCGACGGCGATCCGCACCCAGTTGCAGCAGGGCGTATGGCAAAAAGCGCTGGTGCAGTACCTGCAAACCCTGATCGGTGCGGCGGACATCCGCGGCATCGCTCTTCAGGGCGCCGACTCGCCGCTGGTGCAGTGAGCGCCGGCTTAATCGGGAGATTTCCATGAGCGCGGTGTTGCAGGATGGGTTTGGGCGCCAGATCGATTATTTGCGGATGTCGGTGACCGATCGTTGTGATTTTCGCTGTGTGTATTGCATGGCGAAAAACATGACCTTCCTGCCGCGTCAGCAGGTGTTGACCCTGGAAGAGCTGCAGCGCCTGGCGGGGCTGTTCGTCGGCCTGGGGGTGAAGAAAATTCGCCTCACCGGTGGCGAGCCGTTGATCCGTCCGGGCATCGTCGGGTTGTGTCGCGAGATCGCGGCAATGCCCGGCCTGCGGGAACTGGTGATGACCAGCAACGGCTCGCAGTTGGAGCGACTGGCCCAGCCGCTGGTGGAGGCCGGCGTCAAGCGCATGAACATCAGCCTCGACAGCCTGGACGGGGAGCGGTTTCGGGCAATTACCCGCAACGGCAATCTCGATCAGGTGCTGGCGGGTATCGAAGCGGCGAAAGTGGCCGGGTTCGAGCGGATCAAGCTCAACTGCGTGGTCATGAAAGGACGCAACTTCGATGAAGTCCCGGCGTTGGTGCAGTACGCCATCGATCAACGCATCGACATCAGTTTCATCGAGGAGATGCCGTTGGGGGAGGTGGGGCGTTCCCGGGGTGAGTCGTTCTGTTCCAGCGACGAAGTCCGGGCTGTGATCGCCGGTCATCATCGGTTGCTCGACAGTGCCGAGAGTAGCGGTGGGCCGGCGCGCTATGTGCGTCTGGTGCAGCATCCGGATACCCGGATCGGTTTCATTTCCCCCAACACCCACAACTTCTGCGCCAGTTGCAATCGGGTACGCATGACGGTTGAGGGGCGCTTGCTGTTGTGCCTGGGGCAGGAGGACTCTCTCGACCTGCGAAGCTTGTTGCGGCGTTATCCATTGGATGATCAGCCCGTGATTCAGGCGGTACAGCAGGCACTGCGCGGCAAGCCACTGCGCCATGACTTCAATCCTGGTGGGGAGGTGCAGATTGTGCGGTTCATGAACATGAGTGGAGGTTAAAGGCTTGCACCGACCCCGTGGCGAGGGAGCTTGCTCCCGCTGGGCTGCGCAGCAGCCCTGTTCTGTTCTGAGCGCTGGGATTTGTTGAGCGGGGGGGCATATCCGTTGCTGCGGTAACGGCTACTTAGGGTTCCGCCCTGACGGCGTCTCACTTTTGAGAAGCGCAAAAGTAAGCAAAACGCTTTTGCCCCACCACTCGGTGCCTCGCCTAGGCTCGGCATGCCCTCTCTCCGGCATTGCTCCGTGGGCCCGCTGCGAAGGGCCATCCATGGCCCAGCGCAGCTATCCCGGCATCCATGCCGGGATGCCCACTACGCAACGCCTGCGTTCGGCCAGCGTGGTTAACGGGGCGCCGAAATCAACGTCCACCGCGAGGCGGCCTTATAGCCGACCTGGCTCCCACGGTCGTACTCCGATCCAACTGTGGGAGCGAGCCTGCTCGCGAAGGCGGCCTGACAGCCGACCTGGCTCTCCCGGTCGAGCCCCGATCCCCTGTGGGAGCGAGCTTGCTCGCGAAGGCGGCGCGCCAGTCAACATTTGTCTCTACTGATCCACCGCTATCGCGAGCAAGCTCACTCCCACAGGGGATATCCGGTGTCTCGAAAAATCATCTCCGACGCTGCTTGCCGGTCGCCCCCGATTCTTGATATCGATCAATTGCAACCCTGCCTTTTGTCCGTACCCTCCACTGCATATTGTGTTCGTTTAAATTTAAAAGCCTATATGTAGTGTCTGGAGCCAAAATGCAGAGCACGTTGATCACGGTAGGGTGTAACCGCTTGCACAAGCGCGATGGCAGTGTGGTTGCCTTTGATGCGGACAAGATTCGCCAGGCGCTGATCGTCGCTGGCAAGGCCACCGGCGAGTACGCCGAAGCCGAGGCCGAGGGGTTGCTGGAGGCGGTGCTGGTCCGGTTGGAAGGGCAGAACCGGTTGAACGTCGAGCAGATCCAGGACCGTGTCGAGCGGGTGTTGATGGATGCCGGATTCTTCCTTTCCATGCGCGCTTATATCGTCTACCGCGAGCAGCACGGGCGCCTGCGTCGCGACCGTCGCACGCTGGTAGAGGTCGCCACGTCGATGAACGAATACCTGGACCGCGAAGACTGGCGCGTGCAGGCCAACGCCAACCAGGGTTATTCCCTCGGCGGGCTGATCTTGAACGTGTCGGGCAAGGTCACCGCCAATTACTGGCTCGACGAGGTCTACAGCCAGGCCATCGGCCAGGCGCACCGCGAGGCTGACTTGCATATCCATGACTTGGACATGCTCGCCGGCTACTGTGCCGGCTGGTCCTTGCGCACGTTGTTGCACGAAGGTCTCAACGGCGTGCCGGGGCGGGTCGAAGCCGGGCCGCCCAAGCATTTGAGCAGCGCCCTGGGGCAGATGGTCAACTTCCTCGGCACCCTGCAAAACGAATGGGCCGGGGCCCAGGCGTTCAGCTCGTTCGACACCTACCTGGCGCCTTACCTGCGCAAGGACAAACTCAGTTACGCCGAGGTCCGCCAGTCGTTGCAGGAGTTCATCTATAACCTCAACGTCCCGTCGCGCTGGGGCACGCAAACGCCCTTCACTAACCTCACGTTCGATTGGGTCTGCCCGGAGGATTTGCGCGAACAGATCCCGGTAATCGGTGGCGAGGAGATGCCGTTCGCCTACGGTGACCTGCAAGCGGAGATGGAATTGATCAACCGCGCCTACATCGAGGTGATGCAGGCCGGCGATGCGAAAGGGCGGGTGTTCACCTTTCCGATCCCGACCTACAACATCACCCATGACTTCCCATGGGACAGCGAAAACGCCGACCGGCTGTTCGAGATGACCTCCCGTTACGGCCTGCCGTATTTCCAGAACTTCCTTAACTCGGACATGCAGCCCAACCAGGTGCGCTCGATGTGCTGTCGCCTGCAACTGGACGTGCGCGAGTTGCTCAAGCGCGGTGGCGGCCTGTTCGGTTCGGCGGAGCAGACCGGCTCACTGGGCGTGGTGACGATTAACTGTGCGCGCCTGGGTTACCTGTACAAGGGCGACACCAGCGCTTTGCTGCAACGCATCGATACGCTGATGGAACTGGCGATGGAGAGCCTGGAGGTCAAGCGCAAGGTCATCCAGCATCACATGGACGCCGGTTTGTACCCCTACACCAAACGCTACCTGGGCACACTGCGCAATCACTTCTCCACCATTGGCTTGAATGGCCTGCACGAAATGCTGCGCAATTTCACCGATGACCAGCAGGGCATGCATACCGAGCAGGGTCGGGCGTTCGCCCTCAAATTGCTGGATCACGTGCGGGCCACGTTGCTGCGGTTCCAGGAGGAAACCGGCCACCTCTACAACCTGGAAGCCACGCCTGCCGAAGGCACGACATACCGCTTCGCCAAGGAAGACCTCAAGCGCTATCCCGACATCTTGCAGGCCGGCAGCCCGGTCGCACCGTACTACACCAATTCGTCGCAACTGCCGGTGGGCTTCACCGACGATCCATTCGAAGCCCTGGAGTTGCAGGACGAGTTGCAATGCAAATACACCGGCGGCACCGTGTTGCACCTGTACATGGCCGAGCAGATTTCCTCGACCCAGGCTTGCAAGCAACTGGTGCGCAAGGCCCTGGGCCGTTTCCGCCTGCCGTACCTGACCATCACGCCGACCTTTTCCATCTGCCCGGTGCACGGCTACCTGGCCGGCGAACACGAGTTTTGCCCGAAATGCGACGAGGCCTTGCTGCTGCAACAGCAGTTGGCTGGCAGCGCCCACTGATCCGATCCATCGACCGCAAGGAGCTTCACCCATGAATGCATCGCAAAGCCTTCCACAAGCACAGCGTCAACGTTGCGAAGTCTGGACCCGCGTGATGGGCTATCACCGCCCGGTGGCAGCCTTTAACCCGGGCAAGCAGTCCGAGCACCGCGAGCGGGTGCACTTCACCGAAAGCGCGGCCGGGCGTCCATGAGTCGAGTGCTACGGGTCGGGGGCATGGTGCCCCTGACCACCCTCGATTACCCGGGCCAACTGGCGTGCGTATTGTTTTGCCAGGGATGCGCCTGGCGTTGTCGTTATTGCCATAACCCGCAACTGATCCCACCTCGCGGTAGCGAAGAGGTGGATTGGTGTCGGGTCTTGGCGTTCCTGCAACGCCGCCAGGATTTGCTCGATGCGGTGGTGTTCAGCGGCGGCGAGCCGACCTTGCAGGACGGCTTGGCTTCGGCGATGGAGCAGGTGCGGCAGATGGGCTTTCGCATCGGCCTGCACAGCGCCGGCATCAAGCCGGCGGCGTTCGCCAAGGTGGTTGGCCTGGCCGACTGGGTGGGTTTCGACATCAAGGCCTTGCCCGAAGATGCCCTGGAGGTGACCCGGGTCGAAGGCAGCGGCGCCGCCAACTGGCGCAGCCTCGACCATCTGCTGGCCAGCGGCGTGGATTATGAATGCCGCACCACGGTGCATTGGCATCTATTCGATCCCGAGCGATTACTGACATTGGCCCGGCGCTTGAGCGAACGGGGCGTTACCCGCTTTGCCGTGCAACTGGTGCGCACCGCGCGGATGCTCGACCCGCATCTTTCCAGCGTCTCGGCGCATGCCTTGCAACCGGAGCTTTGGGCTGCGATGCGTGAGTTGTTTTCTTCGTTTGTATTGCGCAGTTGAGGGCACGCTGGATTGAGTGATTGCCCGCCAAACCCCTGTGGGAGCGGGTTTGCTCGCGAAAGCGGTGGGTCAGTTTGCGATGATGTTGGATGTACCAACGCCTTCGCGAGCAAGCCCGCTCCCACAAGGGTTTCGTGTTGAACCAAGATGTTGTGAGCACCCGCTCCCACAGGGTTTAGTGTGTCACCACCCCCAAAACTGCAACCACCAACCATAACCCACCAAACCGCTGGCCACTGTCAGGCAGGCGAGGGCGGGTAGTCGCTGGAGGGGTGATGCTGCGCTGTGTTCCAGCCGTTTCCAACCCAGCCACAGGCTCCAGGCCATCGCCGCCACCAACAGCCCGGCCCGAGCCGGCTGCACCCACTCGAGCAACAACCCTTCATAGCGCAGCAGTTTGACGGTAGTGGCCGACAGGCCGAGGAACAGCCCCGCACCACCCATGGGCGTCAGGGTGATGGCCAGGGGCAAATATTCTGCGCGATTGCCCGCCAGTCGTGCCGCCAGGCGCATCAATAGCATCAGCGAAGTGCCGAGCAGCAAGGCACTCAAGCCGAGATAGGCGAGGATGCAAAAGCCATCGAGCCAGCTGAAGCTGTCGTTGAGTTGCGGATAGTGCGTCAATAGCCACCAAGGCGCGTTGTCTTGCAACGGCCAGAGCAGCTCATGCGCCACCAGCCATTGGGCCAATGCCTGCTTCAAGGCGATGAACCAGGGACTGACGGTCCATTGAAAGGCGCCCATGGCCAGGCCGATGACACCGAACAACAGCAGACGTGCATCCCAAGGCGAGAGCGTGCCGGCTGTGGCCTGGAGGATTTCCTCGCTGCTGGAGCGGGCGATCAGGCGCACCGCATCGCGCTGGCCGCTGCAACGGCCACAGGCGTGGCAATCGGCGGCGCCGCGCATTCGGCGGATATCCAGCAAGGGCGCGCAATTGGGGGGAGGGCGACGCGGGGCGCGGTTTTCCTGCCAGCGTTGCTCGTCCACCTGAAAGTGCAGCGGTGCCAGGCGCGCAAGTAGGGCGAAGACGCCACTGACCGGGCACAGGTAGCGGCACCACACCCGTTTGCCGGGGGCGAACAGCAGGCCGACGATGACTGCCGCGACGGTCGAGCCGCCGAGGATCAGCAGCGCGGCCTGGGCATAGTCGTAGACGCTGATGAGTTGGCCGTAAATCGTCGTCAGGCAGAACGCCAGGGTTGGCCAGCCGGCCCAGCGCAGGCCTCGCGGCATCCCCAGCCCCTTACCGTAGCGACTGGCCCATTCGCTCAGCGCGCCTTCGGGACACAGCACACCGCACCAGAGCCGACCGAACAGCACGATGGAGAGCAGCACGAACGGCCACCACAAGCCCCAGAACAGAAACTGTGCCAGCAACGTCAGGTTATCCAGCAGCCGCGCCTGACTGCTGGGCAACGGCAGCAGCGCGGGCACCACCAGCAGCACCGCATAGAACAGCACCACCATCCATTGCACGGCACGAATGGTCGCGCCGTGGCGCCGCATGCCGTCGCCCAGGCGCTGGAGCCAGGGGTTCAGGTAAGGCATGGCAGGTTTTCCGTCTTGCGTGGTCGCAGCCAGCCGACGACGACCAGCCAATAGCCGAGCCACACCAGCAACGTCAGCGCACTGGGACTGGCGCGATACCCGGCGAAATCGGCGAGGAAACCGCCCAAGCCATGGCCGTCGTCGAGCAGTGTGCTGCTGTCCCACAGCCCTTCGCCAATGCCGCGATACACCGCCTCGGGCCAGTCCATCGCGAGCAGTTGACCGCCGACGCGCTCGATGCCGCTGACCAGCAACGCCGCTCCCAACAGCAGGAGAATCGCTTCGCTGATGGCAAAGAACCGTGGCCATGAAATGAACCGGCGGCTGCCATGCAGCACGTAGACGGTCAGCAGCGACAGCACCAGGCCGGCCGCCGCGCCGATGGCGAACAGACCCAGTGACGGTCCTTGTAGACGGGCACCGGCGCCGTACAGGAACATCACGGTTTCGCTGCCTTCGCGGCTGACCGCCAACAATGCCAGCACCAACAGTCCCAAGCCGCCCTGGCGGCTCAGGCGCTGGTCGGCGTCGCGTGTCAGGTCGTGCTTGAGCGTCCTTGCGTTGCGGTGCATCCAGCTGACCATCTGCACGATCAGCACGCTGGCGATCAACGCCAGTGACGCCTGGAACCATTCGTTGGCCGCGCCGCTCATGGTTTCGCCGGCCAATACGATCAGGCCGGCCAGCACGCCCGAGAGCAGCAAGCCCAGCGCCGTGCCGGCCCAGACATAGCGCAGCAGTCGACTGGCCTGTTGTTGGCGGCTGGCCCAGGCCTGGAGAATGCCGATGACCAGCAAGGCCTCGACGCTTTCGCGCCAGACAATAAACATCGATTGAGTCATGCAAACGCCTCCTGCGGGACGATTACCGGGCGAGGATGCTGCCTTCGGGCAGTTGCGGATTGAATTCATCGAAAAACGGGTAATGACCAGGCCGAAGCGGATGAATCACCACGAAGGAGGTGACGCCGGGTGACAAGACTTTTTCCACGCGCAGCGGCGTGCTCTCGAACTCCGCCGGACCCTGGCCGTCGTTCTTCAGCACGATCTTGAAGCGTTGCCCGGCCGCCACCTCCAGTTGCGCCGGGGTGAAGCGTCCATCGCGCATACTCAACTCATAAGTCGGTAGCTCGGCATGGGCGATGGAAGGCAAGGCCAGGCCGGCCAGCAGGCACCCGGCCAGGCATCGATGGCGCGTGGGATGCGACCGGCGGGTCGGTTGGCCCATGGTCAGTACCCACCTTTTTTACCGATCCCGGCGTAGACGAATTCGTAGTGCAGTTCGCAACGCTCGAACCAGGGCGCCACGCCGGTTTCCTTGTCGGTATGACGACCGAGGGAAGCATGGCCGCCAGGCGGCAGGATGGTGAAGGTCAGTTGGTATTTGCCGGGGCCGAGCAGCTTGACGTTGTCGCCGTAGTGCGGCCCGTCATTGGCGACCATGGCGTGGAAGTCGCCCTTGAGCTCGGTGTCGACGCCTTGCTTTTTCAGTTGGAAGGATACGTTGAGGTAAGGCACGAAGCTGCCTTCCTGGAAGCCTTGCTTGCTGTCCGCCGTGGCACGAATATCGGCTTCCAGGTGCACGTCCGAATCGGCCGTGGCGCGCATCATTCCGGCCGGCGCCATTTCAATGGGCTGCAAATACACCGCGCCGACTTCCAGCCCCGGGCACAGTTGAGGTTCGCCGATGGGGTATTCCTTGGCCTGGGCCAGCGGTGCGAGAAACAGCAGGGCGAGGGATAGGGGGGCGAGGGTACGCATGAGGACTTCCTAAACGGATAAAAGATGGCCGAGTCTAGGAGGCTTCGCTGCGAATAATAATGATTCTTGTCAATTTTCAGCGTGAATGTGCGAACGCCAACACTTATTGATCAGGCAGGGCTGTTCTTGATCAGAATCAAGGGCTGCCGAGCCTCGACGCGGTACGGTGCGGGTACACCCACTCGTTATGCGGGGTCGTCATGGCAAAGCCGTTTCCCATCAGTCCCAAACATCCCGAGCGCATTTGCTGGGGGTGTGATCGTTATTGTCCGACCCATGCCTTGGCCTGTGGCAACGGTGCCGACCGAACGATGCACCCGGCCGAGATGATCGGCGAGGACTGGTACCTGCACGGTGATTGGGGGCTGGAGTTGCTCGACATTACCGCCAAGGTCATCGATCCCAGCGCCACTTATCTGAAGGAATGAAGTGCCCCCGTGGCGAGGGAGCTTGCTCCCGCTGGGTTGCGCAGCGACCCCAAGATTTTGCGGGCGCTGCGCACCCGAGCGGGAGCAAGCTCCCTCGCCACAGGAATCAAGCTAGCCACAGGGACAGGCAGGCCTCGGGGACTTGCAGTCTCAAGTGACCAGCAAGCTTCAAGTGCAAAGCATGGCTCGGACAATCACAACTTCGGCAACTGCCCGATCCGCCCCATCATCTCGGTCACGATCTGCAGGTCCAGCAGGAATTGCTCCACGGTCTTGAACTCGTTGTCGTTATGACCGGTGTACTTGACGTCGGGCATGGCCAGGCCGAACTGCACGCCATTGGGCAGATCGTGAACCGACGTGGCGCCGGCCGAGGTGCCGTACTTGTGCTCCATGCCGAGGTTTTCGGTGGCGACCGCCAGCAGCGCCTTGACCCACTCGCCCTCGGGGTTGCGGTACATCGGCTCGTCGATGGAGTAGTCGAACGCCACCGCGACGTGGGACTTCTTGCTCCAGGCGTCCAGCTTGTCGGCAATATCTTTCTTCAGCGCCTCAGTGGTCTTGCCCACCGGCACCCGCAGGTTCACCGCAAGCTTGAAGGTCTTTTCATCCATCCCGACGTAAGTCAGGGAGGCGGTCAGCGGGCCCATGAACGCGTCGGAATAACCGATCCCCAATTGCTTGCCCAGGTAATCCAGGCCCCAGTTATCGGCGGCGTAGCGGGCGGCGTCGGTGATGTGGTTATGCTTGAGCGCGACCTTGCTGCCCAGGCCATTGATGAAGTCCAGCATCCTTGCCACAGGGTTGACGCCCGACTCCGGCTCGGAGGAGTGCGCAGAGACCCCGATGAAAGTCAGCTGGACATCTTTGCCGACGACCTTGGAGGTGACCTCGAAGTTGCCGCCATTGCGCTTGGCGTAGTCGTTGCCGGCCTTCAGCAGACTGGCGGCCAATTCGGCGGGCTTGTCGCCGATGAAAGTGGCCACCGACGTCGACGGGATCTGATTGGTCGCCAGGCCGCCGGTCAGTGCGGTGATTTCGGCGCCCTTGCCTTGGGCATTGCGTCGGGCAAAGTTGGCCATGACGGTGCCGTAGCCTTTCTCGGCGATCACTACCGGGTAGCCGCCATCCAACGCCAGGTTGTAGTTGGGCGTCGGGTTGTGTTCGAAGTAATAGGGGATTGCGTCGCCAGTGGTTTCCTCGGTGGTATCGACCAGCAACTTGAAGTTGCGCGCCAGCGGTAGCTTCTCTTCCTTGATGATTTTCATGGCATATAGCGCCACCACGATGCCGTTCTTATCGTCCTCGGTACCGCGGCCATACATGCGGTCGCCCACCAGGGTCACCTTGAACGGGTCGAGGCGGGTGCCGTCCTTCAGCACCCAGTTTTCCGGCGTCACCGGCACCACATCGGCGTGGGCGTGGATGCCAACGACTTCGTCGCCGCTGCCTTCCAGGGAAATCTCATAGACGCGGTTGTCGATGTTGCGGAAATTCAGGTTGAAAGACTCGGCGAGGCCCTTGATCTTGTCGGCGATCTTGAGGAACTCCGGGTTCTCGTGCTGCGCTACGCCGTCCTTGCGAAAGGTCGGGATCGCCACCAGCTCTTTCAGCGTCTCGGTCGCCGCGTTGCCGTACTTCACTCGGGCATAAAGGCCCAGCAGGCGATGGATTTCGTTCTGCTGTTCGGCCGACAGGGATGTGTTGTCGAGGAAGGCGCTGATGGCCGGGCCGAGGTTAGCGGCGTTGGCGATATCGTTCTTGGCGACCTGTCCGAGGAATTGCCTGAAATCCGTCACCGGTGCATCGGCGAAGGTTTTTACAATGACGGCGTTCTGTTGCGCGGTGATGTTGGCGAAGGCTGGCGTGGTCATCGATGCGAGGCTGGACAGCATCAGCGTGGTCAGGGCCAGTTTTTTGAGCGAGAAGTCCATTGCTGGGGGCATTCCTTTGCAGGCAGGTTAGAAGAGAAGTGTCTGATTAGATGACACAAACGCTTACAACCTAACATTGCTGGGAAGCGGTGGGGGAGCCCTGGGGTGGAATCTGTCGCACGGAAAAGCAAAAAAGACGCAGAAATGAAAGTCGACTCGTCCGCCTGGGCTTCGACTGCCGACATCAACTTAGCTGACCCACCGCCTTCGCGAGCAAGCCCGCTCCCACAGGGAGCGGTGCTGGTCCCAGGCCTTGTGGACTCAATGCGGTGCGCGGGGGATCGTCTTGAGCAGGTCCTCGGGGCTGATGTGGCCGACGACCGCCTGCGCCGTGCTGCCGGGCAGTGGCAGGTCAAGGATGTGGCCCTTGATCTTGCCGACCACATGCATTTCGCAGGGCTTGCAGTCGAACTTCAGCGTCAGCACTTCATCGCCGTGTATCAGCTGCATCGGCGCGACCTTGGTGCGCACGCCGGTGACGCCCTTGGCCTGCTTGGGGCAGAGGTTGAACGAGAAGCGCAGGCAGTGCTTGGTGATCATCACCGGCACTTCACCGGTTTCTTCGTGGGCCTCGAAGGCAGCATCGATCAGCTTGACCCCGTGGCGGTGATAGAAATCCCGGGCCTTCTGGTTGTAGACGTTGGCCAGGAACGACAGGTGCGACTCCGGGTACACCGGCGGCGGACTGGTCTCGGCCTTGCGTCCACCCCTTGGATGAGCCGCCACACGGGCGGTGGTCAGGGCCTCGATGGCTTCGCGGCGCAAGGTCTTGAGCTGCGAATTGGGGATGAAGAATGCCTGGGGCGCATCCAGTTCGATCGCGGTAGCGTGATATTCGGTGGTGCCGAGTTGGCCGAGCAGGTCATGCAATTGCTCAAGGGCCTGTTCCGGTTTGTTGGCCAGGCCGAACGGCCCGTCCAGGGCGACGCTGGCGCTGATGCCTTCCTCGCTGGTGGCGGTCAGTTCCAGGCGTTCTTCACGCAGGCGCGCGACCCAGGCCAGGGCGACGCGGCGCTCGGACGAGGTCTTGAGCAGCGCTTGCTGCCAGTTATGGTCCAGGTTGCGGCTCAGTGGATGGTTGGGGCGCAACTGGTACATGCCCGCCGGCATCTCGTTGGGTTCGACGCGGTAGCGATAACGCTTCTGGCCGTCTTCTTCGAACTCGCCCTTGGGCTCGGCGATGTTGGCCCGGAAACCCACCACCTCACGCTTGACCAGCACGTTGAGGCCGTCGCCGTTGGACAGCGGGTCGAAAGTCACGACTTGCATGTCGCGCTTGCCGACTTTTTCTACCACGCCCACCGGCACGCCGGTAAAGGTTGGCGAATCGAAGGCGCCGATGTCGATCTTGCGCTCGCTGACAAAGTAGTCGGTGCTGCCACGGTGGAAGGTCTTGTCCGGGTCAGGCACGAAGAAGTGAGCGGTGCGGCCGCTGGAGGCACGGGCCAGGTCCGGGCGGTCTTCGAGCACGTCGTCCAGGCGCTGGCGGTAATAGGCCGTGATGTTCTTCACGTAACCCATGTCCTTGTAGCGGCCTTCGATCTTGAACGAACGCACGCCGGCTTCGACCAGGTCGCGGATGTTGGCGCTCTGGTTGTTGTCCTTCATCGACAGCAGATGCTTTTCGTAGGCCACTACCCGGCCCTGGTCGTCCTTGAGGGTGTAGGGCAGGCGACAGGCCTGGGAACAATCGCCACGGTTGGCACTTCGGCCGTTCTGGGCGTGGGAAATGTTGCACTGGCCGGAGAAAGCCACGCACAACGCACCGTGAATGAAGAACTCGATGGCCGCTTCGGTCTCATCGGCGATGGCGCGGATTTCCTGCAGGTTCAACTCGCGGGCCAGCACCAGTTGCGAGAAACCGGCCTGGTCGAGGAATTTTGCCCGCGCCAGGGTGCGAATGTCAGTCTGGGTGCTGGCGTGCAGCTCGATGGGCGGGATGTCCAGCTCCATCACCCCCAGGTCCTGGACGATCAGCGCGTCGACGCCGGCATCGTACAGTTGGTGGATCAACTGGCGGGCCGGCTCCAGTTCGTTGTCGTGCAGGATGGTGTTGATCGTGGTGAACACCCGGGCGTGGTAGCGATGGGCGAACTCCACCAGCCGGGCAATATCGCCCACTTCGTTGCAGGCGTTGTGACGTGCGCCGAAACTCGGGCCACCGATGTACACGGCGTCGGCGCCATGCAGGATGGCCTCGCGGGCGATGGTCACGTCGCGGGCGGGGCTGAGCAATTCCAGATGATGTTTGGGCAAGGACATGTTTTTTTAATCAGGCTGGTCACGGTCGAAGCGAGCATTGTAGCCGCCGGATGCCTTCCAGGCACCTTTGCACTGGGATTGCATGCTACGGACCGATGCGCGGCCATGCCGCGAGGTTCAGTCTTGAGAGGCGTTGGCACTGCACCAGCGGTTTCGCCCGGTGTTCTTGGCCAGGTACAAAAAGGCGTCAGCGGCTTTTATGAGCATGGCCGGGGTCGCGTCCTCGACACTCGGTTGGCCGGTGGTAATGCCCGCGCTGGCCGTGACCAAGCCCAGGGGATGGTCGCCGTGTTCGATGTTCAGGGCCCGGATGGCTTCAAGGATCTGTTGTGCGACTCTGCCGGCACCGGCGCTGTCGGTGTTGGGGAGCAGCACGGTGAATTCTTCGCCGCCATACCGCACGGCCAGGTCGCCCGGGCGCTTGATGGTCTGCTGGATCGCGCCTGCAATCGCGCGCAGGCATTCGTCGCCGGCGGCATGGCCGTATTTGTCGTTGAAGCGCTTGAAATAGTCGACGTCGAGCATGATCAGCGCGAGTGACGAACCCTGGCGCCTGGCCAGGCGAACCTCATCGGCCAAGGCAATGTCCAGCCGCCTGCGGTTGCCCAGCCCGGTCAGGCTGTCGGTCAGCGCCATGTCGCGCATCGTCTGGTGGGCGTTACGAATCTGCGCCTCCATGGTCATTCGGTAGCGCAGCTGGTTCAGCACGATAAGCCCGAAGCCTACGAGTATCACGATCAGGAAAATCAGCACCAGGCTGGTCTTGAGCAGGTCGCGCCGCCAGGGCGCGATGATGGATTCCCGGGACAGGCCGGCTTCCACCACCAGCGGATAGGTGCTCAAGGCCCGGTAGGCGTACAGGCGCTCGGTATCGTCGATGACAGCCTTGGCCTCGGCCGTGCCCTGGTTGGACGTGGGCAGGTAATTCTTGAAGATCACGCTGTTGACCAGGCTCTTGCCAATCACCGATTCGACGAAGGGCCGGCGCACCAGGATGGTTCCGCTTCGCGTGGCCAGGACCAGGGCGCCCTTGTCGTCGATCTTGAAATCGCCGTAGTAGTCCACGAAATAGCTGACCTTGACCGTCCCCAGCAGCACGCCGGCAAAGGAGCCGTCCGGGTTGTTCAAGCGGCGGGAGATGGGAATGATCAGGTCGTTGGTGGATCGACTCTTGATGACGTCGCCGATCCGCACGTCTCGGTCCTCATGGGTGCGGTGATATTGGAAGTAGTCGCGGTCGGCGTTGTTTGCCGGCTCCGGAATGACCTCCTTGTCCGTCACCACCCATTTGCCATCGGGACCATAGATAAACAGTCCATGCAACTGCGGCATGATGGCGGCCTGTTGCACCAGCAGCTTGTGAATGCGCGGGACGTCCATGTTCTCCAAACCGTCGCCCTCCACACGCTCGCTGAGGGCGGCGGTCAGTACATCCACTTGCCGGATGGTGTCTTCGGCGTGCTGGGCTGTGGCCCGCGCCAGGTTCGTCACCGAATCGCGGGCAGACGCGAAAGCCGAGCGATAGTCGCGCCACGTGCGCCAGCCCTCGACGGCCAGGAACGCCACGACCACTACCAACATAAAGCTCACAGTAAGACGCAACGCCGCGCCGGCCCTTGCAGCTTGGGGGGGAAGGGCTGCATCTGGGTTTTCGATCTTTGGCTCTGGTCGCTTGCGTCCCAGCATCAACTATTTCCTTTTACGGCGGGTCTGCGCACGATGGATGCGAAGCCTACCTTATTCGAATTCAGCACGTTAGCGACGGCAACGAGGCCGGCACGGATGGCACCACCCATTGAGATGTCAATAAGTAAAGTAAGGACACAGCCACCGCCTATTTAGTGCCTCATGCGTGTCCAACGGATGATTGTGATGGATACGGAACCTGTAGAGAGAACACTTTCATGAAGATTGGCGTCATTTCCGATACCCATGGCTTGCTTCGTCCGCAAGCCCTTGCGGCACTTCAAGGTTGCGAACGGATCGTCCATGCCGGCGACATCGGCAGCCCCGATATCCTGCAACAACTGGCAGCTTTCGCGCCGCTGCACGTAGTGCGTGGCAACAACGACGTGGGCGCGGAGTGGGCAGGGCACTTGGCCGATTGCCTGCAATTCGATCTGGGCGAATGCCAGGCTTTGCTCGTCCATGACATCGCCGATGTGCCCGTTTCACTTGAACCCGGGGTCAAGCTGGTGATTACCGGCCATTCCCACAAGCCCAGCATCGAATGGCGCGGCGAACGGCTGTACTTGAACCCTGGCAGCGCTGGCCGGCGGCGTTTCAAGCTGCCGGTGACCCTAGCGCTGGTTGAAATGGAGGCCGGCGCGATCGAGGCGCGGATCATTCAGTTGCTGGAATGAAGATTGGAAAAAAGCTGTACAAAAATCTATCTCTGTACAAATATTGAGGCGTCCTTGAGCAACCGGTGACGCACCCATGATCAGGTCATTCGTAGCCTGGAGAAACCTGGTCGGATTGATGATTGGCCTGCTGGCTTTTTACGCTTTCCCGGCCTTTGCGGATTGGCGCAGTGCGTTGCCCGGCGCACGCCTGATCGGGCAAGGCGATTTCACCCGGTTTGGCTTCGATGTCTATCAGGCGCGGCTATGGAGCGCTGCTCCGTCGCCAAGCCTCGACACTGCGTTTGCCCTGGAACTCGATTACCGGCGTTCCATTGGCAAGGAAACCCTAGTCCAGACCAGCCTTGAAGAAATCCAGCGCATCAACGGTGCGCCCCTGGATGCTCAACGGCTGGACGCGTGGCGAACCCATATGCGCCTTGCGTTTGTTGACGTGAAGCCTGGCAGCCGCATCACCGGCGTGTACCTGCCGGGGCACGGGTGTCGCTTCTATGTCGATGAGCAACTGTCCCACGCGATCGACGACCCACCGTTCGCCCGGGCATTCTTTGCCATCTGGCTTGATCCGAAAACTCAAGATAAACAACTCAGAAAACAACTGCTTGGGCTTTAGTCCTCACGTACTACAGGAGATAAGCCATGACGCGTTTTTTGATGGCATTGTTGTTGATGCTGGGCTTGACCAGCTGCGGCAATGTCAATGTCGACCGCTACGCCGACCAGCAACCCCAATTGGACCTGGCGCAGTTTTTCAGCAAGCCCGTCAAGGCCTGGGGCATCTATCAGAAACGTTCGGGTGAGGTGATCAAGCGTTTTGAGGTGAACATTTCCAGTCGCCATGAGGGTGAACGGCTGATCCTGGATGAACGTTTCCTCTACAGCGACGGCACTCGCCAGCAGCGGGTCTGGACCTTGACACCGGATGGCCCCGGGCGCTGGCGCGGTCGTGCCGATGACGTAGTCGGCGAAGCGCAGGGCGAAGTGGCCGGCAATGCGCTGCGCTGGCGTTATAAGTTGAACCTGCCGGTGGACGGTTCGACTTACGTAGTGAGCTTTGATGACTGGATGTATCTGATGGACGAAGACACGCTGATCAATCGTTCGAGCATGAATAAGCTCGGCGTCGAGCTGGGGCAGGTGACCTTGTTTTTCCGTCGTCAGACCGGGGCTGCCCAATGAAGCTTCGAGAGTTGACCGACCTGGCTGTTGAAGGCCGAATCCACGAGTTGGAGTTGTTATCCCTGGAAGGCGGGCTGTACGTGCTCCGTGCCCGGCTGCACAGCGGGCTGCGGACGCTGCTCGATGAGTCGGGCAAGACGATGCAGGTGCGCTCCACCACGCACCTGCGCGAGCTGCTGCGACCCGTGCCGCGTTTGCCGTGCACGCTGGTGCAGCAAGTGGTCCACGACGAAATGTGCGGTCAGCCGGAGGGCCTGATCGAGCCGCTGCGCATACCGCTTTTTCTCGATGAGCCCTGGTGACGGGTTGCCTGCGCCGCTGGATCAGCGCGAGTCGGCCAGGCGCAACGCCAACGGCATTAAAAGCGCCCAAAGCGGCGCCAGGACCAGCGCGGTGCCGAGCACGCCAAGGGGCAGCGTAACCCCCGTCAATGGCGCTCCCACGCAGTAGGCCAGCGGGCCGCCGATGAAGCCCGCACACGCACCGCGCCAGACCGGCGTCGCAGCCCAGGCCAGGCTATGGCGCAACCCCGTGGCAAAAACCAGCCAGAGCAAGGCCAGCCAGAGTGGCAGCGGGAGTTGGCTGAATTCGAACAAACCGAGTACACCCAGCCCCCAGTCCAGCAGCATGCCGCCCAGGCCGACGCGCATCACCGCGTGCAGCTCCGCCCGGGGCCCGGGACACAGCATCAGGTGCGCCAGCAGTCCGACGAGCACCGCCAGCAACCACCGCGGATCCTTCGCACCCCATACGCAACCCCACCAGCCCAGTTGCAACCAGAGAGCGTTGATCACCAGGCCGGTGCGGCTCATGCCTGTTCCTGTTGCCCCAGCCACGGCGATTGGCGAGCGCCGGGGCCAGCGAAGAGTAATTGGGCGACGCCAATGGCACGCTCCTGGAAGCCGCCTTCGCAGTAACACAGATAGAATTCCCAGAGGCGCTGGAAGGTTTCGTCGTAGCCCAGCGCCAGCAAAGCCTGGCGGGACTGCCTGAAGTTTTCGTGCCAATGCCGCAGGGTACGGGCGTAATGGGCCCCGAAGTCCTCCAGGTGCAGCAGATTGAGCGGCGTCTGGGTGCTGGCGGTGGTCAACAGTCGGGACAGTGACGGCAGCGCGCCGCCTGGAAAAACATGACGCTGGATGAAATCCACCGAACGTCGAGCCTGGTCGTAGCGTTGGTCGCGGATGGTGATCGATTGCAGCAGCATCAGGCCGTCATCCTTGAGCAGCGCGGCGCAACGACGGAAGTACTGCGGCAGGTAGCGATGACCGACGGCTTCGATCATTTCGATGGACACCAGCTTGTCGTAGCGGCCTTGCAAGTCACGGTAATCCTGGCGCAGCACGCTGATGCGCTGTTGCAGGCCCAGGGCCTCGACACGCCGACAGGTGTGCGCGTATTGCTCGTCCGACAGGGTAGTAGTGGTGACCTTGCATCCATAGTGACTGGCTGCGTAAATCGCCAGGCTGCCCCAGCCGGTGCCGATCTCCAGCAGGTGATCGCCGGGGCGCAGGTCAAGCTTGCGGCAGATGCGTTCGAGCTTGTTGAGCTGGGCGTCTTCCAGGCTTTGCTCGGGACTCTCGAACAGTGCGGCCGAATACATCATGGTGGGGTCGAGCAAGCGTTCGAACAGCGCGTTGCCCAAATCGTAGTGGGCCATGATGTTGCGCCGCGAGCCACGCCGGTTGTTGCGGTTGAGCCAGTGCAACCCGCGCAGCAACGGGCGGCTGATGCGGGCCAGGCCGCTGTCCATGGCGTCGAGTACCGCCAGGTTGGTAACGAACAGGCGCGTGACGGCCGTCAGGTCGTTGCTACGCCAATGGCCCTGGATGTAAGCCTCGCCGGCACCGATGGAACCGTTACCCGCGACCATGCCCCAGACGGCATCGTCGACGATCTCGACGTCGGCCACCAGCGCACTGTCCGGGTCACCGAAGCTCGTCGTGGCTCCGTCCACGGTCAGGCGCAGGTGGCCCTGGCGCAGGCGACGCAACTGGCTGAGCACGGCCTGCTTGAAAAAGCCGCCGCTGAACGGACGCGAGCTCGCAGCCTTGGTTACGCTCAGGATGGGGTCAGACATGGTCGCAGTCCTTATGGGCAGTTTCGCCGACGCTCAGGTTGCCTTGGCTGGCCTGGTGGTCGTGCAGAGGGGTGCGTTTGAAGATCAGGCGCAGGGCCTGCCAGTAAATGGCGCTGACGGTGCGCAGGCTCATCCAGGGAAAGGCCAGGATGTGCCAGCGCAACGACCGCGCATCGAGGGGGTGGCGATCCAGGACCAGCCCGGCCTCGAACACCTTGCGGCCGTCGCGCCAGTTCTCCATGAGTACGCGAACGCTGGAATCCAGGATCAGGAAACGCATGCGGTAATCCATGTCCTGGGGCAGGAACGGCGATACATGGAAAGCCTTGGCCACCCGAAACGCCTGGGGCTCGCCAGGGCGTACCGGTAACACGTAGTGGTAGCGTTCGCGCCATGGGGTATTGCGCACCTCGCAGAGGATCGCCGCCAAGCGCCCACAGGTTTCGTGGCAGAAATAGAAGCTCACGGGGTTGAACGACAGGCCCCAACTGCGCGGTTGGGTCAGCAGGTGGATCGCGCCTTGCGGGGCGACGCCCAAGGCCTCGGCGAGGATCCCGCGCACTGCGTCGGCCAGGGGGACCCCCTGTCGGGTGCGGGCGGGCAGGTAATCGCGCTCGCGCCAGCACAGCGGTGCCAGGGGCCACGGCCGCAGCAGGCGCGACAACCCCAGCACCTGTTCCTGTTCGGCCAGGTCCAGGTACAGCATGCCGATTGGATAACGGAACCCGTGGACCGCCGGGGTATAGCGCCGATGATCGATCCAGCCGCGACACAGGCTACTGTTCATAGGCGCTCACCGAAGTGTTTCGCCACCTGCAGGGCGCTGACCACGCCGTCTTCATGAAAACCGTTGGCCCAGTAGGCGCCGCAGAAATAGCTGTGCTGGTGACCTTGCAACTCATGTTGGCGCGCCTGGGCCGCCACCCCGGCGAGGCTGTATTGCGGGTGCGCGTAATCGAAGCGCGCAAGCACCTTGGCCGGGTCGACCGCATCGCTCTGGTTGAGGCTGACGCAAAAGGTCACAGGGGCGTCCAGGCCCTGGAGAATATTCATGTTGTAGGTCAGGGCGGCCGGCGCATGAGCCGGACCGCCGAGGCGATAATTCCAGCTCGCCCAGGCCCGGCGCCGGCGTGGCAGCAGTCGGGTGTCGGTGTGCAGCAGTACCTCGTTGCTGGCGTAGGCCAGGGCACCGAGCACTTCGCGTTCTTCCGGGCCTGGCGCCTCGAGGAGGGCGAGCGCCTGGTCGCTGTGACAGGCGAACACCACCTTGTCGAAACGCTCGATGCCCGCGGCACTTACCACGCTCACCCCCGCTTCATCGCGGCTCACGCGCTGTACTGCGCAGTTGAGTCGGATGTGCTGGCGAAAGGGCGCGCACAACGGCTCGATGTAGCCGCGGGAACCACCCTCGATTACGCGCCATTGTGGACGCTGGTAGACCGACAGAAGGCCATGGTTGTGGCAGAACCGCACGAAGAATTGCAGCGGGAATTCCAGCATCCTGGCCGGTGACATCGACCAGATCGCCGAGCCCATCGGCACGATGTAATGATCGATGAAACGTTGGCCGTAGCCTTGGGCGTGCAAGTAGTCGCCGAGCCGGGTGGTGCCGTCGATACGCTGGGCTTGCAGGTCGGCCGTCGCCTGCCGGTTGAACCGCAGGATGTCCCGCAGCATGCCCCAGAAGCCCGGCGACAGCAGGTTGCGCCGTCGGGCGAAGAGGCTGCGCAGGGTGTCACCCTTGTATTCCTGGCCGGTGGCTGGGTCATGCACCGAGAAGCTCATTTCGGTGGGGCGCGACGCCACACCCAGTTGATTCAGCAGGCGAATGAAGTTCGGGTAGGTCCAGTCGTTGTAGACGATGAAACCCGTGTCCACGGCGTAGCGCCGGCCCTGCCAGTCAACGTCGACGGTGTGGGTGTGGCCACCGATGCGGTCGTCGGCCTCGAACACGGTAATCGAGTGTCGACGGGCCAGCAGGTGAGCGCAGGTCAGCCCCGAAATGCCGCTGCCGATGATTGCGATGCGCATGTTTCAAGATTCCTGGGAAGGGCGTGCCAGGCGCCGGCCGAGGGCCAGCCGCCAGCGTGGGGGCAACTGTCCAAGCAGGCGCAGGATGAAGGTGAAGCGCCATGGAAAGCTGATGTCCAGCGGTCGCCCCGGCAGGCGCCGGGCGATATGCGCCGCCGCCCGTTCTGCCGACCAGCGCATTGGCATGGGGAAGTCGTTGCGTCGGGTCAACGGCGTATCGACGAAACCGGGGTTTACCAGAGTGACGTCGATGGCCTCGGCGGCCAGGTCGATGCGCAAGGATTCCACCAGGTAGCGCAAGGCAGCCTTGGAGGCGCCATAGGCACCGGCGCGGGGCAGGGCCAGTGAGGTCACGGCGCTGTTCACCACTACAAGATGCGGGCGCTGGCCCCTGCGCAGCAGCGGCAGGGCGTGCTCCAGACAATGGCTGGTGCCCAGCAGGTTGGTGGTGATGACCCTTTCCACCAGTTGAGTATCGAAGTGGCCTGGCTCCAGGTATTCACAGGTGCCGGCATTGAGAATCACCAGGTCGAGGGCACCCCATTGGGTGTCGATCTGCTGGCAGATCGCGGCGACCTGGCCCGGGTCGGTCAGGTCGCCCGGCAGCACCAGCACCTGACCCTGATAGCGGCTGGCCAGGGCCTGCAACGGTGACGCTTGACGCGCACTCACGGCCAGATGGTGCCCTTGTTTCAGCAGCACGCTGGCCAGTTCCGCTCCGATGCCGCTGCTGGCACCGGTCAGCCAGACGCGGCTCACGCCAGCCTCCGCTTGAGCCAGCGGATCGTCGGCCCGAACAGCGGCAGGTGCTCGTAGAGCAGGGCGCCCGCGTCGAAGAAATCCTGATGGTGATACACCCGGTCAGTCCAGCGCAGATGGCTGCAACCTTGCAAGGCGATGGGGTTACCGCCCGCGAGGCGCGGATGGCTGAAATTTAACGTCCAGCGCAGATAGCCCTCGCCGGTACGGACTTCATCGAAGGCATGGAAGTCGTAGCGCACGTCCCTGACGTTGGCATACAGCTGCGCAAAATAATCACGCAGCGCCGGTAGGCCTTCGATGTGGTGCAAGGGGTCGTGGAACTGTACGTCGACGCTGTAGAGCTCATCGAGACCGGCCAGGCGACTGGCGTCCAGCTCGGCGAAAGCGTGGGCAAAACGCTGGAGGTAGGCGGACATGCGAGGCTCCGAATTGTTGTACAGAAGATTTGCTCTGTACAAGTTTCAGAAGCCTACTGCACGCGTTGTACGTTTTAAAGTTTTTTGTACAAGATTTTGTAAATTTGTACAATTTTGAGCGGCGTGATGGGTGGACGGACCCGTTCAGCCCTCACGCCGCTGCGATTATCGAGCGTCCTGGGTTTCGGCCAAGGTTGGATAATCCGTGTAGCCACGCTCATCGCCCTGGTAGAACGTCGCTGCATCAGGCGCATTCAGCGCCTTGCCGAGCTTGAAGCGCTCCACCAGGTCCGGGTTGGCCAGGAACGGCGTACCGAACGCCACGAAGTCGGCTTCGCCGCGACTGATGGCCGTGGCGGCCCGGTCGGCGCTGTAGCCACCGTTGGCGATGTACGGCCCGCCGAAGCGGCGCTTGAGTTCCAGGAAATCGAAAGCGCCTTCGCCCAGCTCGACGATATGCAGATAGGCCAGGCCGTAGCGGCTGAGCATCCTGCTTGCGTAGTCGAAGGTCGCCTGAGGGGCGCTATCGCTCATCGAGAAGTAACTGAAGATCGGCGACAGGCGAACACCGACGCGGCTGGCGCCAAAAACTTCGATGACCGACTCGACGACTTCCTTGAGAAAGCGTGCGCGGTTTTCGATCGAGCCGCCGTAGGCGTCGGTCCGCTGGTTGGTGCCGTCGCGCAGGAACTGGTCGATCAGGTAACCATTGGCGCCATGGATTTCCACGCCGTCGAACCCGGCCTGCTTCGCGTTGGCGGCAGCCTGGCGGAAATCGTCGACCACGCCCGGGATTTCATCGAGGGTCAGCGCTCGTGGCAGCTCGTAGGGCTTGAGGCCTTCGGGGGTGTAGATTTCGCCGTCGGCCTTGATCGCAGAAGGGGCTACGGGCTGGGCGCCATTGGCCTGCACCAACGGATGGGAAAGCCGGCCCACATGCCACAGTTGCAGGAAGATCTGCCCGCCCTCGGCGTGAACGGCGTCGGTCACCTGCTTCCAACCGGCGATTTGTTCGCTGGTGAAGATTCCCGGTGTCCTCAGGTATCCCTTGCCCTGGGCCGAAACCTGGGAGCCTTCGCTGATGATCAGGCCGGCGCTGGCCCGCTGGCTGTAATACTCGGCCATGAGGGGCGTGGCGACGTCACCGACGCCTGCGCGGCTGCGCGTCATCGGCGCCATGATCATGCGATTTTTCAGGGACAGTTTGCCGACTTGGGCGCGGGACAGCAGGAGATCGAGACCGATGTTGCTCATGATTCACCTCAAAGAGATCAGATAGGGATGGAGTCGAGGGGCGGCTACGCCAGCCGGCCCTCTTGTTGCAAAAGGGCGCCGATGCGCTGGATTTCGTTTTCGCCTGTTTCCAGCGCCGCTTGGCTGGTGTGCACCGAGTAATAGCCCAGCACCAGGTCGTGGGGATGCTTGACCGCCGAGCCGAGCACGAACGAGGTAGGGCCCTGGGCAACGATGTCGATGGTCCCGGCGGATTCCTCGAATACCACCATTTCTCCGGCATCGACGTTGCCGCCGGCGTCGAGGCGACCGTCGCTGACCGCCAGCCAGGCCACGGTGTGTCCGGCCGGTGGGGTGTAGCGCCAGCGTTCCTGGTCCTTGAGCGGCACGGCCAGGTAGTTCATGCCCGCAGGGGATACAACGCTGCTCCGAGTCGCGCCGTGTTGGCCGAGCAAGACCCGCGCCGGACCCTCCTGGGGAATGCCCGGTGGCGCCAGGTAGACGCTGTGGGCCGCGGCGTTTTCCAGGGCGGGGGGCAGCGCGACCCATAGCTGGAAGCCTTTGATCGGCAAGCCGTCAACTGGCCGGCCGTCGTGCCACACACCCTTGCCGGCCTGCATCCACTCCATGCCGCCGCTGGGCAACACGCCCGATTGGCCCGTGGTGTCTTCGTAGGTCACCTGACCTTCGATCAGGTAGGTCAGCGTCGCGATCCCTGAATGCGGGTGCATGCCAAAGCCTTTTTGCATGGCGTTGCCATCGGACGCGACGAGGTCGAGAAACACGAAGGGCTTGCACACTTGCCCCAGATCACCGGGGCTTATCAGTCGGGTGATGGGCCCATGACTGCGTCCACGGGTGCGATAGGCAATGGCGCGTGATGGTGTGATGGCGATACTGTTCATGGTGTTCCTCGAATGCTTGGGCGTCGGGCCTCGATGGGATGAAGGATATGGGGCTATCAATCGCTTGATTAGTCGATAGAATCGGATTGAACTCATCCAGAAAACGAAGCAATGGCACCTTTATGCTCGATTTGAACGACGTCGCGCTGTTTGTCCAGGTCGTGCGCAGCGGCAGCTTTGCCGAGGCGGCCAGGCGCCTGGGCATGCCTTCCAATACCGTGAGCCGGCGCGTCCAGCAGCTCGAAGCTCAGTTGGGAAAACGGCTGCTGCAACGCTCCACCCGCAAGCTCACGCTGACCCAGGTGGGGCAGGGGTTTTTTGAGCGCTGTGTGGATGCGGTGGATGGCTTGGCCGAGGCGGGCCAGGAGTTGATGAAGGGCAGCGATGAGCCCAGCGGCCTGGTGCGCATTGCCGCGATGGCGGACTTCTTCGACTTTTTCCCGATGCAATGGGTCGCCGATTTTCTCGCCGCGCATCCTCGGGTGCAGCTTGATTTCGTGCTCAGCGACGCCCATGTCGATTTGATCGCCGACCGCATTGACGTTGCCTTTCGCGGTGGCGCGCTGCTGGACTCTGGGTACGTCGGTCGCCAGCTCATCAGTAATGAAGGCGATGGGATGGTCGCCAGCCCCGGCTACATTGCCAGGCATGGTATGCCCACTTCGCTGCAGGCGCTGACGCACCACCACAGCGTGAGCTTCGCCCATCCCAGCGGCTTGAGCCACTGGCGGCTGGTCGGCCCGGACGGCGCCGAGCACGAGGTGCAGGTACCCACCCGTTTCAACGCCAATACCGCCCAGGCGCTGCGCAAGGCCGCTGTGACAGGCCTGGGCATTGCGGTGCTGCCGTCGGCGGTGATCAGCGTGGACCTGGACGCCGGAAGGCTGGTGCGGGTACTGCCGCAATATCAGCGCAGCGGCTTTGGCCTGAATGTGCTTTATCCGAGCCGCCGGCAATTGCCGCTGGCGGTCTCGGCGTTCATTGCCCTGGTGATGGACAAGCTTGAGCGCAAGGCGTTTCCGGCGCGGTTTGAGTAGGCCTGTCGGCATACCCCCAGCTTCTGCATGTTCCGCGAACCTGTGGCGAGGGGATTTATCCCCGATGGGGCGCGAAGCGGCCCTGAACAGGTTGAACGCAATCTGCAATGCCATGCCATTGCGTCGCCACCCCAGCGCCGCCCCGTTAAACCTCGTAACCCTGCGCCAGCCGCCTGACCCACAGCGGGCAAGCATCCAGTTTTTTCCTTCCCAGCAACGATAAAAACCCTCGTTTCGCAAACCCCCGCCTGCCAACACAATCGCCTCGACACCTGCCACCGATAGTCGTCGACGCAGAACAACAATCTGAACCCGAGGCGGCGCCATGCCGACCTGAACCGAACCTACTGCCGGAAGTGCCCAGACATGCCTTTTGAAACCATTCACATCGATACGCTGGTCATCGGTGCCGGCCAGGCCGGCGTGGCCATGAGCGAGCACTTGAGCCGGCAAGGCGTGCCGCATCTCGTCGTTGAGCGCGACCGCATTGCCGAGGCCTGGCGCACGGCGCGCTGGGATTCGCTGGTCGCCAACGGCCCGGCCTGGCATGACCGCTTTCCCGGGCTGGAATTCGAGGGGCTCGATCCCGATGCGTTCGCTTCGAAGGATCAGGTGGCTGATTACTTCGAGGCCTACGCCAGGAAATTCCACGCGCCGATCCGTACCGGTGTGGACGTCAGGAAAGTCGAGCGCAACGTCGGTCGTCCGGGCTTTACCGTTGAAACGTCCGAAGGCCTGATCGAGGCGTTGCATGTGGTTGTCGCCACCGGCCCGTTCCAGCGACCGGTGATTCCGCCTATTGCGCGGGACCTGTCGGCAGTCGTACAGATTCACTCCGCCCAGTATCGCAACCCGCAGCAATTGCCCGAAGGCGCTGTGCTGGTGGTGGGGGCCGGGTCGTCGGGGGTGCAGATTGCCGATGAGCTGCAGCGCGCCGGCAAGCAGGTCTACCTCTCGGTGGGAGCCCATGATCGTCCGCCACGGGCCTATCGCAATCGTGATTTCTGCTGGTGGCTGGGTGTGCTGGGCGAATGGGACGCCGAAGCTGTCAAGCCCGGCAAAGAGCACGTGACCATTGCGGTGAGCGGTGCCCGTGGCGGTCATACCGTGGATTTTCGCAGGCTGGCCCAAGAAGGCATCACCCTGGTCGGCTTGACCCAATCGTCCGACGGCAGCGTCGTGGCTTTTGAGCCGAACCTGGCGGAAAACATTGCTCGCGGCGACGAAAACTACAGGGCGCTGCTGGATGCCGCCGATGCCTACATTGCCCGTAACGGGCTGGACCTGCCGCTCGAACCCCAAGCGCGCGATCTACTGCCTGACCCGCACTGCCTGACCCACCCAATCCTGGAACTGGATCTGGTTGCCGCCGGCGTGACCAGCGTTGTCTGGGCCACTGGCTATTCGGTGGATTACAGCTGGCTGAAAGTCGACGCGCTCAACGCCAACGGCAAACCCCGCCACCAGCGGGGTGTTTCCAGCGAGCCGGGTTTGTACTTCGTTGGTTTGCCCTGGCTGTCGCGTCGGGGCTCGGCGTTCATCTGGGGCGTGTGGCATGACGCCCGCCATATTGCCGACCACATCGTGAAGCAGCGCACTTATCTGGCCTATCGGGACGCTACCCAACGCCAGGCCGAACGCCTCCAGGCGCCAGCATTCGATAACGATTCGCACCGTTCGAAAACCAGCCTCACGGGAGCCCGCTGATGCCTACTCATACGCGTATCCGCATGTTCAATACCAAAGACACCTACCCGAACCAGACACTGGACAACGACCTGTGCCAGGCCGTGCGGGCCGGCAATACCGTTTATGTGCGCGGCCAGGTTGGCACGGATTTCGATGGCCAGTTGGTGGGCCTCGGCGACCCGCGCGCCCAGGCCGAACAGGCCATGCGCAACGTCAAGCAATTGCTCGAAGAGGCCGGCAGCGACCTGAGCCACATCGTCAAGACCACCACGTACCTGATCGATCCGCGCTACCGCGAACCGGTGTATCAGGAAGTCGGCAAATGGCTCAAGGGCGTGTTCCCGATTTCCACCGGGCTGGTGGTCAGCGCGCTCGGCCAGCCGCAGTGGCTGATGGAAATCGACGTGATCGCGGTGATCCCCGAATAAGGAGTCGAACATGACCTTTTCCATTGTCGGACGCTGCGCCGAAACCGGCCAGTTGGGCATCGCTATCAGCTCTTCAAGCATCGCCGTCGGCGCCCGTTGCCCCTGGTTGCGCGCGGGGGTGGGGGCGGTGTCGAGCCAGAACATCACGTTGCCTGCCCTCGGCCCGCAGATCCTCGACGAGCTGGCGGCCGGCCGGGTGGCGCAAGAGGCCTTGGACCGCGCCCTGGCCCGAAATGGCTATAGCCAGTACCGCCAGGTGGCGGTGGTCGACGCCCACGGCAACGCGGCGATTTTCAGTGGCGCCCATGCCCTGGGAACCCACAACGCGCTGGCCGGTGCACAGTGCGTGGCGGCCGGCAATCTGTTGGCAAACGTGGGAGTGATCGAGGCCATGGTCGCGGCCTTCGAACGCAGCGAAGGCTGTCTCGCTTCGCGCCTGATGAGCGCGTTGCAGGCCGGGCAAGCGGCGGGTGGCGAAGCCGGAGCGGTGCACTCGGCGGCGCTGTCGGTGGTGGATGACCTGACCTGGCCCATCGTTGACTTGCGGGTGGACTGGGCGCAGGAAAACCCCATTGGTGAACTGGAAAAACTCTGGCTGGCCTATCAGCCACAGCTGCAGGATTACCTGACCCGTGCCCTCGACCCGACAGCGGCTCCCAGCTATGGGGTGCCGGGCGATGAATGAGCTGCGCAGCCGGGCAATGCTCGCCCATCTGGTGGGCTTCGCCACGGTCAGTCGCGATTCGAACCTGGCGCTGATCGAGTTCGTCCGCGATTACCTGCAAGGGCTCGGTGTGGCGTGCGAGTTGATCTACAACACGGAGCGGACCAAGGCCAACCTGCTGGCAAGCATCGGCCCGGCGGTGCCCGGCGGCGTGGTGTTGTCCGGGCACACTGACGTAGTGCCGGTGGATGGACAAGCCTGGACGGCGGATCCGTTTTGCCTGAGTGAGGTGGACGGCAAGTTGTTCGGGCGCGGTACGGCGGACATGAAAGGCTACCTGGCGTCGGTGCTCGCCGCTGTGCCGACGTTCCTTGCCAGTCCGCTACGGCGACCGGTGCACTTGGCATTTTCTTATGACGAGGAGGTCGGTTGCCTGGGCGTGCGCAGCCTGCTGAAGGTCCTGCCTCAACGCATCCCCCAGCCGGCGTTGTGCCTGATCGGCGAACCCACCCAACTCCAACCGGTGCTGGGCCACAAGGGCAAGTTGGCGATGCGTTGTCACGTCAAAGGGGCGGCTTGCCACTCGGCCTATGCCCCTTATGGCGTGAACGCCATCGAGCAAGCCGCGCGGCTGATCGGCCGGTTGGGCGAGATCAGTGCAGAGCTGGCCGACCCTTCGTTGCACGACCCACGTTTCGATCCGGCGTATTCGACGGTGCAGGTCGGGGTGATCCAGGGCGGGACGGCGTTGAACATCGTCCCGGCCGATTGCCGTTTCGATTTTGAGGTGCGCGCCTTGCCGGATTTCGCCCCACAACGGGTGGCCGAGCAATTGCAGGATTTCGCCGAACGAACGCTGCTGCCCCGGATGCGCGCGGTGAGCGTCGGCACTGCGATCCGTTTTGAGCCGCTGTCTGCCTACCCGGGCCTGGCAACCTCGCCCGACAGCGGCGCCGCGCAACTGATTGCCCGTCTGTGCGGCAGCGATGCTTTCGGCACCGTCGCCTTTGGCACCGAGGGCGGCCTGTTTCATCAGGCCGGCGTCCCGACGGTGGTCTGTGGTCCGGGCAGCATGGACCAAGGGCACAAGCCCGATGAATACGTAAGCGTTGAACAGATGGCCGCCTGCGACCGCTTGATGGATCGATTGGCGAGCTACCTCTGTGAACCCGATGATTTTCGACCGCAAGGTGCCTGAGGAGGACGAACCCATGAATGGAACATCCAGGCGGTCAGCCATGCCGGCATCAACGAATGGGCCGAAAAGAGCCTCACTGCTGTAGACCACACCGCCCGTGCTTACGGTCACCTTTGATCCCGTCACCGGCTCGTGCGGGCGAGTCGGTATTTTCGAGGAATCGCTTCATGTCCAGATCCTTGCGTTGCAACATTGCGTGTGCCCTGGCGTTGTTGAGTACCGGCATCATGGCCGCGCCCCAAAGCTTGACCGTGATTTCCTTTGGTGGTGCCACCAAGCAGGCCCAGGACAAGGCCTACTTCCAACCCTTCAACGCCAGCGGTGCGGGAAACATCGTCGCCGGCGAATACAACGGCGAGTTGTCGAAGATCAAGGCGATGGTCACGGCCGGCCACACCAGTTGGGATGTGGTCGAAGTGGAAAGCCCGGAGCTGCTGCGCGGCTGTGAAGAAGGCCTGTTCGAGAAACTCGACCTGGCGCGCATGGGCGATCCGGCGAATTATGTGCCGGGGGCGCTCAATGAATGCGGAGTCGCCACCTACGTCTGGTCGATGGTCCTGGCCTACGACCAGAGCAAGCTCGCCAAGGCGCCCACCTCCTGGGCGGATTTCTGGAACGTTGCCCAATACCCGGGCAAGCGCGGCTTGCGCAAAGGCGCCAAATACACCTTGGAAATTGCCCTGCTGGCCGATGGGGTCAAGGCACAGGACTTGTACAAAGTGCTGAACACGCCGGAAGGTGTGGCCCGGGCGTTTGCCAAGCTGGACCAGATCAAGCCGAACATCCAGTGGTGGGAGGCCGGCGCGCAACCGGCGCAATGGTTGGTGGCCGGCGACGTGGCCATGAGCGCTGCCTATAACGGGCGCATTGCTTCGGCGCAAAAGGAAGGCATGAAGCTGAGCATCGTCTGGCCGCAGAGCCTGTACGACCCAGAATACTGGGCGGTGGTCAAAGGCACGCCGAACAAGGCCTTGGCTGAGCAGTTCATTGCCTTTGCCAGCCAGCCGCAGACGCAGAAGGTGTTCTCGGAAAACATCCCTTACGGGCCGGTGCATCGCCAGACGCTGGCCTTGTTGCCGACGGCCGTACAGGCCCAACTACCGACCGCCGAGGCCAACCTGGCCGAAGCCCAGGCAGTGGACGCCGAGTTCTGGGTCGACCATGGCGAGGAGCTGGAGCAACGCTTCAATGCCTGGGCGGCTCGCTAGGCATCACACCCGGTGGCGAGGGAGCTTGCTCCCGCTGGGCTGCGCAGCAGCCCTCTGGTCCTGGCACCCCGGTATGTCAGGCAGATCGCGAATGACCTGCTTGGGGTCGCTTCGCAACCCAGCGGGAGCAAGCTCCCTCGCCACGGGGATCGGTGTGTTGGCGGAATTCACGGATTGGCATCAAGACGGGGCGGACACTAGATCCGTCAGGGCCGGCGGGTCAGAAAAGCCGAGCAAAACCCCCCGGTGTGGCGAGGGAGCTTGCTCCCGCTGGGCGGCGCAGCAGCCCTTGGTCCTGGCACCTCGGTATGTCAGGCAGATTGCGAATGACCTGCTTGGGGTCGCTTCGCAACCCAGCGGGAGCAAGCTCCCTCGCCACGGGGATCGGTGTGTTGGCGGAATTCACGGATTGGCATCAAGACGGGGCGGACACTAGATCCGTCAGGGCCGGCGAGTCAGAAAAACCGAGCACAACCCCCGGTGTGGCGAGGGAGCTTGCTCCCGCTGGGCGGCGCAGCAGCCCTCTGGTCCTGGCACCCCGGTATGTCAGACAGATCGCGAATGACCTGCTTGGGGTCGCTTCGCAACCCAGCGGGAGCAAGCTCCCTCGCCACGGGGATCGGTGTTTCAGGGCAGCCATTGTCGGAACTGTTCCTTGCAGTAATCGACGAACAACTGCGCCGGTTTGGTCAGGTGTGCGCGTTTGAGCCAGCCGGCCACCAGTGCCGAGCCGGTCACGTCCTCGGTGATGTTGACGCAGACTACCTGCTGCCCGTCGTAGGTGCAGGTGGAGTGCGGTCGGGTCACCAGAACGGCGAAGCCGAACGCCTGGCCCACCATACCGCGCACCATTTCGATGGACGGCGAGCTGAAGACGATGTTGGGTGACAGACCCAGCTCTTCGAAGATGCTCACGAAATAGGTTCGGCTGGGCTGCACGTCCAGCAGGATCATCGGCTCCAGGGCCAGGTCGCGCAGTGACACCTGGGCCTGGCCTGCGAAGCGATGCCCCGCCGGCAACAACGCGTAGGGCCGCTGCGGAGCTGTCAACGCTTCGGTCTCGATGGTGCTGTCCAGGTCGTGCTCATAAAAGATCGCCAAGTCGAAGCGGCCCCCCGTCAAGCCTTGCACCAGTTCCTGTTGTTCGCCGTCCTGCACGCGAATTTCCACCCCCGGGAAGCGCTGGCGGAAACCGGCGATCAGGCGCGGCAGGTAGAGCGGGGCGACCGTTTCGAAACAGCCGATGTCGATCTGTCCGCTGACCACGTCGTTATCGGCCAGCGCGTTCTGTTCGAACTCCCGGGCCATGCGCAACAGCTCTTGGGCCTTGCGATAGAAACGCGCGCCGCCGGGGGTCAGGGACACGCCCTGGGCGTGATGACGGATGAGCAATTGCACACCGAAACTGTCCTCCAATCCCTTGACCGCCGTGGCGATCGACGGTTGGGCGATGTACAGCTTGCGGGACGCTTCTGCGACACTGCCACATTCGACGGTGGTGACGAAGTACTTCAGCTGACGCAAGGAATAGGACGCCACGGCACACCTCGATCCGGATGAATCTGCCTACCTTACCTTGTGCTCCAGCTACAAGGGGCGAGCATTGATACGGATTTTGCTGGGCAATGACAATATTCGGACTGGCTTGGGCTGCGTTAAAAAAACGCCTGCCCAAATATCATTGGCAGGCGTCCGGGAAAGGCCGGCTCAGAAAGGAGAACTGGCCGGGGTAGGGATGAGGGCTCAGGCCACCGGAATCGACGGGTCGGCCGCGGCCAGGGCTGCCGCGCGATCGGCGGCGGGCGGGTAGATCCATACGGTGTTGATCTGGGTCTTGAGGTCCTTGGCTTCCTGTCCGACCAGTTTGAGCTGGCGGTCCCAGCCTTCGGTATACACGGCGCCCCAGGCACCCAGGTCCAGGCACGTCACGTATTTGGGTTGGCTGTAGGGCATCGGCGCCACGCCCAGCAGGTCGGCGGCGACGTTGTTGCCGGCATAGCGTCCCAGGGCAATGGCGTGTTGGCAGGACATTGCTGCGTAGTTGCCGAGTGTGTCGGTGGCGGCATAGGCCACGTCACCGGCGGCAAAGATGTGATTCTGGCCCAACACTTTCAAATGGCTGTCGACGTGCAGGCGGCCCTGGTGGTCACGGGTGCCCGGTACATGTTGGGTCAACGGACTGGCCCGGAAACCTACGGTCCAGATCACGGTATTGGATTCGATGCGTTGGCCGTTCGACAGGGTGACGCCGCCAGCGTCCACCGATTCGACCGAGACATTGAGGACCCACTCGATCCCCAGGTGATCGGACGCTTCGATGATGGAGGGGCTGATCCCTTCGCCCAGCGCCGCGCCGATCGTCGGCCCGCGATCCACTACGATGACGCGGATTTTTGCGTCGTCGCCCAGGACAGCGCGCAGGCGTGCGGGCATTTCGGTGGCGGTTTCGATACCGGTGAAGCCGCCGCCAGCCACCACCACGGTGTTGCGGGCCGGGGTGTCCGGCAGGTTCACGAGGGACTTGATGTGGGCTTCGAGACGGCTGGCCGCTTCGATCTGGTCGACATCGAAGGCATGCTCGATCATGCCCTCCAAGTCAGGGCGTGCCAGCTGGCTGCCCGCCGCGAGTACCAGGCGGTCATAGTCCAGTTTGCCCTGGTTGCCGAACACATCGATGTAGCCGACCTGTTTGGCAACGGCGTCGATGCTGCTCGCCGAGCCTTGGACGAATTCCACGCCCACCGCGTCGAACAGGCCCTCCAGCGGGGCCATCATCGTATGAACGTCCGGTTCGTAGAAACGTGGGCGGATGCGCAGTTCCGCCTGGGGTGCCAGGACGGTGACCTGCACGTCATTACGATCATGCTGGTCCAGCAGGCGGACCGCGCTCAGTGCGCTCCAGAGCCCGCCGAAACCTGCGCCGACAACCAGAATATGCTGTTTCATGATGTGCTCCCGAAGACAAAATCGATACGTTGAATGGTTTGATTGTTTCAGCGTGACCGTGTCGCGAAATACCCAAAAGTGCGTGGCGCCAATGATTAACATCAAGCGTATTCAGCTTCGGTTCGCTGCATTGACATCGTATTTGTCGGGCGCGGATTCAACACTTCTACATAAGGTCATCGGGGGTATGCCTGGGTAGGGTGCGATCCATACCAAAGTATGAAAAACCGCCCGCGGCGATGGAAATCAGGTTTGGCGGCCGAGTACCGATTCGATGCAAGCGATCAGCGCAGCACAGTCGAAGGGCTTCGGGAAAAACGCCACTGGCTCGGGCGTGGTTGCGCTGGCTCGGGGCGGTGCGCCGGGGTAGCCAGTGATGAAAATGATCGGGACATCAATGCCCTGGGTCGCCAGTTGATCGTGCATCTGGATGCCCGTCATGCCCGGCATTTGAATGTCCGATATCAGGCAGGCCGTACTTCCCGGCTGGAAGGCAGACAAGAAGTCAAAAGCGTTGGCGTATGTTTTGACGGAATAACCGTGGGACCGTAGCAAGCCATCCAAGGCAATTCGAACCGACTCATCATCATCAATCACAGAAATAATTGCGGTGTTGGACATGTTGATACCTGGGGTTGATATCAGGTGGCCATAAAGGCCACCGCTATCACTGCAAGATACGCCGTCCAACGGTCTCGCCTACTATACGTGGGTATGAACCTTTACTGCCCGGGGCCGAGCTCCAATGCCTGAGCCATGCGGACCAGGTCGGCAAATGAACGTGCAGACATTTTACGCATGGCCTGGCCGCGGTGAATCTTCACGGTGATTTCACTCAAGCCGATCTGCGCGGCGATCTGTTTGTTCATCAAGCCCGACACGGCCAACGCCATCACCTGTTGCTCCCGAGGTGTCAGCGTGGCGTAGAGGCCGAGCAGTTGCTGATGGTTGCGTTCGGATTCGCGCCGCAGCCGGTCTCGCTGATGGGCCGTAGCCACGGCATCGATCAGGTCCTGCTCGCGAAAAGGTTTGGCCAGGAAATCCACCGCCCCAGCCTTCATCGCCCGAACCGTCATGGCGATGTCGCCATGCCCGGTCATGAACACGATGGGCAGGTGGACGCTGGCCAACAGCAGTTGCCGCTGCAAGTCCAGGCCGCTGGTGCCTTGCAGTCGCACATCCAGCACCAGGCAACTGGGCAGGTCGGGCCTGGGGTGTTGCATGAACGCGGCAACCGAGCCGAACAACTCGACCTGCCAGCCCACGGAGCGCAGCAGGCTACCGAGGGATTCGCGCAGGGGCTCATCGTCGTCGACGATATAGACGACCGGGTCGTTGCTGATGGCCGCGCAGTTGGCGTGATGTGAGTTCATGGGAGGCTCCGGGGCAAATCTGCGCAGGCGAGCAACGGCAGTGCGAACCTGAACGAGGTGCCTTGGCCGACCTCGCTGCTGGCCCAGATCCTGCCGCCGTGAAAATCGATGATGGACCGGCAGATGGAAAGGCCCATGCCCAGGCCTTTCTCCCGGGTGGTGAAAAACGCATTGAACAGTGAGGGAAGGATTTCAGGCTCGATACCCGTGCCCTGGTCGGCCACTTCGAGCATGGCCTCGTTGTCTTCCAACCAGGTGCGGATGTGCAACGCTCGGTCGCGAACCTTTACCCCTTCCATCGCGTGGCAGGCATTGATGATCAGGTTGATGATGACTTGCTGCAGTTGCACCCGGTCGGCGCTGATTTGTGCGTCGGCGGTTGCCAGGTCCACATTCGCCTTGACCTTGTGATGGGCCAGTTGCTGCTGAACCAGGCACAGCGTCTCGTTGACGATGTCGTCCAGTTGTTCGGGCCGGCGCAACGGATCGCACTTGCGCGACAGCGCCCTGATGCGGCTGATGACTTCGCTGGCGCGACAGGCATTGGCGACGATCCGGTCGAGGTTATCAAGGGCTTCCTTGTGATCGGGAACCGGGCGTGCAAGCCACCGTCGGCAGGCTTCGCCGCTGCTGGTGATGGCCGTCAACGGCTGGTTGACTTCGTGGGCAATGGAGGCGGCCATTTCCCCCAGCGAGGTCAGGCGGGTGACGTGGGCCAGTTGGGTCTGGGCCTGGAACAAAGCTTCTTCGGCTTCTTTGCTGGCGGTGATGTCCATGACCGCGCCGAGGTACTGGAAATGGCCGTGCTGGACGAGCAATGGGCTGGCGATCATGTGGATGTGCTTGATGCGCCCGTCAGGCATCAGCAGGCGCAGCTTGGCTTCGATCTGTGGATCGCGGCGGGCCGCCTGCTGGAAAATCCCTCGGACCCGTTCGAGGTCTTCGGGGTGCGTGCGCTCCAGCATCATCGAAACCGTCGGTACCTTGCTCTGCGGGTACTCGAAGATCCGTGCCGATTCCTGGGACCAGGACATTTCCTGCCGATCGCCGCGAAAGCCCAGGCTGCCGGTCTGGCTCAGGCGCTGGGCGCCGATCAGGTAGGCTTCGTTATGGCGCAGGTTGTCCGAAGCCTGTTTGCTGCGCAACGCCAGGAAGGCAATGGCCGACAGTGCTGTCAGGCAGCGAAAGAAACCGGTGGTCGATTCCCAGCGGTGATAGCCGCCGTTATACGCAAACATGGCCGTGAGCAAAAACATGCTGATCAGCGCGACAGCGATGACCAGGTTGATCGAGAACAGATTGGCGGCCATCAACAGCAAGGTGACGTACAGCAGGGTCGGGGCCAGGTCCGAATGGGTTTCGGAGTTGATCACGAAAATCCCGCAGGCCACCACCAGTCCTACCGCCCAGCCCAGGACATTGACCAGCGGGTTGGTGCTGATCCCCATCGCGGGCCGGGGTCCCATCTGGCTTGGGCTGTACCGAAGGCTCTCATAGACGCTTTTGAACATCGCGGTGGGTAGGGGCACGCTGGTAGACCTTCTGTTTTACTCGGTCTCGCTCTGGAAGGCCGGGAGACAGAGCATCGCTTCGTATCTTAGAAGCGCCCCTTTGCGCCAGGTAGGACATAAAACCCTGAAATCGCGCCACGCCCCGACTGACGCGGCCCGGCAGCAAGGGATGCATACCGAAGTATCAAAGAGGCTGCCCAAAAGGGTGAGTCACCCGTCCCGATGTACGACAGACACTGGCCCGGCTGCCTAATAACCTTTCTACACCGTTTCGCCGCCGTGCCTTGATGAAGGCGCAGGCGATGATCTTGTCCACTCCTGACTCAACGGCCTGGTGCCTGGGGCGACGACTATGATGAACAGAAATGACCTGCGTCGTGCTGACATCAATCTGCTGGTTGTCTTCGAAACCATGATGCACGAGCAAAATGTCACGCGCGTCAGCGAAAAGCTGTTCCTGGGGCAGCCAACGATCAGCAGCGCCCTGGCGCGCTTGCGGTTGATGTTCGATGACCCATTGTTCATTCGCTCGGGGCGGCTGATGGAGCCGACCTCGCGAGCCCAAGAGATCTTTTGCAACCTGTCCCCGGCGCTAGATGGCATCGCCGCGGCCTTGAGTCGCTGCCAGGCGTTCGATCCGGGGACCAGCGAGGCAACGTTCCATATCGGGCTGTCCGATGATGTCGAATACGCGTTGCTGCCGGACCTGCTGCGCCGCCTGCGGGTCGAGGCGCCTGGCACCCGGCTGGTGGTGCGCCGGGCCGATCAGTGGCAACTGCCGCAGTTGTTGATCAACGGGGAAATTTCCTTGGGCATCAGCCACACCCTGGAATTGCCGGCCAATGCCCGGCGCAAGGCGCTGCGCCCGATTCGCCCGATGCTGCTGCGGGCCGATTCGCAACCCGGCGAGCTGACCTTGGAGGAGTTCTGCTGCCGGCCCCATGCGGTGGTGTCGTCCATGGGCAATGTCATCGACGATTCGGACCGCGCCCTGTGCCTGATGGGCCACGAGCGCCGGGTGGTGCTGACGGTACCGCACTTCAGCGCATTGCCCGTATTGCTGGCCGGCAGCGACATGATCGCCATCGTGCCGGATTACGTCGCCAGGGCGATGGCGGTGGCGACGGGGCTGCGTGCACAAGCGGCGCCCATTGAATTACCTGAGCACGCGCTGTCCATGGTCTGGCGTGGCGTCTCGCACAATGATCCGGGGGAGCGCTGGCTGCGCTCCCGTTGCAGCGCGCTGCTGGCCGAGCAGGCCGATTCGCAGGCGCCGCCCAGGAAAGTCGCCTGACAGCAGCGGCAGCCGATAGGCGACGAACCTTAGCGGGAAAACCGATTGCGATAGTCACGCGGAGAAATCGCCAAATGGCGCTGGAAGGTGTGGCGCATGCGTTCCTCGTCGCCGAAACCGCAGGTTCGAGCGATCTGATCGATGTTGCGCTGGGAGTCTTCCAGCAACCGGCGCGCCGCTTCGAGGCGGAACAGCTCGACGGCCTTGGCCGGGGTTCGTCCGGTCTGGCGTTTATAGACACGGGTGAAATTGCGCGGGCTCATCCGGGCTTGTCGGGCCAAGCGTTCGATGGTCAGGTTGTCGTCGCCCAGGTGTTCGGTAATCCAGACGTGCAGCTCGTCGAACCCGGCGCTGTCCTGCATTTGCAGCTGCAACATTTGGCTGAACTGTGCTTGTCCGCCCGGACGCTTGAGGTAAATCACCAATTCACGGGCCACCTGCAGGGCCACATCGCGACCGCAATCGGCTTCGACCAGCGCCAGGGCCATGTCGATGCCGGCGCTGACCCCCGCCGAGGTCCACACGCTGTCTTGCTGGATGAAGATCGCATCCAGATCCACTTCAACCGATGGGAAGCCGCTCTTGAGCATGTCGCACATGGCCCAGTGAGTGGCGGCTCGTCGACCATCCAATAACCCGGCCTGGGCCATCAGGAAAGTGCCGCTGCATACCGAGGCGGTGCGCCGGGCTCTGGCCGAGGCATTTTGCAGCCAAGCCACCAGTTCGACGCAGTCGATCATCGCCTGGCGTATATCCGGTGCGCCGGGCACGATCAGCGTGTCGATGGCCGCACCGTCGAACTGACGCAGGGACCCGGTATCCACCACCAAGCCCTCGGCCGTTTGCATCAGCCCGCCGTCCAGGCTTGCGGTGTGGATCCGATAACCGGGCAAGCCGCGTTCGGTCATGGCTTTGGTCGCTGCCCAAAAAACCGTCTGGGCGCCAGTCAGGTCCAGCAGGCCCATTTGCGGGTACGCCAGGAACACCAGCGTGCGCGGTTGGGTGATCGATTCGGCGGCGACGCCAATGTTGCTGATGAATTCATTCATGGTCGTGTCTTGGTCTGCGTTGGAAGTCGAACGGCCCGGCATTGAAATTTGAGTGCTATTGATATGCCATACAGGTATTTAAATTATTATTTTTATAGCTTTAAAGTCGTGCCCTGGTTTTTTCCACTGACTGTGAGGTTCCATGGCTATGGCTTTCAAGCGTTCTGCGCTCACTGTGTGCTTCGTTTCCCTGGCGGCAGGTTTTTTGCTCGGCCCCACGGCTCGGGCGGAAGGCAAGATCAGCATCGCCCAGCAGTTCGGTATCGGTTACCTGATCCTTGACGTCGTCCGTGACCAGCAGCTCATCGAGAAGCATGGCAAGGCACAGGGCCTGGATATCAAGGTCGATTGGAACAGTATCTCAGGCGCGACGGCCATGAACGAGGCCTTGCTCACCGGTGCCCTGGACGTTGTGTCAGCGGGCGTTCCGCCGATGCTGACGATCTGGGACCGGACCCGTGGCAAGCAGAACGTCAAGGCCATCGCCTCGCTGGGCTCGATGCCCAATTATCTACTCACCAACAACCCGGATGTGAAGACCCTCAAGGATTTTACCGACAAGGACCGCATCGCCGTGCCAGCGGCGGGCGTCGGCTTCCAGTCCCGCACCTTGCAGATCGAAACGGCCAAGGTGTTTGGGAACGATCAATACAAGAAATTCGATGACATTTCGGTCAGCCTGCCGCACCCGGATGCGACGGCGGCGCTGATTGCCGGCAAATCGGAGATCAACGCGCATTTTTCCAGCCCGCCATTCCAGTACCAGGCGCTGCAGAGCCCCAACGTGCACAAGGTGCTCAGCTCCTATGACGTACTGGGCGGGCCGGCGACGTTCAATGTGCTCTACACCACGGAAAAATTCCACGACGAGAACCCCAAGACCTACCAGGCGTTCTACGACGCGCTGGTGGAAGCGCAAAGCATCATCAAGGCCGACAAGCCCGCCGCCGCCCAGACCTACATCCGCGTGGAACAATCGAAGTTGCCGCTGGCGCTGGTGGAAAAGATCGTGACCGACCCCGAGATCGACTTCACCGTGGTGCCGCAACGCACCTACATCTACGCCGAGAAGTTGCATGAATTGGGTGTGCTGAAAAACAAGGCGGACAGCTGGAAGGATTACTTCTTTGAGCAAGCCCATGCCGATGCCGGTAGCTGAGACATCGGGCGGCTAGCCGTTTTCGGCACAATTGAATGACTTGCCCGTGTAGCGGAATGGAACTTGCCTGACTTTTGACCCGTTAACCCTGGAATCATCAAAGGTCGGGTCAATGAACAACGACAACATGCCGCCGCCGATCAATCGGTTCCGCACCGCAGACATCGACGAGCACGCCCGGAACATGGGTGGCTGGCAGGTTAGCTACGACCAGTTGACCCCGGGACGCTTCGAAGGTGAGCTGGTCGAGTTCCGCTCGGACTGGATGCAACTGGTGCGCGACCGCTCTAACCAGGCCCTGACCAAGCAAGGCACGGCATGGGAAGGGGCTATTACCTTCAGCGTGCCGTTGAGTGCGAGCGGACCGGTATTTTGCTGCGGCCATCCGATTATCGAACCCAGCCTGTTGGTTGCCCGAGGCCACAACCTTCCCGAACTGCGCACCCCCCAGCATCTTGACCTGCTTGGTGTCGCTGTCGACGAGCGGGCCCTGGAGCATGTGCTGGAGCGCCAGGGCAGTCGCTTTCGAATTACCGATCTTCCCAGGTGTTACCGCCTGGCCGACTCGTCGCTGCCGGCAGAACTGGCGGCGCTGTTCGATGAGCTCGAAGGGGGCGAACGGGGGCGCGATTCGCTGCTGGGCTACGAGTCGATCCGCCGAGGCCTGCGCGATACGGTGATGTTGCAATTGCTGGAGCTGGTGGCGCCGGATGAGGCGCCGCCGCTCAACCCCACAGCGCGCAAACGCATGGTCGACCGGGCGCGGGAGTATGCCTTGGGCCATGTCGATGAACCGCTGTCGATTCTCGACCTGTGCAATCACATCGGCGCCAGCCGGCGCAAATTGCAGTACTGCTTCCAGGAAACCCTGGGCATCAACCCGGTGGCCTATTTGCGGGCGCTGCGCCTCAATGCCGTGCGCCGGGAATTGCGCCGTGGCGATCAGGCCCATGGCGTACAGGAGGTCGCGGCGCGCTGGGGATTCTGGCATTTGAGCCGATTCTCCAGCGATTATCGGGTCCTGTTTGGCGAGACCCCATCGCAAACCTTGCGCCGCACGCATCTGTGCTGAAAACGGATAACGGCTCACAGGCCGGCTCCCTAGGATGACCCCAACACCACATGGTTAGAGGGGCATTCGATGAATCAGAATAAAACAATAAACGCCTGGCGCTGTACGTGGTTCACCTTGGGGTTGATCGGTCTCTGTACCGCTGCCCATGGCACCGAAAATGGCGCACCGACCACGGCGGTCGGTGTCTATGATTTCGGCGCAGGGATGATGCCGCCGGCTACGCCCTTCGGTACCGTGGGCCTGCGCACAGCGTTCTATTCGGCCAATGTGCAGAAAGATCGCCACGGCAAATCACTGGATAACAATTTCTCCCTGGACGTGTTGTCCATCGGCGTCGCCTACATGCGCATGACCGATTACACCGTGCTCGGCGCCCAGTATGGCTTCGGTACCGTGGTGCCGTTTTTCCAGATGGACGCCTCGGTACAGGTGCAGACGCCTGTCGGCCCGCTGAACCTTGAAGCCGATCCGTTTCGCATGGCCGACATCCAAGTGCTGCCGTTGATCCTGCAGTGGACGCTTTCGCCTAACCTGTTCGTCAATGCCCAGTTCCAGGTCCAGGCCCCCACAGGCGACTACGACAAGAATCGCTTGATCTCCCCGGGCCTGAACCACTGGACCTTCTCGCCGATCCTCAACGCCACGTACATCTCCGACAGCGGCTTTGAGGTGTCTTCAAGCTTCGAAGCCGACATCAATACCCGCAACCATGACACCGACTACAAAAACGGCGTCGAGTACCGTCATGAATTCGCCGTGGGCCAGCACGTCGGGCCATGGACCCTGGGCGTGGGCGGCTATTACTACCGGCAATTCACCGATGACGATGCACCAGGCCTGGAACCGGGCAATCGCGCCCGGGTATTGGCCGTCGGTCCGGCGGTGAGCTACTTCAAGCCGGGCATGCCCCCGGTGTGGCTGCACGTCTACAAGGAGCTTGACGCGCGCAACCGCGCCGAGGGCTACACGACGGCGCTGCGCATTTCCCAAAGCTTCTGAAGGAGGCTCGCCATGAATCAATCAAGTGTCGTTCCAACGGCGGCCACCGGATCCCGGCTGGCGGGTCTCCGTGAAGGGCTGGTGCTGATGCTCGGCAGCAGCCTGACAATCATGGGTTCGGTGATGGTCGCACCGATCCTGCCCAGGCTGGGCGCCGAATTTGGCCCCGTCGAGCCTCGCGCCGATCTGCTGGTGCCGCTGGCAATCACTGGGCCGGCCCTGGCGATTGCCCTGTGCGCCCCGTTGGCCGGCTGGCTGGCGGACCGGGTCGGGCGCAAGGCCTTGCTGTTGATCGCTACGTTGCTCTATGCCTTGCTCGGCGCGCTGCCGGCCATGCTCGATAGCCTGCCGTCGATTGTCGGAGTCCGGCTGTTGTTTGGCTGCGCCGAGGCAGCCGTGATGACCTGCTGCGCCACGCTGATCGCGGACTACTGGCATGGCGAGGAACGCCTGCGCTACGTGAACCGGCAGGTGGTGACTATCGGTCTGGTGGGCGCGCTGTTTTTTGTGGTGGGCGGTGCGCTCGGCGAGCACTCCTGGCGTGCGCCGTTCCTGTTGTATTTGCTGCCGCTGCTGTTGGTGCCGGTAATGATGAAAGTGCTCTGGGAGCCGCCGGTGACGCAGCGGCAAGGGGTCGAGCAAAGGGGTGATGAGCCGGGGCCGGCCAAGGTCGCGGTGCTGCAACTGGTGGTCGGTTATTTGATGGTTCTTGGCGGCATGGTGCTGACTTTCGTTGTGCCAATCCAGGCGCCGACGTTATTGGTCGGCCTGGGCATCACATCGAGCACGATGATCGGTCTGGCTTCGGGGCTGAGCTTGTTGGCGACCCTGGGCGGTTCGTTGATGTGGCCGTTGTTGCGTCGCCGCTTTGGTATCGCCGGTTGCAACGCGCTGTTGCTGGGCTTGCTAGGTATCGGGTTATGGCTGCTGATGCGCGGGCAGAGCTACAACGCCGTGCTGGTAGCCGTGCTCGTCCAGGGGCTGGGATCCGGCCTGCTGGTGCCCAATGTAATGGCGCCGGTCATGAATGCCCTGACCGCCAGCACTCGCGGGCGCGGCTTGGGCGGCTTCACCTCATGCCTGTACATCGGCCAGTTCGTCAGCCCGCTGGTGGTGGCCTTTGTAATCAGCTTCGCCGGCGACCTGCGCCACGCCATCCAGTGGCTAGCGCTCGCCAGTTTTGTCGCGGCACTGCTCTGGGTCCTGGCCGGGTTGCGAGCCCGGGGCCAGGGCCAGGCAAGCACGGTCGGATCACGTTAATCGTCACGAATAAGGAATCTGAAGCATGGGTATGCAAGACATTCACCATTTGATGGATCGTGAGGACGGCACGGCATTGGCCGAGTGGGTCAGGCGCGCAGAGGTCCAGCCTGGGGAACTGCTGGAGGTGGCCATCGAACGCCTGGAACGGGTCGAGCCACAACTCAATGCCGTGGCCGAGCGCTTGTACGATGCCGCTCGCGAAGCGTCGCGCACCCCGCAGGCCGGGCAAGGCTTGTTGGCCGGTGTGCCGACTTTGATCAAGGACTTGTTTTCGCCGGTCAATGGTGCGGCCATGACCAACGGCTCGCGGTCGCTCGGCGATTTTCGCGCGGACTTTGAATCGGACGTTGTGACGCGGCTGCGGCGTGCTGGCTGCCAGGTGATGGGCACCAGTACGTCGCCGGAATTTGGTACGTCGTACTCCACCGAGTCTTCGCGCTTCGGCGCCACACGCAACCCTTGGAACACCGGCCACAGTGCTGGTGGCTCCAGCGGTGGCGCCGCGGCGCTGGTGGCGGCACGAGTGGTGCCATTCGCCCACGGCAACGATGGTGGTGGCTCGTTACGGGTGCCGGCGTCTTGCTGTGGCGTTTTTGGCTTCAAGCCCAGCCGTGGCTTGCTGCCGTCGGGACCGATGGTGGGCGAGGGGTGGGCCGGGATGGGCACGCCGCATGCGATCACCCTGTCGGTGCGCGACAGCGCCGCGTTGCTGGACGCCACTGCCGGGATGGACTTGGGCGCACCCTACGCCTCCCCGATCCAGTCCCTGCCGTATGTGACGGCGGTGCAGCGCGATCCTAAGCCGTTGCGCATTGCCCTGGTTGAACAGCTAGGTCCTTGGCCTACTTCGCCGCAAAGCCTGCAGGCGGTGGGCGAGGCCGCGCGGTTGTGCGAATCCTTGGGCCACCGTGTCGAACCGGTGAGCCTGCCGGTGGGGTTGTTGGAGTTTCTCGATCATGTCTTCACCATCATCGGCGCGAGCACTCGCCACTATGTCGACCTGTTGGGCCAGATGCGTGGGTTTGCCGTGCAAGCCGAAGAACTGGAGGTGCGCACGCGGATCATTCTGCGGGACAAGGGCAACGTCAGCGGGGCCCAGTACGCCGCCGCTGTGGAATGGATTCATGCCCTGGGCCGGCAATTGGCGATATTCATGCAGGACTACGATGTGATCCTGACCCCGGTCCTGACCCGAGAGCCGGTACGGATTGGCGAACTGGACCTGCAGGACGTTTGCATGAGCCTTGATCAACTGCTCGAGCGCTACCACAGCTACTCGCCATTCACCGCGTTGTTCAACGCCAGCGGTCAACCGGCAATGTCGGTACCGTTGTCCTGGAGCGCCAATGGCCTGCCAATGGGCGCGCACTTTGCCGGTCGCTTTGGCGAGGAAAGCACCTTGCTGAGCCTGGCCGCACAACTGGAACGCGCCCAACCGTGGCGCGGCCGGATGCCCGCCGTCAACGCCTGCCACAGCTGACCTGAAACCTGTGGGAGCGTGCTTGCTCGCGGTAGCGGAGTTTCAGCTGGCATCGATGGCGAATCTGCCGCCGCCATCGCGAGCAAGCTCGCTCCCACAGGTATTGCTGCTCACCCAAGAAGTAGATCCCCCCGGTGGCGAGGGAGCTTGCTCCCGCTGGGCTGCGCAGCAGCCCCAACCCAAAGCATGCGGTGCATCAGATTGGCCGAGGTGACTGGATTGGAGCTGCTGCGCGACCCAGCGGGGATAAATCCCCTCGCCACCGAAAACCGTACACACCGATATTTCTGACACCCAACCGATCCCCGGTGGCGAGGGAGCTTGCTCCCGCTGGGCTGCGCAGCAGCCCCAACCCAAAGCATGCGGTGCATCAGACTGACCGAGGTGACTGGATTGGGGCTGCTGCGCGACCCAGCGGGGATAAACCCCCTCGCCACCGGGGAATGGATCACTCTTGGGTGCGTGGCAGGAGCTTTCTGCAGCCTTCGATCAGTAACGAATCATCACCGATTTCAGTTCGGTGTAGTCGTCGATGAAGGCGCTGCCGAATTCGCGGCCTATTCCGGACGATTTGCTGCCGCCAAAGGGGACGGCCGGGTCGAGCAGGGTGTGCATGTTCACCCAGACGGTGCCGGCTTCGATGGCGGGCACCATGCGCAGGGCCTTGCCCAGGTCGTTGGTCCAGAGACTGGCGCTGAGGCCGTAGGGGGTGTCGTTCATCAAATCCAGCAGTTCTTCCTCGCTGTCATAAGGGAAAAACGTCGCGATTGGTCCAAAGGTTTCTTCGTTGAGCAAGGCGTCGTCGCGGCGATTGGCGAAGATGATAGTTGGTTCGACGTAGCAGCCAGGTCCTTCCATCAGCTTGCCGCCATGAATGATGGTGTTGTTCTGCGCCCGGGCCCTGACAAAGAACTCTCCGAGTTTTTGTTGATGCTGGCGATGGGTGACCGGGCCGAACTCGGTGCGTTCGTCCAGGGGCGAGCCGATGTTGAGTTTGCCCAGGCGCTGGGCCAGTGAATCCATGATCGGCTCGATTTGCGAGCGGTGGACGAAGAACCGTTCCGCGGCGGCGCAGATTTGTCCCGAATGGAGGAAGCCTGCTTCGATGATGCCGTTGACGGCCACCTCCGTATCGATGTCCCGCAGGAACCCCGCTGAGTTTTTTCCTCCAAGTTCCAGGGTTGCACGGGTCAGCCCGGCCCCCATGGCCGCTCGGCCCACCGCGATACCGGTGGGCACAGAGCCGGTGAATGACACCTTGTTGGTGCCTGGATGCTCGATCAGCCCCTTGCCCACTTGTCCGCCACCGGTCAGCACGTTCAGCGCCCCCGCCGGCAATCCCGCTTCGATGGCCAGTTCGGCGACACGCAGAATGGTCAATGGGGTGAATTCGCTGGGTTTGATGATGATGCTGCAACCAGTCACCAGGGCTGACGCAAGTTTCCAGATGGCGATCATGGTGGAGAAATTCCACGGCACGATGCCGACCACCACCCCGACCGGTTCGCGCAAGGTGAACGCGGTGTAGCGCTCACCGGCGAAGGAGGGCAGCGACGGAGTGATGGTCTCGCCATTGATCTTGGTGGCCCAGCCGGCGTAATAACGCAGGAAATGCGCTGCCTGGTCGACCTCAAAGGCACGGGAAATCTGGATGATTTTCCCCGACTGGCAGGTTTCGATCTGCGCCAGCTCTTCGCGGTGCCGCTCCAACAGGTCCGCCAGCTTCAGCAACACCAGGCCCCGGACCGCCGGTGCCGCCTGGGACCATTGCTTGAAGCCACGCCGGGACGACTCCACCGCCGCATCGATATCGCCGCCAGTGGCATCGCTCACCTGTGCGATGACTCGACCGGTGGCCGGGTTGATGACGTCCAGTGTCTGGCTGCCTTGGCTTTCGACGTAGCGCCCGTCGATGAACAGTGCATGGTGTCGGCCAAGAAAGGCTTCGACCTGAGGCAGCAGGGCAATATCGCTCATGAGTATTTCCTGATCGCGAACAAGGGAAAGCCATGAGGTTAATCCGTGGCGGTCGGGACGGCTTGACTGAGCCTGCCGCCCGGTATGTCTGTGGCTGCCAGCCCGGCAAGGCTGGCAGCCAGGAACAAGGATCGTTGCAGGCAGGTACAAGCCAGCATGGCCGGTTTGCGGTCAGATCAGTGTTTTGACTCGATGGACAAAGGGGCGGGTGATGTTTCTCCAGACCAACAAACACAAGCGTGCGTTGATTGCACAGGTGCAGCGGGCGCTGGCCGGAGAGACGGATGACACAACGATGCTCGACGACTATCCGCCGCTGCGCACGGTGCTTGAGCAGTACCCTCGACAGATGGCGAGCATCACTGCGAACCTGCTTCAGGCGCAAACGCAAGTGCAGGATCAGACCCTGCGCTGGCAGCAGATTGAAAGCGAGTTGCACAGGACCCGCCAGCAACTGGAGCAAGCCCGGGAGCGCGAGGGGATTCTTGAGGTTCGTCTGGATGAGCATACCCGGCAATTGCAGCAACAACGCCAGGAAGCGCAAGTCTGGGAGTTGCTGCAATCGACCCTGACCGAAGGCTGCTGGGACATCAATGTGGTCAACGGCGATCTCCAGCATCCGGCCAGTTGCATGCGTTTTTCCAGTCAGTTTCGCTCGCTGCTGGGCTACGGGCCTGACGAATTGCCGGACGGCTGGGATGCGCAAGTCGGCATCACCCACCCGGACGACCTGCCGAAGATCATGGCGATTTTCGACCGGGAAATCCTCGGTCTCCAGGGCAGCGGCGAGTACGTATTCGAGTACCGCATGCGCCATAAGAGCCGGGATTACATCTGGTGCCGCGAGCGTGGACGCGCCGTGCGGGACCCACAAGGACGGCTGGTCCGTGTCATTGGCGCGGTGCGTGATATCAGCGATGAACGCTCGGCCCTATCCACCCATCAGCGCATGCTGGAACAGAACCAGGTGACCTACGCCCAGATCGCCACAGTGGTAGGCGTGATCAAGGGTATTGCCGACCAGACCAACCTGTTGGCGCTAAACGCAGCGATCGAGGCGGCCAGGGCGGGAGAGGTCGGGCGCGGTTTTTCGGTGGTGGCCGATGAAGTGCGCAAGTTGGCGGAAAGCACCCGCCAGGCGACGCATCAGATACAGACCATGCTGCACCAGCACAAGTAAACCGGGTGATCGCGCCACCCCTTGAGGCTACGAGCTTTCCATTAAAAGATCGCAGCCTGCCAAAGACGTTCGGTCAGAACGGAACCGCTACTACCAATTGGCTGTAGACATTGGTGCCGTTGCCTCCGACCTGATTGCCACCGCTGTCCGCGTCTTTTTCAGGCTTGTACAGGCCCACCAGCGGCGTGACGATCAGGTGTTCATTCACCGCCCATTCCACGTACAGGTCCAGCTCCTGTGCGTCGAGGTTCAACGCCTCGCGGGTCTGCAGGGTCCTGTAGTCGAAGAACAACGCACCAACGGTTACCGTTTCCGCCGGCTTGAGCTTGAGGCCGACGTGCTGGATGGCGGTGTTGCTGTTGAACGGGCCGGAATAGTTGCCGGCCACTTCACCCTGGAACCAAGTGCCATAGCCACGGTTGAGTCCGCTGAACATCGAGTCCCATTGCTGCGAGTAGCGGCTGTAGCGATAGGTCAGGTCCGGCGTCCAGGGCAAATCGGCGAAGGTGTAGCCGGCTTCCATATACCAGGCTTTCTCCGGGCCGGCGTCCTTGTCTTGCCAGGCATACTCGAAGGAAAAATGGGCATTTTCGATGCCAGCGTTGCCGGCGCCGCGCAAGCTGTAGATGTCCATGCCTTCGCGCTGCTTCTGCAGGTCGCTGGCGTAGTGGTCATCAACGTCGATGCCGTGAATGTAGGTCAGCCCGAGTGTGCCCGGTGCCGTCGTGTATTCCAGGGTGCCGGCGGCCATTTCGGTGTTGGCTTGGGCGCGGTTATCGGACTTGAACCACAGCATGCTGCCGTGCACACCGTCCTTGCCTCCCAGGCGCAGCACGGCGGTCTGGTCGAAGGCATGACGGGCCGCCAGGTAATAGGCGCCGCCCCGGTTGAATTCGCCATCGGCCACGCCTTTGCCCAGGTTCAAGCCGTCGTCATTGATGATGAAACCGTCGCCGAGGGTGATCACCTGGCGACCGAAGGATAGATCGACGCCGTCCTTGCCCAGCACCGGGAACAGCTCCCCGGAGCGCCAGCCGGCAAAGGCTTCGTCGAACCGGGTGGTACGTTCGGAGCCGTCGCTCAGACCCGCCGCATCGCCATCGCCCCAAGTGCCAGAGCTGACCAGGTTGGCGGTCCCGTAGACGCTGCCCAGGTTACCGAGTGACTGGTCGATACTCAGGCCATACTTGATGAAGCCTTCCCGCCAGCTTGAGCCACCCGAGGTCCCGTCGTAGTTCTTGCGACTGTTGAATAACCCGTAGACCGCCAGGAAATTACCTGTGACGGTGGTGTCATCGTCCATATAGAGCTGATAAGCCTGGGCCGATGAATCGGCGACCAGCAGGGCGGCGCCCAGGCCGATGGCGGTGCGCAGCGAAGGTGTATGGCGTATGTGCTCCATGATGGTTTCCCCAGCGTGATAGGACAGAAGAGCGCGCATTAAGGGGAGCGCGGGCCGGGGAAGTCTTTCACCTGCATGCCAGGGAATTGATCCAGCCCGCCAGCGGCGCAAGGCTGGCAGGCAGCAACAAAACCGGCGGCAGACATGGGCAAGACGCTCGGGGAGGGTGGGGCGCACAGTAATCCTGCACGCGACGCCGTTTCGATCAGGGACTGGCTGGGGAGGGCTTGATCGCCGGCTCCTGGACGGCTGTGGCATCCATACTAAAAATCCGCTTTCGAGGATCTGCACCATGTCGATCAATGACAGGCTCACCGAGCACTTGAACCGGGGTACGGTGGGCTTCCCCACTGCGTTGGCCAGCACCATTGGCCTGATCATGGCCAGCCCGGTGATTCTCACCGCCACCATGGGCTTCGGTATCGGCGGCAGCGCCTTTGCGGTGGCCATGCTGATCGCCGTAGTGATGATGCTGGCCCAGGCGACAACATTCGCCGAGGCCGCGTCGATCCTGCCCACCACCGGTTCCGTCTATGACTACATCAACTGTGGCATGGGCCGCTTCTTCGCGATTACCGGCACGTTGTCGGCCTACCTGATCGTCCATGTGTTCGCCGGTACCGCCGAGACCATTCTGGCGGGAGTCATGGCCCTGGTGAACTTCGAGCACCTCAACACCCTGGCTGAATCGGCGGGTGGCTCCTGGTTGCTCGGCGTGGGGTTCGTCGTGGTGTTCGGTGTGCTCAATGCTTTCGGTGTGAGCGCCTTCGGGCGGGCCGAGATTGTCCTGACGTTCGGCATGTGGACGACCCTGATGGTGTTCGGCGTGTTGGGCCTGATCGCTGCCCCGGCGGTAGAGTTGCAAGGTTGGTTCGGCGTGTCTGTAGTGGGCACCGACCTGGTCACTGTGTTGTCGCTGGTGGGCATGGCGATGTTCATGTTTGTCGGCTGCGAGTTTGTCACACCGCTGGCGCCGGACCTGCGCCACTCCGCCAAGACCATGCCCCGGGCGATGATGCTGGGCTTGTTCAGTGTCGCTGCGTGCATGTTCATCTATGGCGCGGCGATGAAGCGCCAGGTGGAAAACGTCCTGCTGGACGCTGCCAGCGGCGTGCATTTGCTGGACACGCCCATGGCGATTCCGCGGTTCGCCGAGCAGGTCATGGGTGATGTTGGCCCGATGTGGCTGGGGATCGGCTTCCTGTTCGCCGGGGCGGCGACCATCAACACGCTGATGGCCGGCGTGCCACGGATTCTCTACGGCATGGCGGTGGACGGCGCTTTGCCGAAAGTCTTCACCTATTTGCACCCGCGCTTCAAGACGCCGCTGTTGTGCATCCTGGTGGCGATGCTGATTCCTTGCCTGCATGCACTCTGGCTGGGAGGCAATACCGACAACATCATGCATTTGGTGCTGGCGGCCGTGTGCGCCTGGAGTTTCGCCTACCTGCTGGTGACGGTGTCGGTGGTCAGCCTGCGGATTCGCCGTCCTGATCTGCCACGGGCCTATCGCTCGCCGTTTTTTCCGTTGCCGCAGATCTTGTCCAGTGTCGGCATTGTGTTGGGCATGTGGTTCATCACTCCGCCGGGCATGAACCCGGCGGACATCTACGTACCCTTCGCAGTGATGCTCGGTGTCACGGCGACGTACGCCTTGTTCTGGACCCTGGTGGTGCAGAAGGTCAATCCATTCAAGCCGGCGTCGGTCGAAGACGTACTGGCCAAGGAGTTTTCCCATGAACCTGGGCAACCTGCCGATGTGTTTGTCGACCGTGCTGCAAAAACTGTCTGAGCTGTTCAGTGCCCAGCGCGCTCCGGTCGGTTATCGGCCCGGGGTGACCCTGGAACTGTTGCGGCGCAACCTCGGGCTGGCGGGGTTCGAGCTGACGGGCCCGGCAACGGCGACGGTCATTGTCGACGATGGTGATCTGCAATTGGAGGTCGCCGAACGCACCGAGTCGCAGCTGCTGATGCACTTGGTGCTGACCGAGTTCGTGATGCGCGTGCCTGCTTCCAGAGAGGGCACCGCACGCCTGCAACTGCACCACGGCGGAGCCGTTCGGCGGCGCGGCATCCGCTGCCGGCAGCGCGGCGGCGGCAGTGAATTGCCGGCGCTGTTGCAGGCGGCGGTGGAGCAGGACCTGGCGCTGTACGAAGCGCTCATGCCGCTGGATTTCAAGCGCTTGGATATCGAGCTGCAAGGGCGCCAGTGGTGTGTACGGCTGGAGCACATGGGCGGTAGCGAAGTGGTGAATCGCATGCCCGCCTTCCGACGCTATATTGCGTTGAGCCGCGAGCAGCGCATGGGCTTGCTGGCGGTCTTGAGCGGTTTGCAACGGGTGTTGCAAACTCTCTGATTGCATTGTTTTGTCCTGGCATCAATCCTGCTACTGCTCTGGCGATCAGGTACTTGTTGCGTGCATATAGATAACATGTTAACTATTGCCGTACAAAAACAATAAGCCACTGCGGAGAATGCCATGAGCATGCATCAGGTTGGGCAAGACGGGTTGGAAACCTGGAACCGGGATTTGCGCGCCACGTGCGGCCATTTCGATACGGAGCTGGCCTTCAATCGCTCGTTGTTCATTGGCGAGGTGTCGAATTTTTTCCGTGGCGGTCTTTCTCTTGCCAATCTGCGTACCAACGCGGGTTGTATCAAACGCCATTCGCCTAACGCCGATCATGACGATGACCAGGATTGTTTTCTGGTCAGCCAGCGCAGTGGCTATTCGCGCATTACCCAGAACGGCCAGAGCATCCAGCTGGCGCCCGGCGAGCTGTTATTGATGGATTCGGTGGGCGCGCTCGAGATCAGTCCTTTCGGCCTGATCGAGCACGTCGTGCTGTCCTTGTCTCGCCAGGACGTGTCCAGGCATCTGGGCGGCGAAACCAAGACCTTCGGCAAGGTTTCTTCAAGCAAGGCCTGCGGGCGGATGCTGCATGTGTTGATGGATCAATTGTGCAAGGACACACCGGATGGCGAGGGCGCCGCTGGCGAGGGCGAAGCCTTGCAGAGTGCTTTTGTTTCACTGCTGGGCTCGGCTTTGGAGCACCGCAGCGATTCACGCGACGAGGGCGCCACGTTGCAGGGCAGCCATCTGCGCAGCTACGTGCAGAAGGTCATCGACGAATCGCTGACCCAGCCCGGCCTCAGTCCGGTCGGCCTGGCCCATCGCCTGAACATCTCGGTACGCCATCTGTATCGGCTGTTCGAAGAGCAGGACGACAGTGTCTGCCGCTACATCCAGCGAGCCCGACTCAAGCGCAGCGCCGATGACCTGACCAACCCGTTCCTGCGGGACGAGTCGATTACTTCGATTGCCTATAAGTGGGGCTTCACGGATTCGGCGCACTTCAGCCGTTCGTTCAAGAAACAGTTCGAGCAATCGCCGAAGGAGTTTCGTTCCAGTCGTTTACAGCAGGGGCAGGGAGTGGTTTGAGTCCAGGTCGGTGCAGGCCGGTCTACCGTTATCGCGAGCAAGCTCGCTTCCACAGAATCTGGGTGTACACCTGATCAGTGAACACCTGAGAAATACTGTGGGAGCGAGCTTGCTCGCGATGGCTCCCCCAGGCTCAAACCTCTGGCAAGGTCGAGCCGCCATCGACCACCAGGGTCTGTCCGGTCACATATGACGCCAGTCCTGATGCCAGGAACAGCATGGCGCCGGCGATGTCGGTCGGCTTGCCCAATCGGCCCAGCGGTACCCGCCGGGCGATGTCCCGATTGACTTCATCATCGCCGAGATTCGCCATGGCCGGTGTGGCGATCATGCCGGGCTCGACGCCGTTGACGCGGACATTCTCAGCCGCCAGTTCCAGCGCCGCGTTGCGGATGAAACCATTGACCCCGGCCTTCGATGCCGCGTAATGGCTGAGCCCTGGATACGCGACCCGTGGACCGGTGACCGAGGAGGTTACCAGCACGCATCCCTGGCCCTGGCGGCGGAACATCGGCAGCGCCGCCTGGGTCAGCCAGAACAGCGCCGACAGGTTTACCGCCAGCGTTCGCTCCAGCACCGCCGGGGTGATTTGCGCAAAAGGGGTCAGGGGAAAATACCCGGCGTTGTGCACCAGGACATCCAGCCTCCCCAGGCGTTGCTCCAGCCCCGCCATCATTGCGCCGATCTCGGCGGCGTCGGCAAGATCGACGCCCACGGCCTCCACCTGACCGCCGCCGTGGGTCAATTCGCTGGCCAGCGCCTCGGCTTGCGCCACGCCGAGGTCGGCGATGACCACGCGTGCCCCGCGCTGGGCGAACGCCTCGACAATGGCCCGGCCAATGCCTTGGGCTCCACCGGTCACGAGTACGGTTTTCCCGCTGAAATCCAGGTCGTCAGGCATGGGCTTGCTCCATCCGGCTGAACGCCAGTGTTGGCACGTCTACGATGCTGGAGCCGCCATCGGCCACCAGCGTTGCCCCAGTGATGATCGCCGCTTCCTTCGAAGCGAGAAAGCGACACACGCTGGCAATCTCCTCGGCGCTGGCCGGCCTGCGCAGCGGAACGTCGGCGCAAACCCGGTCGTAGGCCTGTTGCAATGTCTCGCCATGAAATGCCATCAATACCTGCATTTCCTCATCGGCCATCGGCGTGCGTACCCAGCCTGGGCAGACGGCGTTGACCCGCACGCCTTCCGGGCCGTAGTCCCGCGCCAGTGAGCGAGTGAGGCCCAGCAGTGCGTGCTTGGCCGTGGTGTAGCCGCACACTTGGGGTCCTGCCGCCAATGAAGCAATGGAGGCGATCAACACGACGTTGCCAGCGCTTTCCCGCAGCAGCGGCAGGCACGCCCGGGCGCTATAGAAAGCGCTGTCGAGATTGCTCCGCAGGGCTGCTTCCCAGGCTTGCGGGCTGGTCTCGGTGGCGCTGCCCGAACCCATGCCGCCGGCGCAGGCCAGCAGCACGTCGATTCGGCCAAAACGCTCATGGATCTGCGCGACGAAGCCGGCCCAGGTCGCCGCGCAGGCTGCATCGCCCACCAGCACCAGGCCGCCGATTTCCTGCGCCAGTTGTTCCAAGGGCTCGCGGCGACGGCCGATCAGCACCAGATTGGCGCCTTCGGCGGCATGCAGCCGGGCGCAGGCGGCGCCGATGCCGGTGCCTGCGCCCGTGATCACGACGGTGCGTAATTCAGACATCGGGATATTCCGTCCGGTTGAGTACCTGGCAGTAGGAACTGACCGGGAAGTTGGAGAACTCGTCGAAGGACGCCCCGGCGTAGCCGAAGATCTTGCCATCGCTGCGATGCTGTTGCAGGTCGATCAGCACCAGGCCCAGGGTCGGGATGATCTTTTCGCGCCAGACGAACAGGAACAACTGATCGGCGATTTTGTAGGTGTCGCACCGATCGGTGTCGCACAGGCCTTGCTCGACGCCTTTGAGGCATTGCCAGGAATAGAATCGTTCGTTGAGGTAAATGTGTTCGTAGACTTCGCTCGGGCTGTATCGATACAGGTTGCGCAGCCCCACCAGCTCGGTAGACGGTGCATGTGGACACAGACCGGACTGCCACGCACGATCGAGGCTGCCATGAAGGAACTCGACGCTGACCGAGGTCAATGGCTGCCCGGCCAAGGCGCGTCCGTAGAGCCCTTCGCGCGTCTGCTGCGGCTCGGGCATGCGACCGATCACAGCGGTGAACGCCGCGTTCGCAGTATCCAGCACAAGGCTGACCGAAGATGCTTGGGCGCCTTGGCGCTTGATGAAGTCCAACAGGTACAAGCCCGGCCGCACCGAGGTGGCCCTATAGGCCGCCGTGCCGCTGGAATGGCCGTCAGCCGCGTTCCAGGACAGCGTGTCTTGCTCGAATCGGTGCTCGATCTGCCAGCCATTGGCGAAATGCAATGTGAAGGTCTTGCCGTTGAGGTCAGCCAGGTTGGGCAGGATGAAGGCTTCGGGGGCAAAGCCATCGGCCAGGGCGCCGACGGTGATCCAATCTGTAGGTGTAGAAGTCATAGCAAGGCTCCGGTTGGATGGAATAGCCACCCGGATCATGCGGTTCTGCGCGACGTTGGCCTATCAACCGAATGGTTGAACCCTAGAGAAACAGGGCGCTGACCAGTTCGGTACGGCTGCGCACGCCGACCTTGCGAAACAGGTTGATCAGGTGGGTCTTGATGGTCGGCAAGCCCACATCCAGCTCTCGTGCCAAGTGCTTGTTGCTCAGGCCCTGGCGCAGCAGCCAGGCAATCTGGCGCTCCTTGGGCGTCAGCTCGCTCAATGGATCCTCAAGGGCAGGCAAATGGGCAACGGACAGTTGCAACAAAGCTTGCAATGCCGAGAGTTGGTTCAGCTGCTGGCTGGTGAAGGCGCCTTGCTCGGCGGTGCGCAACAGGGAAATCGCGGCCTGGGGCTGGCCGTCCCGATGGGCGAAGATCTCCACCACATCCACCACCCCGTAGCGCTGCAAGAAGCCGCGATAACGTTGGTTGTCCCGCGCCGGTTGGCGGGTCATTGCCAGGCCCAGCGGCACCACGACCAAGTCACTGGTGGCGTAGTTGCGCGGTTGCAGTGGGTCGAACTGGCAGAAATTGTCCAGATAGTCGCGGTGCATTTCGGCGCTCATGTCCTGCAGGCTGAAGTCATGGGCGTGCAGATGCCGGTCGACACAGTAGAAGGCCGCCCGGCTGGCGGGAATGAGCTGGGTAAAGGCATGCAGGCAGTGGCCGGCAATGTCCTGGGTGGGGATGATGTTCATGATCAAGGCCTTCGCCAAGCGGGCTGCCGGCGGGTCCGGCAGCCCGGTAGGGTCAGGCTACCGCGAAGTAGTGCTTGACGAAACTTTCGCTGACCACTTCCCACAGTACGGGCGTGCCCTTGGTCACGAACCAGCTGTCGCCGGCCTTGTAGCGAGTGCTCTGGCCGGTGGCTTCGTCGGTGAGCACGACTTCGCCAGTGACCACGGTGGCCTGCTCCGCGAACGGATAGACCATCCGGAACTTGCCTCGGGTGGTGCCGAAATAGGCGCTGCTCACGGCATCGGTCGGGGCGCCGAAGGTCATTTTGCCGAAGGCTTTGACTTCGCCTTCGAGAATCTGCGAACCGAGATCGGCGACGGTGCCCCAAGCGTCCAGTTCGGACAGCTGGATGTCTTTTTCGAGGGTGATGAGGGACATGGCAGTGACTCCTGATGATTGAAAGGAAAAAAAGCTGTCTGGCCGTCAGCGACGGCCATTCCAGTAGCCCGACAGCTGATGCCAGGACTTGCCGGCGGTCAGCAGCAGCGGGCGAATGGCGTCTTTGCCGAGGATGGTCGGGCGGTGGATCGAACTGACCAGGTCATAGCGCGCCGACCCTTCGCTCATGCCTTCGGCCAGCACTTTGCAAATGATGTGGCTGGGGGTGACGCCGAAGCCTGAATAGCCCTGGACAAAAAACGCGTTGCTGCGCCCGGGCAGGGTGCCGATCTGGGGAAACAGGTTCGGGCTGCACGCCATCGGGCCGCCCCAGGCCAAGTCGATTTTCACGTCCTTGAGGTACGGGAAGATTTTCAGCATCAGGCGCCGGTTCCAGGCCTTGAGGTCTTGAGGAATGTGCTCGACCAACGGTGTGGCGGCGCCGAACAACAGGCGGTTCTCGTTGGTGACGCGGTAGTAATCGATGACCGGACGAATATCGCTGTAGGCGCCGCGAATCGGGCTGATGCGCTGGATCAGTTCGTCCGACAACGGCTCGGTCATCATCTGGAAGGCGTAGGTATTGATCGTCGAGCGATGCAGTTCCGGTTCCAGCTTGTTGAGAAAACTGTCGCAGGCCCACAGCAATTTGCTGGCCCTGACCGAGCCGCGTCCGGTGCGCACGGTGATGCGCTCGCCGTAGCTGACTTCCAGGGCCGGGCTGTTCTCGTAGATTTGCACGCCGTGGCTGACCAGGGCCTTGGCTTCACCCAGCAGCAGGTTCAATGAATGCACATGCCCGCCGCCCATGTGCAGCAGTGCGCTGCTGTAGGCCTTGGAGCCGATGATCTGCTGCACGTCAGAGCCGCCGAGAAAACGGATCTCGTGCTTGCTGTTGATCGACTTGAAGTCTTTTTCCCAGGCCCGCAGGGTCTTTTCCTGGCGTGCATTGAAGCCCATGTAGCCGTAACCGTGGCAAAAGTCGGCATCGATGGCGTACTTGGCGATGCGGTCCTTGATGATGTCCGCCCCCAGGTCGCTGATCTCGAAGACCTGGCGCAGGCCGTCTTCACCGACGTCCTTCTTGATTTTTTCCAGGTCATGACCGATGCCGGCCATGATCTGCCCGCCGTTGCGCCCCGTGCCGCCGAAGCCCAGGTAACGCGCCTCCAGGACCACGATATTGGTGATGCCTTTTTCGGCGAGCTCCAGTGCGGTATTGATGCCGGAGAAACCGCCGCCAATCACCACAACATCGGCTTCCACGTCCTGTTCCAAGGTGGGGAAACTGAGGTTGTATTTCTTGGTGGCCGTGTAATAGGTGGGCGTTTCGATATTGATCATGACGCAACCTGACAAAGTGAAAGGAAACTCCGTTGCAGCGTTTTTACAAGGCACTGCATGCGTTGGCCTTATTAAGGGCTACGGCGCGCGCAGTTGTCTTGATCATCCGTGCCGGAGTATTTGATCGTGCGCGCCATGGGGTCGGGATCGACGCCATGAAAAGTGCAATCTTGGATCTGGAAGGTGCATTTTTCCGGCGCCTTCGTTTGCCCATACTGGACTGGCCTTAATCATTGATCCCGCCGTTTCTGCACCATCAGGTTGCCGGGCAAAGGCGGGATCGGCAGACACCAATAATAAAAGAGCCCGTCCATGAAAAAGCCAAATCCACTGCTCGAAGACCTCAAGCCCATCCTGCCGATCATTGCTGCCAATGCCTTCCAGGCGGAGCAAGACCGTAGCGTGCCCGCCGAGAACATCGCCTTGCTCAAAAGCATCGGCATGCATCGCGCTTTCCAGCCGAAGCAGTATGGCGGCATGGAGATTTCCCTGCCGCAATTCGCCGACTGCATTGCGTTGCTGGCCGGCTCCTGTGCGAGCACGGCCTGGGCCATGAGTCTGTTGTGCACCCATAGCCATCAGTTGGCAATGTTCCCGGCCCAGGCCCAGCAGGAAATCTGGGGCGAGAATCCCGATGCCACCGCCAGCAGCAGCATCGCACCGTTTGGCCGCACCGAGGAAACCCGCGGCGGCGTGATGTTCAGCGGCGAAATGGGCTGGAGCAGTGGCTGCGACCATGCTGAATGGGCGATCGTGGGGTTTCGCCGCAAGAACGCCGAAGGCACCCAGGACTATTGCTTTGCGGTGCTGCCGCGCAGCGACTATGAGATTCGCGATGACTGGTTCGCCGTGGGCATGCGCGGCAGCGGCAGCAAGACGCTGATCATCGACAACGCTTTCGTGCCGGAGCACCGGATCCAGAAAGCCAAGGACATGATGGAAGGCAAGTCCGGTGGATTTGGCCTGTACCCCGACAGCAAGATTTTCTATTCGCCGTACCGGCCGTATTTCGCCAGCGGATTTTCCACCGTCAGCCTGGGCGTGGCCGAGCGCATGCTGGAGGTGTTTCGCGAGAAAACCCGCAACCGTGTGCGCGCCTACACCGGCGCGGCGGTGGGTGCTGCAACGCCAGCGCTGATGCGCTTGGCTGAGTCGACCCACCAAGTGGCGGCGGCCCGTGCGTTCCTGGAAAAAACCTGGCAGGAACACGCCGAGTATGGCGAGCGTCACGAATACCCAAGCCGTGAAACCCTGGCGTTCTGGCGGACCAACCAGGGCTATGCCACCAAAATGTGCATCCAGGCGGTGGATCGCCTGATGGAAGCCGCCGGTGGCGGCGCCTGGTTCGAAACCAATGAACTGCAACGGTTATTCCGCGACGCCCACCTGACCGGCGCTCATGCCTATACCGACTACGACGTCTGCGCGCAGATCCTTGGCCGTGAGTTGATGGGCCTTGAGCCCGATCCTTCCATGGTTTGACCGCCCGCTCTTGGAGCCCGGCTCATAAAACAATAATCGAGGCCGTCGCCTGAGGCGGCCGGGAGTCTTGCATGTCTAGCATTTGTGATACCGCTTTCGACACCCGCGCGTTCCGCCGGGCCCTGGGTAACTTCGCCACCGGCGTGACCGTGGTGACCGCCGCAGCCGAGGACGGACGCAAGGTCGGCGTGACAGCCAACAGCTTCAACTCGGTGTCCCTGGACCCGCCGCTGGTTCTCTGGAGCATCGACAAGCGCTCCAGCAGCCACGGCGTATTCGAGGCTGCCAGCCATTTTGCGGTGAACGTGCTGGCCGCTGACCAGATCGATTTGTCGAACAACTTCGCCCGGCCGAAGGACGATCGGTTCGCCGAGATCGAATTCGAGGCTGGCGAAGGTGGCGCCCCAGTGTTCGTGGACTGCTCGGCGCGTTTTCATTGCGAGAAATACCAGCAGGTCGACGGCGGCGATCATTGGATCATGATCGGAAAAGTCGTGGCCTTCGATGATTTCGGCCGTTCGCCGTTGCTCTACCACCAGGGCGCCTATTCGATGGTCTTGCCCCATACCCGCATGACTCGGCGGGAGGAGGGCCAATTACCCAGCAGCCACTTCCAGGGCCGCTTGAGCCACAACCTGTATTACCTGATGACCCAGGCGCTGCGGGCCTACCAGGCCAGCTACCAGCCACGCCAATTGTCCACCGGGTTGCGCACCAGCGAAGCGCGGATGTTGATGGTGCTCGAAAATGACGCCGGGTTGAGCCTTTGCGATTTGCAGCGGGAAGTGGCGATGCCGGTGCGCGAGATCGAAGAAGCCGTGGCCAATCTCAAGCGCAAGGGGCTGGTGAGCGATGAAGGCGAACGGGTACGCCTGACGACCAAGGGCATCGATGAGACTGAGGGACTCTGGGCCATCGCCAAGGAACAGCAGGACAAAGTGTTCGGCCAGTTCTGTGAGGAACAGCTCGAGCATTTCAAGCAAGTGCTCAAAGGCGTGATCAAAGGCGCTTGAGCTGAAACATGCATTAAGGCCGATCCCAACCCTGTGGCGAGGGAGCTTGCTCCCGCTGGGCTGCGCAGCAGCCCCCTCCATGCAACGACCACAAATGACCTGTTTAAACATATCCATTGGGGCCGCTTCGCGGCCCAGCGGGAGCAAGCTCCCTCGCCACGGATGGAGCTCGATCCTGAACCAGAGTATTCAAGCAGATAGTCCAGTCTTGGCTGGAAGCTGTTAAGATTTAGTTAACTCATTAACTAAATCTTTTACGTGAACACTCCCAATGCTCAAACCGCGCCAATCCCTGACCCTGACCCTGCTGCAGGCCCGTGAAGCGGCCATGGGTTTTTTCCGGCCTTCCCTCAATCAGCACGGCTTGACCGAACAGCAATGGCGGGTCATCCGTATCCTCAGCCAGCATGACGAGCTGGAAATCAATCGCCTGGCCGAGCTGGCGTGCATCCTCAAGCCCAGCATGACCGGCGTGCTGGTGCGCATGGAAGCGGCGGGCATGATCGTGCGGCGCAAGGCCGAGCAGGATCAGCGGCGGGTACTGGTGCGCCTGGCACCGCAAGGGCAGGCGTGCTTCGATTCGATGAGCCAGAGCATGGAAGAGAACTACCAGCGCTTGCAGGGGAAGTTGGGGGAAGAAAAGCTGCAGACTTTGTTGGCGTTGCTTAATGACCTGAAGACGATCAGGCGCTGAGGTGCCGAGCTTGTTCCGCAGCCCTGTGATGGGGAGATAAGTCCCCTCATCACGGGGGTGTGGTTGCTGTCAGTACACGCCACCCGCCGCAGGCTTTGGTGTGTTCTTGAATGTGGCCGCCAAAGTCTGCAAACCGCGCATCAACACCGTAGTGTCCACACCCACCGCGACAAACGCCGCGCCGAGTTCGATATAGCGCCGGGCCAGTTTTTCATCGGCGCTGAGTATCCCCGCAGCCTTGCCGGCCTGACGAATGCGAACGATGGCATCTTCGATGGCCGCTTGCACATCCGGATGGCCCGGATTGCCCCGAAAACCCATGGACGCGCTCAGGTCCGCCGGGCCAATGAACACCCCATCCACGCCGTCCACTGCGGCAATCGCGTCGAGGTTGGCCAAGCCCTCGCGGCTTTCAATTTGCACCAGCAGGCACATCTGTTCATCGGCCTGGTCGAGGTAACCGGGGATGCTGTTCCAGCGCGACGCCCTCGCCAACGCGCTGCCGACGCCGCGTACACCCTGGGGCGGGTAGTGGATGGCACGTACCAGGTCGCGGGCCTGGGCGGCGCTTTCCACCATGGGCACCAGCAAGGTTTGCACGCCGATGTCGAGCACTTGCTTGATCAGTGCTGTATCGCCGATCACCGGGCGGATCACTGGCTGGCTGGGGTAGGGCGCCACGGCCTGGAGCTGGCCGAGCAGCGATCGCACATCGTTGGGGGCGTGTTCGCCGTCGATCAGCAACCAGTCGAAACCGGCGTTGGCGGCCAGCTCGGCGCAGTAGGCATCGGCCAGGCCCAGCCACAGGCCGATCTGCGCTTCACCGCTGCGCAGACGCTGTTTGAATGTGTTGACAGGCATGTCCATGAACGGTCTCCGATCAGACGAAACGGCAAGCAATGGAACCGAGCATGTCGTAGTCGACATGGAAGGTATCGCCGGGATTGGCCGCCACGGGGCGGGTGAAGGAACCCCCGAGGATGATCTGCCCTGGCTGCAGCGTCACGTCGTAGGCCGCCAGTTTGTTCGCCAGCCATGCAACGCCTTTGGCCGGGTGATTGAGCACCGCCGCCGAGACGCCGGACTCTTCGATCACGCCGTTGCGGTAGAGCACTGCGGGCACTTTGCGCAGGTCGATCTCGGTGGGCCGCACGGCACGTCCGCCCATGACCACGCCAGCGTTGGCCGCGTTGTCGGAAATGGTGTCGAAGACCTTGCGAGTCGCCTTGGTCTGCGGGTCGACCTGCTGGATGCGCGCGTCGATGATTTCCAATGCCGGGATCACCCACTCGGTGGCGTCCAACACGTCGAATACGGTCACGTTCGGCCCCTTCAATGGCTTGCCGAGAATGAACGCCAGCTCCACTTCCACCCTGGGCACGATGAAGCGCTCGAACGGAATGTCAGTGCCTTCGTCGAAGAGCATGTCGTCGAGCAGTGCGCCATAGTCCGGCTCGGTGATGTTCGAAGAGACTTGCATGGCCCGGGAAGTCAGGCCGATCTTGTGACCGACGAGCTTGCGGCCATCCTTGATTTTTTGCGCCACCCAGGCGCGCTGGATGGCGTAGGCATCGTCAATGGTGATGTCCAGGTGATCGAGGGAGAACTGGCGCACCTGTTCGCGCGAACGTTCGGCGTGGTCGAGGCGGGCAGCGGCTTGCTGGATGAGGTTCTGATCAAGCATGACAATGATCTCTTACTGAGGGTTGACGATAGCGGCCTGGGTGCGCAGCACCAGGAAGCCACCGAGAGCGATGAGCAGCGTCAGGACATACAGGGCCAGGCTGGCGCTATGAGTGGTGTCACGCATCCAGCCGATCAGGTACGGCGCGAAAAACGAGGCGATGCTGCCAAAGGAGCTGATCAATGCGATGCCGGCGGCTTGGGTGCTGTTGGATAAAAAGGCCGGCGGCAGCTGCCAGAACATCGGCAACGCGGCGCTGGCGCCCATGCCGGCGAGTATCAAGCCTGCGAGCACCAGGAGCGGGCTGATGGGCGCGAGCCCGGCGATGGCAATGCCTGCCGCCGCCATCAACAGCGGTACGCAGAGGTGCCAGCGGCGTTCGCGGTTGCGGTCGGAGGAGCGCCCGCAGCCGATCATGAAGAAGCAGCCGGCCAGATAAGGCAATGCACTGAGCAACCCGACCCGGCCGTCGCTGCCGATACCGGCGCCATGGATCAAGGTCGGCATCCAGAAGGCCAGGGTGTTCACAGCCAGCATCACGGCGAAGTACACCGCCACCAACAACCAGACCTGTGGGTTGTTGAGGATCGCCGAGAACGAGGTGATGGATTTGCCCTGTTCTTCGACGCTCAGTTGCTCGCGCAGCAGCTGTTTGGCGGTCGGTGTGAGCCAATGGACCGACTCGAAACTGTCCGGCAGGCACTTGAGCACAACGAGGCCGAGAGCGATCACCGGCAGTCCTTCGATGACGAACATCCACTGCCAGCTGCGCAGGCCGCCAACGTTCTGGAAATGTTCGAGGATGCCGCCGGACAATGGCCCGCCGATCACCCCGGCCATCGGTACTGCAATGGCGAACAGCGCGGTCACCTGGGCTCGGCGCCGGGCCGGGTACCAACGGTTGAGAAAGACCAGGATGCCGGGGAAAAAACCGGCTTCCGCCACGCCCAGCAGAAAGCGCAACACATAGAAACCGGTGGCGCTGTCGATGAGGAACATGCCGGTGGACAAGGCACCCCAGACCACCATCAGCGTGGCGATCCAGCGACGCGGTCCGACCCTGTCCAGGGCCATGTTGCTCGGCACGCCAAACAGCGCGTAGGCGATGAAGAACAGCCCCGCACCGAAGCCGTAGACCGTGTCGCTGAATTGCAGGTCGGCGCTCATTTGCATCTTGGCGAAGCCGATGTTGATGCGGTCCAGGTGGGCGAAGAGGTAACAGATCAGCAAAAGTGGCATCAACCGCCAGGTGATGGTGGCGTGGGTGCGGTCGTGTGCGACGGTGCCGACAGTGGCGGCGGTATTGGCTGTGCTCATGATCTTGTACTTTTTGTCAGAGAGGCCGATGGGACGAACGGGCAGGCAGGTTCAGCTTGTCTGGGCCTTGAGAAAGGCATGGACGTTGTTGGCCTTGAAGTTGAGTTGTTCGTGCAGCTCGATCATCTCGAACGACAGGGCCAGCAGGCGCTGGGCCTGGAGTTCGGCGAAGTGCGCGGTGATGACCTCGAAGAGTTTTTCCGCGACTTTCTGGCGGGTGGCCAGATCGCGGCCATGCCCGACTTTCAAGGTCATGTGCACGAAGGCGTAGTCATGCTTGCCGTCGGCCATGCGCCAGGTGTCCAGGCGCACGCCACGGCTGCGGATGCCGCCCAGGGGAAATACGCCGCTGTCGCCCAGCAGCGCGTGGACCTTGGCGAAGAGTTCGGGCAGGTTGGCTTGTTGCTCGATGTTGTCGGTGTATTCGGCGATGAAGTGCGGCATGGGGGCCTCCTGCGTCGGCAGCTTTAAGTGGTGAGCGACAAGCGGCAAGTTGAAAGCGATCAGCTTGTCGCTTGCGGCTTGCAGCTGCTGTTCAGACTGGAAAAATGGCGTTGATCTGGCCGGTGCCGGAGCTGCCGAACGGTTCAGTGATGATTTCGGCGGGCTTGTCGTAATCCGACCCGCCGAGCAGCCCCAGCAGCATCGCCGTGTCATGCATCTTGCCTTCGCCGAAGCAATGTTCGGCGTAGTCCGGAAGCATCGCGCAGAACTCTTTCCAACGGCCCTGGCGCCACATCTCGACGACGTGCAGGTCGACCTGCTTGTCGAACTCCCGCGTCCAGTTGTGGATATTGGCCTCGGCGTTGCGATCATCGGAAAAACGGTGGGAAAGCGAGCCCGACGCCAGCACCAGCACCTTGCGATCGCTTTTCTCGATGGCCCGGCGCACGGCGGCGCCGAAGGTGAAACTGTCTTGCAAGCGATGCCAGGCGCACCAGGCCGCAATCGACACGACGTTGAGTTTTTGTTCTTGCGGTACGTCCATGTGCATGTAGCGCATCGGCACCAGCGTGCCGTATTCCAGCTCCAGGCTCGGGATGTTGTGGGCCAGGGTGCGGACATCGGCGGCATTGGCCTCGGCGGCGATCAACTCGCCCAGCTCCGGGGCGCCTGAGTATTCGTACTCCATGTTCTTGATGAAGTGCGGCAGCTCGTTACTGGTGTACATGCCCTTGAAGTGCTCACCGCTGTTGATGTGATACGCGCTGTTGACCAACCAGTGCACATCGAACACCACGGCGGTATCGGCCCCGAGTTCACGGGCGCGACGCCCGATTTCCTTGTGTCCGGCAATCGCCGCGGCGCGGCAGCCGTGGTGCTTGCCCGGCAGCTCCGACAAATACATCGAGGGAACGTGGCAGATTTTCGCAGCCAGGACGACTTCGCCCATGGTGATTCTCCTTAGAAATTGTTCTTGTTGAGTCTTGGATAATCGGTGAATCCTTGTGAACGGATGAACCCGTGGCGAGGGAGCTTGCTCCCGCTCGATTGCGCAGCAATCGCAAAAACGGGGCCGCTTCGCAGCCCAGCGGGAGCAAGCTCCCTCGCCACAGGTCACCACTCATCAAAGGGTTCATCACTGGGCCTGGGTTAACCCCCCCAACGAGGGATGTGATGGCTGCCCATGGAAATGCACACGTTCTTGATCTCGGCAAATACCTCGAAGCTGTACTGTCCCCCTTCGCGGCCGGTTCCGGAACCCTTCACGCCGCCGAAAGGTTGGCGCAGGTCGCGCACGTTCTGGCTGTTGATGAACACCATGCCGGCCTCGATGCCATGGGCCAGGCGATGGGCCTTGCCGATGTCCTGGGTCCAGATGTACGAGGCCAGGCCATATTCGGTGTCGTTGGCCAGCTTCAGGGCTTCGGCTTCGTCCTTGAACGGGATCAAGCACACCACTGGGCCGAAGATTTCTTCCTGGGCGATACGCATGTTGTTGTTCACATCGGCGAATACCGTCGGCTGGATGAACTGGCCGCGACTCAGGTGCGCCGGCAGGTTGGCCGGGCGCTCCAGGCCGCCGGCGAGGAGGGTGGCGCCTTCTTCGATGCCGATCCGGATGTAGCCCGTAACCTTGTCGTAGTGGGCCTGAGTGATCATCGAGCCGACTTGGGTTTTCGGGTCCTGCGGGTCACCCACGATCAGCCGCTTGGCGCGCGCGGCGAACTCGGCGACGAATTGTGCGTAGACGCTTTCCTGGATGAAGATCCGGCTGCCGGCGGTGCAGCGCTCACCGTTGAGGGAGAAGATGGTGAACAGCGCCGCGTCGAGGGCGCGCTCCAGGTCGGCGTCTTCGAAAATCAATACCGGCGACTTGCCGCCCAGTTCCATCGAGTACTTTTTCAGCCCGGCGGTCTGCATGATTTTCTTGCCGGTGGCGGTGCCTCCAGTGAAGGAAATCGCCCGCACATCCGGGTGGCGAACCAGCGCATCGCCGGCCGTAGCGCCGTAACCCTGGATCACGTTCAACACGCCGTTGGGAATGCCGGCTTCGACGGCCAGGCGGCCAAGTTCATTGGCCGTCAGGGGCGACAGCTCGGACATTTTCAGCACGGCGGTGTTACCCAGTGCCAGGCATGGCGCGGTCTTCCAGGTCGCGGTCATGAACGGCACATTCCAGGGCGATACCAGCGCACAGACTCCCACCGGTTGGTACAAGGTGTAGTTGAGCATCTGGTCGTCGACCGGATACGTGTGGCCGTCCATGCGGGTGCAGACTTCGGCGAAAAAATCGAAGTTATGGGATGCGCGAGGGATCAGCACGTTCTTGGTCTGGTGAATCGGCAGGCCGGTGTCGAGGGTCTCCAATTGCGCCAGCTTCGGCACGTTCTGCTCGATCAGCTCACCGAGCTTGCGCATCAACCGGGCGCGTTCCTTGGCGGGCGTATTGGCCCATTTCGGGAAGGCTTCCTTGGCCGCTGCAACAGCCTGGGCCACTTCTTCGGCACCGCCGCTGGCGACTTCGCCGATGGCATCGCCCGTGGCCGGATTGTAGTTGACGAACACGTCTTTGCTTTCGACCTCACGGCCATTGATCCAATGCTTGATCATGCTGCTCACGCCTCTTTACGGGATGCGAAGAACTCGGCTTCGCTGACAATTCGATTGACCAGGCGACCCACGCCTTCCACTTCCACGATGACCTCATCACCGGGCACCACGTCTGCCAGGCCTTCCGGCGTGCCAGTGGCGATCATGTCGCCGGGTTGCAGGGTCATGAAGCTGGACAGGTATTCGATCAGGTAAGGGATATCGAAAATCATGTCCTTCGTGCTGCCTTCCTGGCGCAATTGGCCGTTGATCCAGGTGCGCAATGTCAGGTTGCTCGGGTCCGGCACATCGGCCACATCGACAATCCACGGGCCTATCGGCGTCGTCGCATCGCGGTTCTTAACCCGCAGGTTGGGGCGGTAGTAGTTTTCCAGATAGTCGCGAATCGCGTAGTCGTTGCACACGGTATAGCCGGCCAGATACCCGAGGGCGTCCGCCCGCTTGACGTTGCGTGCTTGCTTGCCAATGACCGCGACCAATTCGCACTCGTAGTGCATGTAGGCGACGTTATCCGGGCGCCAGGTGGTCTGGTTGTGGCCGGTGTAGGTGCCAGGGGACTTGATGAATGCCAGCGGCTCGGTGGGTGGCTTGAACGCCAGCTCGGCGGCGTGATCGGCGTAGTTCAGGCCCAGGGCAAACATGCTGCCGGTGGCCGGCGGCAGCCACTGGACCCGATCCTCGGCCAGCAAGCGACCGTCGGCCAAGCGCACGGCGTTGTGCGCTTCAACGGTGACGGCGTGGACCTGGCCTTCGAAACGAATGCGTGCGTGTTTCATGAACGTGCTCCTGTCTGCTCGGCCACGACGGTATTGAGCAGCCGGCCCAGGCCGCTGATCTCCACTTCGACGCGGTCTCCGGGCAGTACATCGACGCGGCCTCCGGGCGTACCGGTGATCAGCACATCGCCGGCATGCAGCGTCATGAACTCACTGGTTTCAGCGATCAATTGGGGAATGTTGCGCACGAAGTTGGCCGTGGTGTCTTGCTGGCGCACCTCGCCGTTCACGTACAAGGTGATCGCCAGGCTGTGGGGGTTGGCAACGTCGACGCGGGTCACCAGCTCCGGGCCGATGGCGCAGAAGCCGTCCCGGCACTTGGCCTTGACGGCGGGGCGGTAGTAGCTGTCTTCCGGCAGGCTGAATTCATTGACGATGGTGTAGCCGGCCACGTAGTCCAGCGCCTCGGCGACGCTGACCCGGCTGGCCGACTTGCCCATCACCACGCCCAGCGCCGGCCCCGGTTGCAGGCGTTCGCCGTGACCCGGATGAACCACATCGGCGCCATGCTGGTTGCGGGTATTGGGCGTCTTGATGAACAGCACCGGTTTGATCGGCGGCTTCTGATAAGGCGGTTGCTCGAACTCGGCAAGGCGCTGCTTCAGCAACCCCTGATAGTTCAGTGCGACCCCAAACAGAGTACCGGTCGCGGCGTCATGCAGGGCACGGCTCATGCTTGTCTCCTGGCAGTGCAGAGGGATGCGGGCTCTGCGGTTATTGTTAATGTATTAACAGTTATAATTAAGATGTTAACTATCGTCAAGCGTGGCAGAATGACCGGCACTGGTTGCCCTGCCGGAATCGGCGCAGGATGGGTGCAAGCAGCTGCCAGAATCAGAAGAAAAAAAAGAGTACTGCGTGATGAATGAGCGCCAGCCGATCCCGAACATCAACATTGGTCAGGTGTACGACCAGCGCTACAGCGATGCCGAGGTGCATTACGACCGACTCGCCAACCTGGCGGACTTTTTCGGTCGCAACATGCCTGTGCATCGCCACGACCGTTTCTTCCAGGTGCACTACGTCAAGAGCGGCACCGTGCGGGTGTACCTCGACGATCAGCAGTACGTCGAATCCGGGCCGATGTTCTTTCTCACACCGCCTACCATTCCCCATTCCTTCGTGACCGAGGCCGACAGCGATGGGCATGTACTGACGGTGCGCCAGCAATTGGTGTGGCAGTTGATCGATGCCGATCCGAGCCTGGCACCTGCCGGCGTGCAATTACCGGCGGCCTGCGTGGCGCTGTCGAAACTGGGGCGTGAACAGGCGAGGGAGGTGCAGCGACTCGAATTCCTGTTCGAGGAGCTGAGCGACGAAGTGGCGGCCAGGCGGCCCGGGCGCGGCGCTGCGCTGGATAGCTTGACGCGGCTGATCATGATCAGCCTGCTGCGATTGTGTTCCAATTCCCTGCAGGCCAGGCCGGCCCGGCATGAAGACTTGAAGATCTTCCATCGCTTCAATGAGCTGATCGAAGCCCACTACCTGCAGCATTGGCCGCTGTCGCGTTACGCCGAGGGCGTTGGCGTGACCGAGGCGCGCCTTAATGACGTGTGCCGACGCATCGCCGACCTGCCTTCCAAGCGCCTGATCATGGAGAGACTGATGCAAGAGGCCAAGCGACTGCTGCTGTTTACCGGCAGTTCGGCCAATGAAATCTGTTACCAGCTCGGGTTCAAGGACCCGGCCTATTTCAGCCGTTTTTTCCAGCGCTATGCCCAGCTGACGCCTGGAGAGTATCGCCAGCGGCAGTCGGGCTTGCGTTGAGCGTTGCTCTTGCAGCAGTGAGATGGCGACACTAAGCTGCCGACTCGCCCATTCAAACCAGTCCGAACATGGCCAACCCCAGACCTTCCTTGACCTTGACGCTGTTACAAGCCCGCGAAGCGGCCATGGCTTTTTTCCGCCCGGCCCTGAACCAGCATGACCTCACGGAACAGCAATGGCGGGTGATCCGCATCCTACACCAGCAAGGGGAATTGGAAAGCCATCAGCTCGCCCATCAGACCTGCATCCTCAAGCCCAGCATGACCGGCGTGCTCAGTCGCCTGGAGCGCGATGGCCTGGTGCGCCGGCAGAAGTCGAGCCAGGACCAGCGCCGGGTTTTCGTCGGCCTGACCGAGCGCGGCCAGCGATGCTTTGTGTCGATGAGCGAGGGGATGGAAAGCAACTATCGCCGTATCGAGGAGCAGTTCGGCGAGGAAAAGATGCAGCAACTGCTGGCGTTGCTCAATGAGCTGAAAAACATCAAGCCATAGCATTGGTAGTGCAGGATTTCCGGGAGACTCGCGTGGCGTCGGCATCGACGGCTTCGCCACGCAGCCCTTCAAGCAGCATTCGCCATGACCCTCAGGCGATAGTCGCAGTGCTTCGCTCGCGCAGCTCCTGCAAACGATCGGCCCCGCCTTCAGCTACGCGGTTCTGGATCAGTCGATCGGAGCCGCCTTCGGCTACCCGATTTTCCAGCAAGCGATCCGAGCCGCCTTCAGCCAGATGTTGCGCAGCCTCAGTGTGCAGCGCTGCGGCCGAGGCGATGTTCGCCAGGCCGAGCCCGCCGACAAAAGCCAGGGCAATGGCCAGGGATGCTACTTTCGAGACAGTGGACATGGTGTTCTCCTTGCGTTCGTTTGAGTGAGCCGTCGCAGCGAATGTGTGTCGCTGTTCGGTGAGCCCAGTTAAACGCTCGGATGTATCGACCATGTGTGCGGGAAGGCTTGGAATGGATGGCTTCGTATCAATCGGCGGTTCATATACACATCGATACAAAACCGCCGAACGCAGGGGAAGATCAGGGCAGGGCCAGGGACTGCTTCAGCTGGTCCACCAGCGTCGGCGTCATGTAGTGCGGGCCGTCGAACAGGTAGAGCGGGTATCCCACATAGGCCGCCAGTTGTGGCTTGAGTTCGGCCACGGTGGCTGGGCGAAAACCGCCGCCGTATTTGGGACGAAAGGCTTCGACGATGATCCGCACGCGGCTCTTGCCAAGGCGATCCCGCAAGGCGTCGGCATAGTTTCGAGCGACCGGAGCCGTGCGGGCGTAGACGCCGACACCGTCCTGGAAAAATACGCCGATGTCGTTCGGCAGCCATTGCTTGACCCAGTCGGCGGTGGCGGCGGGGCCGATATTGGCGCCGTCGTAGACGCTGATCCACAGTGGGCGTGGCAGTTTCGCCAGCAACGCCGGCAACTCCGTCGCGCGAGACCAACTGGGGTCGACTTCGGCTGGAAAATACCAACCGGTGACATGCAGCGGCGTAGGCAGCCCAGCAATGCGCTCTGACAGCGCAGCCAGTTGCTCGATGTTGTCTCGTGAGCGGTTTTCACTGAAGTAGCCGGCCAGCCCGAGGATCACATCCTTGGCCCACGGCGTCTTGGCGATGCGCGCCCAGTCCGGCAGCACCGGTACGCTGGGCAGGCCAGTGCCGGGCACGAAGGCCTGGTCGTCCACCACCGTCCACTGCACCAGCAGCTCATGGACGCCAAGCTTGTCCCAGTTGCCGCTGATGCCGACGGTCTGGTTGTCCGGCTGCCAGACGATGCCGACGATATGAGGTGTCGCGGTGGTAACGCTCATGTAGTACGTCCCTGTACCTGCGCCGAGCAGCGCGGCCAGTGACAGCGCCGCGACGGTCTTGCGGCTGATGGACTTTGCGAAGCTTCTCAAGCCGTTCCCTTCTGGATGCAGTGTAGCCGGCGCTCGCCGAGGCGAGCCGCTTTTCGTGACGATGGTCCGAATCTCACATCACCGCCCTCAATAGGAGTAGGTCAGGCGCGCGAAAACGCCTTTGGCGCGGTCCTCCCCAAACACCCTGGCCCGGTATTGCAGGGAAAAGTCCACATAGGAGCGGGGGGCGTTATAGGCGTCTTCTCGGAACCAATAACGTACGTTGTTTCCTATGCCGATGCCCCCGGCGTTACCGGACGAAAAATCACCGCCAGCTTCGCTCTTCATTTTCGAATCGTAGTCGATCGCCGCGACGACATGAGGAAAGGTCACCCAGCGCGAGCCGGTGCCGCCAATCGCGTAGCTGCGGCCCACCTGCCATTCGCTGTTGATGTAGTCCCGCGAGTCGTTGATGTAGTGGCCGACCTCGGCATACAACTGCGAGGTCCACCAGCTCGGCACATCGACCCGCAGGTCGGTGCCAATGCTCGAACCATAGCCCAGCCGCACCAACCAGTCACCATCGACATTGGATGAGCCGAGGGGGAAGGTGCGCTCAAGGGCAGCCATGACGTTGACGGAACTGAAGGGTTTGACCCGTACGCCCAGAGCACCCTGCAAGGCATCCGCGCCGGTGTCCGAATCGCTGTTCTTGCTCCACAGCGTATCGGTGATGCGCCCGTAGAGTTCGACAAAACGGCCGTTGCGATAGCCCAGTGGGCGCCATGACAGTTCGGTGCTGTTCTGCAGCAGGTCATTGCTTTCGCTGCCGCTGCTGCTGGTGCCTGGTGCGGCGCTCAGGCCGCTGGAACTGTTGCCACGATAGCTGGTGGTGCTGGTCAGGCCGATGCTGCGCGAAACGTCGCCCACGGTGCGGCGGGTGTCGAACAGCTGTTGAGCGGACATCGGCGACTCAGCGCTTTTCTGCCCATCGATGACGCGCTTGAAATACGCCACGGCTTCGTCGTCCTCGTGCATACGCATGGCGTTGTAGGCGGCGTCCTGGGTCGCTGAGGGGGACAGTGGCGTGGTGGCGTCGGCCTTGCGGAATGCGTCATGAGCCGCCTTGTCGTCGCCGGCCTGCATCGAGAGATAGGCGAGCTGCAGGTCACTGACCGAGGCGAGTTCGCCATTGGTGCGTGCCTCTTGCAGGCGCTCGCGGGCCGTGCGGCGCTGGCCGATCGCAGCATACAACCCGGCCTCTTCGTAGGCCGGCAAGGTGCCCAGCGCCAAGGCGTGGGTGAAATCGTCGCGGGCGCCGGCATCGTCTCCGGTTTGTTGGCGCAGGCGTCCCCGCGTGACCAGCAGCCGGGCATCATCGCCATGGGCTTGCAGGCCTTGGCTGGCTGCCGAAATGGCTTCGGGCAAACGCTTCTGGGCCGTCAGGGCGCTGACCAGCAGATGGCGATAGGACGGATTCCGCGGCGCGCGGGCAATGGCCTGGTTCGTCAGGGTGACTGCGGTCGCCGGGTCTTTGTGGGCGAGGGCGGCGTAGGCCTGGGACGCCAGTGCCGTGCCTGCATCATGGTCGCTGCCGGGCCAGATCGTGCAGGTCAGGCCGAAGGCGCTTTCCTGGCATTCAAGGGGCGGCGACGCAAATTGCACGACGGTGGCGACCCCCTTGTTTTTCTGGCGCAGCGCCATGCGGGCAGCGGTGCGTCGACGGGTCACTTCGTCACTGCCGTCATCACCCAAAGCCTGCAATTGAGCCAACGCTTGTTGAGGTTCGCCTCGGGCCAAAGTAGCGTCGACGGCAAAGAGGCGCAGGTCACGGCGCTCGCCGTCCGTAAGGCCGGGCAGGGCCAGGGCACGGTTCAGGTCGGCCTGGGCCGGCTGTGCCTTGCCCTGGCGCTCGCGTGCATAGCTGCGCAGGACCCATGGCGCGGTCTTGCTGTCGTCCAGCGCCAGCACGTTTGTAGCGGCCTGTTCGGCGCCAAGATAATCCTTGGCCGCGAGCAAGGCGCTGATGAGCAGTTGTTGGTTGGCGGAAACTTCCGGCGCCCAGGCCACGGCTTTACGGGCCTGGTCCACGGCCATCGCCGCATTGCCCTGGTCCAGGGCCCGGTAGCCCTGGGTTGCCACCGGCACCGCTAGTTGACGGCGGATCGCTTTGCGACGCATCAGCAGCGTATTGTCGTTGGCGAAAGTCCTCAGTGCATCGGTGGTGGCCCGGTCAGCCTCTGCCAGCTGTTGCTGGCGCTGCAGCGAATCGATCAGCAGCAATCGATACTCGCGACGGCGGGGCGCCTGGGCGATGGCCTTGCGGGCCGACTGCGCGGCCAGGCCGAATTGCTCGCGATCATAGGCCTTGAACCCCTGGGACGCAGCGACGAAGCCTGGTGCAGGAGGGGCGGCACGCGATGACGCGGCGGCCTGGGGCTGGTCGCGCAGTTTCTTGTCCCGTTCGGCCAATTCAATCAGCGTGTTCAGGCGTGTCATATCAGCCCGCTGGCGCAGGGCTTCGCGTGCCTTGGTGATGGCCAGGTCGTAGTCCTTGCGTTCGTAGGCGCTGTAGGCTTCGTTGGCGGCGGTGTAGGCCGGGCCGGATAAAGGCAGTGGCAGCGTCTCGGCGAGGGCAAGCGTAGATACCAGACTCAGCCCCGTGGCCAGGAGGGTCAGGAAGGGGCGATTCATGCCGGGAGCTCCGTTGGGTAGAGATTGTGCTGACGGGCCACCGCCTGTTCGATTGTCGCGCGTGGCAGCACACCGCTGTCGACCAGGTAATCGCCGATCCGGCCATGGTGCTGGGGTCGATACTGGAGCATCACGCGGCTGAATTCCTCGCGGTCGAGCAACCCCATTTCGATCAGCAGGTCGCCCAGCAGCGGCGCCCGCGCATCTGGCACGGAGTGGCCGTTGCTTTCAGGCACTTTGCGCAACAGCGCGAGAATCTCGCTTTCCCGGGCGATCAGTTGCACCGGTTCGCTGCCCAGTGCGGCACTGATCTGTTGCAGGCCTTCATCGGGCAAGGGGTTGGCGACGGCAATCTGTTCGCGACCTTCGCCATTGAGGCCCAAGGACACGACGCGCCAGCGCAGGGCAAACTCGGCGCTCAACGACGACTTCGAGGCAGTGGCTTTCTTTGCGACTTCAAAGACCCGTGGCAGGTCATTCTGGAACGCGATGGCTTCGGCCAGGGTTTCATCGTCCAGCCAACCGTTATTAAGCAGGATTCGCCCAAGCGGAACGTTGCGCGACTGCTGTTCGTCGAGCGCGCTTTGCAGGGCCGTGTCCGTGATCGCCTGCCAGGACAGCAACACGCTACCCAGGCGACGTGGCGCGATGGCGACCAGGTCCGTGGATGGGAAGTCGTGCATGGTCTTGTCCCAGACCAACTTGCGATTCATCACCTTGCCCACCAGGAACATGCGCCAGGCCCGGGAGGCGGCCATGAAATTCACGAAGTTGCCCACCAGCATGCGCGGCATGGACAGCAAACCATGCTGCCAACCGTACAGCACGGTGGTGAAGTAATAGCGATGCACGATCCGCCAGACCAGGGCCACGCCGTTGGCCAGCAGCAGGTATTTGATCAGGCCATTGTTTTCGAAAGGCGTTGGGAACGTGACATCCCACAAGCCGCTGTTGCGCAGGATGATCAAGCCCAGCAGTTGCACCAGAATGACGTAGGCAATAATGCTCACGAACGCTGTCACCACACCCTTGCGGTCGCGAAACAGCAGGTATCGGTTGGCCAGCGAGCCGTTCCAGCCCATCTGTTCCCAACCTTGCAAGCCAATGCCCAGGGTCCAGCGGGCCTTTTGTCGAAAGGCGGTGCGGAACGTGTCCGGAAAGAACTCGCGCACGCACAGTGGCATGGTCAAGGTCGATTCGTAGGGTTTGCGGAACCAGGATTTGCGCAGCACCCGGAACTGCACTGGGAAACGGACGAAGATGGCGTTCATGCCCACCTTGGCCAGTCGCGCACCGACGTCGTAGTCTTCGGTGAGGCTATCGGTGTTGAACGGCTGGTTTTCGGTTTCACCGGCCAGCACTCGCAAGGCACGATGGGAAAAACAGGTGCCGACGCCGGCCGAGGGCACGGTATCGGTCATGCTTTCACGTACCACCAGGTCCTTGCCGTGCCATTCGGCAAACTCGTCCATGTAAACGCCCGCGACCCATTCGTACCAGTTGCGCTCCAGCGAGACCACCGGCAACTGGATCATGTCCTTGCGCGGCAACAAGTAATTGAACAGGCGCAGTTCCAGCGGATGCAGCACGTCCTCGCTGTCATGCAAAACGACGCCGGCGAAGGTCATGCCATGGATTTTTTCATGCAGGAAAATCGCCTGTATCACCCAGTTCAGGCAGTCGGCCTTGCAGGTCGGCCCGGCATGGGGCACTTCCACCCGATGCAGCTGTTTGTAGCGCCGACGCATCCGCTCGACTTCGTCGATGGTGCGCTGGTCGTTGATATAGGTGCCGACAAAGACCACATAGTTCTGATAGTCGAGCGTCGACACCATGTTTTCAATCATCGGCGCGATGACGTCGTATTCCAGCCAGGCCGGCACCATGATCGCCAGGGGCTGTTCGTCCCGGGCCAACAATTGCTCGGCAGTCAATGGCCGATATTTGCGGTCCACGGTGAACTTGCGGTACAGACGACGAGACCAGTACCACACGTCGATGATCAGGTCGTCCAGGCTGGAGATCAGGATCAGTACCGCGACCACAATGGTCGCGATCTCCAGGTAATTGTAGTAATGGGCCAACCAATAGGGCCAATAAAGCGACGTCATCGAAGGGTACCGTTACTGGCGATTGCGACGGGCGCGACGGCCTGCCAGCAACAAGAGGAGGAACACGATAATGCCGCCCGGGATCAACCAGAGCAGCGAAGGTTTACGCCAGGCATCCAACCCCTTGGGCTCCTCGCGGCCGATCAACAGGCTGCCGCTTGGGTCCTGGGTATCTAAGATCGCCACGGCGCCGTTATCGCCGAGGATCGCCACGTCACCACGGGTCAGCACAATCGGCTTGGCCAGGCTTGGCGGTTGATTGCCCAGGGCTCGGTAGACCAGGCCGTGCTGGCCTTCGGTCTGTACCACTTGCAGCGAAGCCAATTGGTTGAGGGGCTGTACATCCAACAGCAGTTGGTCCTTGTGATTGATACGCAGGCGGCCCTGTTCATCGACCTGGACCGATTCCTTGCTGTCCTTGAGCGGCACCTCGAACGCCAGGAAGGCTTTGTCCGGACTGGCGGCGGCTTTCGGATCGGCGCTGACTTTGAGCTGCGCGCGCAGCGGCGATACGCCGCTGGTATCGGCCACCGAGATGACCCGCGCCAGGCTAGTGGCCGGGTGGTCGAGGTACGCCTGGGGAACCAGGATCTGGCTGTCCACGGCGAAGCGTGCGGAAATGCCGGAGAAGTCATCGTCCAGCGAGGTTTTTTCCAGCACGATATGGCTGGTCGGCAGCACCGACACTGGGAAGGCTTGCGGTGTTTCCAGGCAGCGGTCGCTGACCGGCTGGCGCTGGAACGATACGCGCAAGGTGTTTTTCGAGCCCAAGGCGTAGCGCGGGATATGAGCCTGGATGCGCTGTGATTGACCATCGGTGGTCAGTTGCTGCGCACCGATCAGGAAGTCGTTGAAAAACAGCGAGGCCACCGGTGCTGTATCGGAAGCGCCGGGCGCTGCGGAAACGTCCACTACGGCCGTGACGGGCATGCGACCGTCATAAGCGACGCTGCCCAGGGGGAACGAAGTGCTCCAGTCGAACCGCGATGCCACGTCGAAATTACCCGGGGCGCCGCCCAGTCGCGACAGGGCCACGCGACCATCATCGCTCAACGGCGTTTGCGCTTCGCTCACGGTCAATTGGCGACTGCGCGCCAGCTTGCCCCACGCCGAACCGAGCAGGGACAAGGCCTTGCCGGTGGCGTCCGGGGCGATCATCAGGACCGGGCGAGTGCCCAGCAGCGCCAGGCGTACATTGTCGGTGCCGACGCTCGCCAGCGCTGCGTTGACGTGCTGCTCACGCCATTGGATCAATGCGCTGGCTGCTGGCGCGTCGAGGCCTTGGACCTGGCTTTGCAAGGCGTCGAGGGATTGGTTTATTGCCTTGAGCAATTGCGGGTCGTTGATCGCCAGGTCGGCCTGTACGTTCGGGGTCTGGCCCAGTACCAGCAGCGCACCGATTTCGGCCGGGTTGGCCAAGGTGTGCGGGCCTTTGCCGTTGAGGCTGGCGAAGGCCGGAATGCCCAACAGCTCCGCCGGGATGCGCAGGCCGCTCAGGTCCACACTGTCCTGCACGGCAGGGAAGGGCAGGATACGGCTGTGTTTGCCGATGCGCTCCAATGCCACGCCCAGGCGCCAGGCGGAATCGTAGCTGGCGGCGGACAGCGAGCCTGGTGCGACGAGGATGCCGGGCTCACCGGGCAGGGCCGCCCAGGCAGCGCCGACGTCTTGCAGCTGGCTGGCGTCGTAGCTGTAGTTCAGCCGGGTGTCGGGTTGGATGCGCAACACATTGCCGATGACATGATCGTCTTCGCACAGAGGCCGGGGCACCACTGAGGACCAGGCAATGCCCAGGCGCACCAGGCCGTTGTCGCGCGCAGCTTTGTCGACGCCAAGGGTGGCGCTGGCATCGCCTTGTGCTTCGCCAAGCCCTTCGGCACGCACTGGATAGCCATCGAGCGATAACAGCAGGGTGTTGCGGCCCCCTTCGCCATTGAGGTAATTGGCATCCAGTTGCAGCGTCGCGTCATCGAGGGCAATGCCGGCGGGCACCGGCAGGTAGAGTTCGCGGCGGGCGTCGCTGGCACTCAAGATAATCGGCGCCGTGATGCCCAGGTCGCTCAAGCGAATTTCACGCTCCTGGCGGGTATCGGCGTTGAGTCGATGAATCGCCTGGGTGAGCGGGCTATCCGCGGCCAAGGCAAAGGTCGGCATGAGCGCGAGCAGGCTCAAGCCACAAGCAAGGGCGCTGAACGCACCCGTAGGGATGGCAACGGAAGGCTTCATTCGGGCAAATCTCGATCTGATAAGAGGAATAACAGTGGTCAGTTGAAATCGGCGAGCAACTCGCGGGGTTCGGACAGCGATGGATGCACCGGCTGTTGTTGTGAGTGCGGCGGGGCCACGACGAAGTCCTCGACCGAGCGCCCCATCAGGGTATCGACGATGCGCTGGCTGGCCTTGCCGTCGCCATAGGGGTTGACCGCCTGTGAGGCCCGGCGCCATAAGTGGCCATCGTCAAACAACGCATCCACGCCGGCGATGATCGATGTCGGCGAAGTACCGACCAGGCGCACTGTGCCCGCCGCAACCGCTTCAGGGCGTTCGGTAACGTCGCGCATCACCAGTACCGGCTTGCCCAGGGACGGTGCTTCTTCCTGCACGCCGCCGGAGTCGGTGAGGATGACATGGGCGTGTTGCATCAGGCGCACGAACGCCAGGTAATCCAGCGGCTTGATCAAGTGCACGTTGGGCAAGTCGCCGAGTTGTTCAGTCACCGGGCCCAATACATTGGGATTGAGGTGCACGGGATAGACGATCTGGATATCCGGCCGCTGGGCCAGGTGACGCAAGGCCTTGCAGATGTCCAGAAAACCCTCGCCGAAGTTCTCCCGGCGGTGGCCGGTCACCAGCAGCAACTTGCGTGTGGTTTGCAGGAACGGGAATTGTTGATCCAGTTCGCCACGCAGCTGTGCGTCCTCATCAATGCGCCGGGCAGTCAGTTGCAGTGCGTCGATCACGGTATTGCCCGTCACCAGGCAACGGCCTTGCGGGCGTTCGCCCAGCAGGTTGTCGCGAGACTGTCCAGTGGGCGCAAACAGCAGGTCCGCACTGAGATCGATGCACCGGCGGTTCATTTCTTCCGGCCAGGGGCTATAGATGTCTCCGGTGCGCAACCCGGCTTCCACATGGCCTACGGCGATACGTCGATGGAACGCTGCCATCGAAGCCACCATGGCTGAAGTGGTGTCGCCGTGGACCAGCACGCGATCCGGCCGAGTCTGTTCCAGCACCGGGTCGATGGCAGCGTACAACGCGGCGGTCAGCGAATTGAGCGTCTGCTGCGGCGTCATTACGTCGAGGGTGAAATCGGCCTTGAGATCGAACAGGTCCAGCACCTGCTTGAGCATGCTTTGATGCTGGCCGGTGACGCAGATCAGCGACTCAATGCCAGGTTCGGCGGCGAGAGCCTTGACCAAGGGCGCCATCTTGATGGCTTCCGGACGGGTACCGAAGATCGAGAGGATCTTGATTGGTGAGTCGTTAGTTGCGATGACGCCCTTCCTCGCGCAGTTTGCTGCGCCGCACAACAGCCCGCCCGAGCGCGCTGGGGCGTTCGAGCGAACTAGCGATTTAAGTTAAGTAGCCCGTTGTCAGACAGCGGTTTGACGTACACAGGAAGTGACGTAGTGGCATCTTGCAATTCGGCTGGGCAGATTAATAACATCAAAGGTCACGGGCGCAAAGGTTTATGTATGCGAAGTTTATTAATAAATTTTTAGAGGGTTTCTAGGTGAGCGGGAGATGCGTTTTGTGTGAGTGGATGAGATTTATCTTACTCTTTGATATATAAGTATTTTTTTTGATCTTGGTGCCGTTTGTTTAGACCGGATTGGTTAACTCAATCGGAGTCGTGGTTTTTTGGCGCCCAATTAACTGCGTCTTCAGCGGGTGGTGTGTCATTGGAATGACGCCTGTAAGTCGTCGTGATGAGCGTTAAGTTACAGGTCTGGTTAGTTGAAAGTGCAGTTCGAGATCGGGTGGAAAGTTCACTTTATTTTGAGTTTTTATACTAAATCAACGGGCTAATGCGATGTTCGCCGGTTAGTCAGGCGGAGTCGTTTAGTACAGCAAGAAAGTTATCTCAGACATTCCGTTCAGTGCGCATCGAAACAGTGAGGCGCGGAAAAACTGTTCGCGAATCCCGACCGATAATCGCACGTTTTGTGCCGCGCACCTGTCTGGGTTATTGACCAAACTAACCGGATCGTACATTTTGGCAGGCAATCTGCCTTGCCTCATATGGCCAGGACCATAATAAAAAATAGAGGAATACCTATGCGTACCCGTCCGCAGGCACCCCATGCCCCGTCCTTGAGCCGTTGCACCCATCCTGGGCTTTCTTCATATCCCTCTGGTTCGATCCGATAACTGCCCACACTGTTGAGCGCTTATCGCGCCGGCGAGTGCCGGCGCTCGACAAGGCCCGGAGGTTTGAGATGACGAAAGTCGTCGGTCTGTATTTCAAGTTGCTGAAGCTGCTGATCGTGCTGTGTATGGTCGCGATGATCGTGCTGGTGTTTGGCAACGTGGTGCTGCGCTATGCGTTCAATTCCGGCATCAGCGTTTCGGAGGAGCTGTCGCGCTGGTTCTTCGTCTGGATGATCTTCCTCGGTGCCCTGGTGGCGCTCAAGGACCGTGCGCACCTGGGCATGGACAGCCTGGTCAAGCGCTTGCCGCCGGCTGGCAAGCGCATCTGCTTGGTCATCGGGCACTTGCTGATGTTGTACATCTGCTGGCTGATCTTCAGCGGCAGTTGGCAGCAGGCCGTGATCAACCTGGATGTGGTCGCCCCGGCGTCAGGATTATCGATGGCACTGTTCTACGGCGCCGGCCTGGTGTTCGGCGCTAGCGCCGCGCTGATCTTGCTCTACGAGCTCTACCTGGCGTTGTTTGGCAAGCTTGGGAATGACGAACTGGTGATGGTCAAGGACAACGACGCCGAACTGATCACGCACGACTCCATCAAGAGTACCCGCCCATGACGTTGGTTATTTTTCTCGGGTCCTTGATGGGCAGCATGGCGATAGGGATGCCGATCGCATTTGCCTTGCTGGCGGTCAGCGTGGCCTTGATGTTCTATCTGGATCTGTTCGACGCACAGATCATTGCCCAGAACCTGCTTAACGGCGCGGACAGTTTCCCGCTGATGGCGGTACCGTTCTTCATGCTCGCCGGTGAGATCATGAATGTCGGCGGCCTGTCCAAGCGCATCGTCAACATTGCCATGGCGCTGGTGGGACACAAGCGCGGTGGTCTGGGTTACGTGGCAATCATCGCGTCCTGCCTTTTGGCGTCGCTCTCCGGCTCGGCCGTGGCCGATGCGGCGGCGCTGGCGGCGCTGCTGGTGCCGATGATGGTACTGGCGGGGCATCATCGGGGGCGTTCGGCAGGCCTGATCGCGGCTGGGAGCATCATTGCCCCGGTGATCCCGCCGAGCATCGGTTTCATTGTGTTTGGCGTGGCGTCCGGCGTGTCGATTTCCAAGCTGTTCCTGGCCGGTATCGTGCCCGGGCTGATGCTCGGGGCTTCGCTGGCCGTTGCCTGGTGGTACATCTCGCGCAGCGAGAACGTCGAGACGCCGCCCAAGCGCTCCCGTGCCGAAGTGTTGCGCACGTTGCTCGACGGCAGTTGGGCGATGGGCCTGCCATTGATCATTATCCTGGGCCTCAAGTTCGGCATCTTCACCCCCACGGAAGCCGCCGTGGTCGCGGCGGTCTATTCGCTGTTCGTATCCCTGGTGATCTACCGGGAAATGAAAGTCAGCCAGCTGTACGAAGTGATCCTGTCCTCGGCCCGGACCACCTCGGTGGTGATGCTGCTGGTGGCGGCGGCCATGGTTTCATCGTGGCTGGTGACCATCGCCGATCTGCCGGGCCAGTTGGCGGAGCTGCTGGCTCCGTTCATGGACAACCCGACCATCCTGCTGCTGGTGATGATGGTGCTGATCATCCTGGTGGGGACGGTGATGGACATGACCCCGACGATCCTCATCCTCACTCCGGTGTTGATGCCTGCCGTTATCCAGGCGGGGATCGACCCGGTGTACTTCGGCGTGCTGTTCCTGATCAACACGGCCATCGGCCTGATCACGCCACCGGTGGGCACGGTGCTCAACGTGGTGTGCGGGGTGGCGAAGCTGGACTTCGAGGAAATTGTCCGTGGCGTGTGGCCGTTCATGTTCGCGCAGTTTGTGGTGCTGTTCCTGTTGGTGTTGTTCCCGCAACTAGTCCTGGGCCCGTTGAAGTTCTTCACCGGCTGATGCGGGTGCAGGCCTTGGCAGCTCGATCTCTAAAATAATAATGACCGGAGAGTGACATGAGAAAACTGATGAAAACCCTGTTGACCGGGGCGTGTGCAACGGGACTGCTGCTGGGCAGCGTGGCCAGCCACGCCGATGAAATCCGCGAGCGCACCCTGCGATTCGCGTTCCAGAACGTCAAGGAGCATCCACAAGGGCAGGGCGCACAGAAGTTCGCCGACCTGCTCAGCGAAAAGAGCGGTGGCAAGATCAAGGTCCGGCTGTTCCCTGGCGGTACGCTGGGGGGAGACGTGCAAACGGTGTCGGCGTTGCAGGGCGGAACACTGGACATCACCGTGCTCAACTCCGGCATCCTGGCCGCCCAGGCGCCGGATTATGCGATGCTCGACTTCCCCTTTCTGTTCAACAACGTCGAGGAAGCCCATGCGGTAATCGATGGCCCGGTCGGGCAGAAGCTGGCGGCGCAGTTGGACAGCAAGGGCCTGGTCGGGCTGGGCTATTGGGACCTGGGTTTTCGTAACCTGACCAACAGCAAACACCCAGTGACCAAGCTTGAAGACATGCAGGGCTTGAAGATTCGCGTCATCCAGTCGCCGATCTACCTGGAAACCTTCTCTGCCCTGGGGGCCAACCCCGTGCCAATGGCGTTTCCCGAGGTCTATACGGGCCTGGAACAGCACACCATCGACGGTCAGGAAAACCCGTTCACGGTGATCGAAGGCAACAAGTTCTACGAGGTGCAGAAGTACCTTTCAGTCACAGGCCACATTTTTAATCCGCAGTCCTTGATCATCAGCCAGAAGACCTGGAGTCGCCTCAATGAGGATGAGAAGGCAATGATTCGCGCCGCGGCAGTTGAGGCGCAGAAGTTCCAGCGTGAAGTGACCGCGGCGGGGATGGACAAGGCCAAGGCCACTTTGGCCGGTGCAATGACAGTGAATGAAATCTCCCCGACCGAGAAAGATCGCTTGCGCGAACGCGTGCAACCGGTCATCGACAAGTTCGCCAAATCCCTGGATGGCGAGTTGGTGAAAATGATGTACGCCGAGATCGCCAAGGTGCGGGCGGCGCAGTGAGTTGAACCCATGACGCTCAGTCATTGAGCGGACTTGCCCCTGTGGGAGCGGGCTTGCTCGCGAAAGCGCCGGATCAGCTTGCAGTAGTGCTGAATGTGCCGATGCATTCGCGAGCAAGCCCGCTCCCACAGGGACTGCCAGTAGCAGTCACTGAGCGCCCGGCACCGCCAGCCACTGCCCAATGACTTTCTGGTAGCTGCCATTCGCCTTGCTCAGGTGCAGCCATTGGTCGACGTACATCTTCCAGGTGGTGTCGTCCCGCGGCAGCAGGTAGGCCTTCTCGCCATATTGCAGGTAATGGGTCGGGTTGACGGCGCACAGGCCGGGCTTGAGTTTTTGCTGGTAGAGCGCTTCCGACGCATCGGTGATCATCACGTCGGCCTTCTTGTCCAGCAGCTCCTGGAAGATGGTCACGTTGTCATGGAAATTGAGCTGACCCTTGGGCAGGAACGCCCGGACAAAGGCCTCGTTGGTCCCACCGGCCGGTTCCACCAGACGCACCGAAGGCTGGTTGATCTGCTCGATGGTCTGGTAGCGCGACTGGTCTTCGCAACGTACCAGCGGAATCTTGCCATCCACATCCAGCGTGTTGCTGAAAAATGCTTTCTTCTGGCGCTCCAGCGTCACGGAAATCCCACCCATGCCAATGTCGCACTTGCCCGCCAGCAAGTCTGGCATCAGGGTTTTCCAAGAGGTCTGCACCCATTGCACCTTGACGCCCAGGCTGGCAGCCAGCGAGCGGGCCATGTCGATGTCGATGCCTTCGTATTCGCCCGTTTCGGCCTTGTAGGTGTAGGGCTTGTAGTCGCCGGTGGTACAGACCTGCAGTTCGCCGCGTTGCAGGACCTGGTCCAGCCGCGAAGGTGTCGGCTCGGCCAAGGCGCCGCAAGAGAGCGCCAACAGGCCACAGAACGTCATCGAGCTTGTTATGGTTTTCATCGTGATGGGACGTCTCGTAGCGGAGGGAAACAAGAGCAGGGAGTGTAGTAAAAGTGTTGGCAGGCTGTCACTGGAGCATGGCTGACGAACGGTCAGCAGACAGCGTCTCAACGGGGCGTCATTGCAGGCTTTCAAGGTAGGCGCAGAACATATCGGCCATGGCGTCGCTGTAGATGGCAATGTCCACTGGAGAGCGGGGCGCTGATGAAAAGCGCTTGCCCACTGCACTGAGGGTGGTGATGACCAAGTCACCTGCCAGGGCCCGGGCCTGTGCCGAGGCGTCAGGCAACGCTTGCAGCATGAAGGCGTCCACCGACTGTTGCACCGACATCCGCGCGGCCTGGTGTTCGGGGGCGTCGCGGTAGAGCGGGGCGGCGTCGTTGAGGGCGACGCGTATCTGGGCTTCGTCACATTCGGACTGGATGAACGCCCGCACGAGGGTGCGCAGCCGCTCGAAGGGCGGCTTGAGGTCGTCTTCAAGAATCTCGCGCAGCATGTCGCTGGTTTGCCGCCATTCATCACTTTGCAGGCGGAACAGGATCGCGGCTTTGTTCGGAAAGTATTGATACACCGAGCCGACGCTGACGCCTGCTCGTTCAGCAACACGGGCCACCGTGAAACGTGTCGCCCCTTGGGTCGCCAGAACCTGAACAGCTGCTTGCAGAACGGCGGCGACGAGCTCGGTGGAGCGTGCCTGTTTTGGCTGTTTGCGTGAGGAAATCTGCGGGCTTGAGCGTTCGGACATGCAGGCGTGAACCTCGGTAGGGAATGCGAATAGAAAATGCGACGGATTATTCGTATCTTTAATGCGACGAATTGATCGCATTCTAGTCGTCGCCACAAACAGTATTCAACTTCACTTCGCGTCCCTTTCCGTGGGTAGGGTTATGACACAAGACAATATTCCTCTCGGCGCTTCTTCGGCGCCTCAGGCAGCCGTCGAGGCCAATCCGGCGCTCAAGCTGTTGCCGCTCACACTGACGGTATTCATCGGTTTCCTCACGATCGGCATGCAACTGCCTGTCTTGCCCCTCCATCTGCATGACGCGCTGGGCATGGACACGCTGGTCATCGGCCTGGTGGTCGGCGCGCAGTTTGCCGCAGCGCTGTTGTCACGGGCCTGGGCCGGCAATTTTTCCGACATGCGCGGTGGTAAACGTGCGGTCATGAGCGGGCTGGCGACAGCCGCGGTTTCAGGGCTGGTCTATCTGCTTTCCCTGGCGTTCGTTGCCGCGCCGGTCACGTCGGTCTGGCTCTTGTCGGGCGGTCGAGTGCTGCTGGCAATTGGCGAAAGCCTCATTGTCACCGGTGCGCTGGGGTGGGGCATCGGCCTGGTGGGTGCGCAGCATGCCGGCAAGGTCATGGCCTGGAACGGCATCGCCATGTACGGAGCCTTCGCGTTGGGTGCTCCGCTCGGCGTGGCGCTCAACGGCGCTTGGGGGTTCACCGGCATCGCCATGGCCTCGATGTTCGTTCCGCTGCTGGCCTTGGCGATTGTCGCGGGCGTGCGCGCTGTCGCCCCCACGGCAACCCGGCGTACACCGTTCTATACGATGCTCGGTGCTGTATGGGTTCCCGGCATGGGCTTGGCATTTTGCAGCGTCGGCTTCGGCGTCCTCATGGCGTTCATTGCCTTGTTGTTCGCGGCCAGGGATTGGGGCAACGCTTCCTTGGCGTTTACGGCGTTCGGTGTGGCTTTCATCGCTGCGCGCCTGCTTTTCGGGCACCTTCCAGACAAGATTGGCGGCGCCCGCGTCGCGCTGGTCTGCGTATTGATTGAAACCGTCGGGTTGCTGCTGATCTGGAGCGCCGACACCGCGACCATGGCTTATTTGGGCGCAGCTTTCACCGGCTTCGGTTATTCCCTGGCGTTTCCCGGCTTCGGCGTGGAAGCGGTACGGCGTTCGCCACCGCAGGCACGCGGTCTCGCCATGGGGGCCTACGTCGCGTTTCTTGATATTTCCCTAGGCATCACCAGTCCGTTGGCCGGTTTGGTGGCGAGTGGCTGGGGTATCGGTGCGGTTTATCTGGGCGGCGCCATTGCCGTTGGGCTGTCCTTCGGGGTGGCCCTGATGCTGCTGAGAGGACGGGAAGCACAAGTTCCATACAAATCCTGAGTCTTCGATGAGTTGATTTCAGTCTCGATTTTCACAACAGGAGCGTTGCATATGCACGTATTCGTTACCGGTGCCACGGGCTGGGTTGGGGCGTCCGTGGCGCAGGATCTGATCGCCGCCGGGCATCGGGTCACCGGCCTGGCCCGATGCGAAGCAAAAGGCGCCCCACTGGCTGCGACAGGCGCGAAGGTGATTCCAGGCACTTTGGATGATCTCGATATTTTGCACAACGCAGCCTCGGCGGCGGACGCGGTGATTCACACGGCGTTCAATCATGACTTCTCCCGATTTACCGAAAATGCCCAGCAAGATCGCCGCGCCATCGAAACGTTGGGCGATGCGTTGCGAGGCTCCGACCGGCCGTTGCTGGTGACGTCGGGCCTGTTTGGGTTGACGCGGGGCGCGAGTGAACTGGAAGTGGTGAGCCCGGCCTCGCCCCGTAAGTCCGAAGCCGCCGCCCGGGACCTGGCCGAGCGTGGGGTGCGTGTGGCGACGGTGCGGCTGGCGCCCTCGGTCCATGGCCTCGGCGACTACGGGTTCGTTCCTCTCCTGATTCGCCTGGCCCGGGAGACAGGCGTCTCGGCCTATCTCGGAGATGGCGGCCACTGCTGGTCGGGCGTGCACCGGTTGGATGCCGCTCGGGTCTATCGGCTTGCGCTGGAGCAAGGCGTGACACAGTCGGTCTACCACGCCGTCGCCGACGAGGCCGTGCCGTTCAAAAACATTGCCCAGGCAATCGGTCGTGGCCTGGGATTACCGGTCGAATCCCGGGAGCGCGAGCATTTCGGTTGGTTTGCCCACATGGCGGGGGCGAACATGGCGGTGTCCAGCGAGTACACCCGTGCCTTGCTTGGCTGGACGCCAAGCGGCCCGAGTCTGTTGGCCGATCTTGAGCTGCCTGGCTACTACGCTGGATGAAGTTTGCATAAACCTGTGGCGAGGGAGCTTGCTCCCGCTTGGCTGCAAAGCGGTCGCAATTTTGCTGACACTGGCCGGGATTAGCGCGAAATGATCCCGTGATCGATTGCGTATTTCACCAAGGCGGCGGGCTTGTCGATGTTCAGCTTGCGGCGGATGCTCAGCCGGTGGGTTTCGACGGTGCGTACGCTGATGTCCAGCTCACGAGCCATTTCCTTGTTGTTCAGCCCCTGGACCATTTTGTACAGGACCTGGCTCTCGCGTGGCGTCAGTTCGTTGTCCGTGTTCTGGTCGGTGGCGAGCCGTTGGGCGATCTCGGCGCTGTAGAAGGTGCCGCCGCTGATGATCGCTTCGATGGCCGCGATGATTTCCCGCGAGGGGGCGTTCTTGAGCACGTAGCCGCTGGCGCCGGAACGCACCGACTCGCTCACGTATTCATAATTGTCGTACATGCTCAGGATGAGGATCTTGAGGCTGGGGTATTGCTTGCCCAGCAGCCGGGTCAGTTCGAGGCCGTTCATGTCCTTGAGACTGATGTCCATGAGCAGGAGATCGGGCTGGCAGCGTCCGACCATCTCGATCGCCTCGGTGCCGTTCTCGGCTTCGCCCACCACTTCCAGCCGGGGCATCACAGACAGAAGGGCCCTGATGCCATCGCGCACCAGGGAATGATCGTCGACCAGTGCGACGCGGATCGCTGCAGGCAGGTTCATCGGTAGGGGCTCTTGTTGGAGTGGGGGCGCATCAGCTTTCACTGGCCGTCATTGTCATGGGTAACAGGATGTCCAGTTCGCTGCGTCCCGGTGCCGAGGTCAATTCAAGCCGTCCGCCGAAATGCTCGACCCGTTCGCGGATATTGCGCAGGCCAATACCCGCGTGGCCGCGTTCGACCTGCGGCACGTTGAACCCCATCCCATCATCCACCACTGTCAGTCGCAGGGACTGGCCGGAGCCAAAGAGCGTAATGCCGACGCTTTTCGCCCCGGCGTGACGTTCGATATTGGTCAGGGCTTCCTGGGCAATACGAAACAGCGAGACGGGCGCGCCATTCTCCAGGCGGCAATCGAATTCGTTGCTTCTGTAGCTCACCTCGAGTCCGCTGCGTTGCTGGAATTCGGCGGCGAGTTGGCCGATGGCTGCGGGCAGTCCCAAGGTATCGAGCAGGGATGAGCGCAAGTCGTGGGAAATGGTGCGGATCTCGCCGATGGCTTCGCCAAGGCGATCGGTGGCGTTTTTCAGGATGCCCAAGCCGTTTTCCTGGCCATTCTCGATGACATGGCTGGCCAGTTCGAACTGGAACTTTATCGATACCAGCAGTTGGCTGATGCCGTCGTGAAGCTCGCGAGACACCCTGGAACGTTCTTCTTCCTGCAAGCTGACGATGCGCTGGTTCAGGCGTTGCAGTTTTTTGTCGGCCAGGCGATGTTCGCTGACGTTGAGGGTCATGCCGCCGGCGAATACCAGCAGGACCGCCACCAGCGCGATGGCGGCGATGGCCTGCATGGTGGTGTGGATGCCCTGGGCCACTTCATCCCGGGCTTGCTGGGTGGCGCGCTCGACATCTTCCAGGTAGATGCCGGTGCCCAGCATCCAGCCCCATCGATCCAGCATGACCACGTAGGCCAGCTTGTCGGTCACCTGGCCGGAGGAGGGTTTGTTCCAGGCATACCGCTGGAACCCTTCGCCGGACTCGGCACTCTTGAGCAGCGCCTGGATCACCGGCAGTCCGTGGGGATCCTTCATGTCCCAGAGGTATTGGCCCACCAGTTCCGACTGGCGTGCGTGCATCAGGCTGCGACCCTGGCGGTCATAGACGAAAAAATAGCCGTTGATGCCGAAGCTGAGCTTGCGCAACTCCTCCAATACCTGCTGCTGCGCGCGCTCGTCGCCCTGGCCGTTGTTGTACAGCGGGGCGATCAGGCTTTGGGCCATTTCAACGTAGTTTTTCAGTTCGGCGCGCTTGCTGGCCAGGATGCTGTCTTCGATCAGTTGCGCCTGCTGGTCGCCCAACTGGCGATTGAGCGAAATCACCAGGGCGCAGATCACTGCGATAGCCAGGACCAGGGGCAAGATCCCGAGGGCGACGATTTTGTGTTTGAGCAGCATCGGTACTCCTGTCCGGGCCCGGCGGTGGGAGGTGGATGGGACGCATCATATGCCAAACCTTCCAACGCTCAATAACCCTACCGGATATTAGGCTTCAAACCTGTGGGAGCGGGCTTGCTCGCGAATGCGATATTCCAGTCGCTTCCTGGTTGACTGGCACACCGTATTCGCGAACAAGCCCGCTCCCACAGACATATTGGCTTCTACGTAGAACTACGTAGGTAACCCATACGTAGTACTGCGGATTTATTTATTGACGGCATGCGGCGATATTGGCTGCGCTCCGAATAGCCGGGGCACACTATAAAAACAATCGCCGCAATCCACTGGATATCGGCAGGAGACACGCAATGACAACCCGTCTGGTTAAACACCTCGCCTGGTTTGCCGTGGCTGTTCTTGGAGCCTGTGCGTTGAGTGTCGTGGCCTTGCGCCGCGGCGAACCCATCAACGCCCTCTGGATCGTCGTCGCAGCCGTGGCCATCTACCTGGTCGCCTACCGCTACTACAGCCTCTTCATCGCCAACAACGTGATGCAACTCGATGCGCGCCGGGCCACGCCTGCCGTGCTCAACAACGATGGCCTGGACTACGTCCCGACCAACAAACACATCCTTTTCGGCCACCACTTCGCGGCCATCGCTGGCGCGGGGCCGCTGGTCGGGCCGGTGCTGGCGGCGCAGATGGGCTACCTGCCCGGCACGCTCTGGCTGATCGCCGGCGTGGTGCTGGCCGGTGCGGTGCAGGACTTCATGGTCCTGTTCCTGTCCACCCGCCGCAACGGTCGCTCCCTGGGCGACATGGTGCGCGAGGAAATGGGCCGCATCCCCGGCACCATCGCGCTGTTCGGCTGCTTCCTGATCATGATCATCATCCTTGCGGTGTTGGCGCTGATCGTGGTCAAGGCCCTGGCCGAGAGTCCGTGGGGCATCTTCACGGTGATGGCGACCATCCCGATCGCGATGTTCATGGGCGTCTACATGCGCTACATCCGCCCGGGCCGCATCGGTGAGATCTCGCTGATCGGCGTGCTGTTGCTGCTGGGCTCGATCTGGCTGGGCGGGCAGATTGCCGCCGATCCGGTCTGGGCCAAGGCGTTCTCGTTCACCGGGATCCAGATCACCTGGATGCTGATCGGCTACGGTTTTGTCGCAGCGGTGTTGCCGGTGTGGCTGATCCTGGCGCCGCGGGACTACCTGTCGACGTTCCTCAAGATCGGCACCATCGTCGCCCTGGCGATCGGCATCCTGGTCACCATGCCCGAGCTGAAAATGCCGGCGCTGACCCAGTTCACCGACGGCACCGGCCCGGTGTGGAAGGGCGGTCTGTTCCCGTTCCTGTTCATCACCATTGCCTGCGGCGCGGTCTCGGGCTTCCATGCGCTGATCTCCTCGGGCACCACACCCAAGTTGCTGGATAACGAAACCAACGCCCGCTATATCGGTTACGGCGGCATGCTGATGGAGTCCTTCGTGGCGATCATGGCCATGGTCGCTGCATCGGTGATCGAGCCGGGCGTGTACTTCGCCATGAACAGCCCGGCGGCGATCGTCGGCGGTGACGTGGTGGCTGTGGCGCAGACTGTCAGCAGCTGGGGTTTTGCAATCACCCCTGAAGCGCTGCAAGCGGTGGCCAAGGACATCGGCGAAACCACCGTCCTGGCCCGTGCCGGCGGTGCGCCGACCCTGGCGGTCGGTATCGCGCAGATCCTGCACTCGGTGTTGCCGGGTGAGAACACCATGGCGTTCTGGTACCACTTCGCGATCCTGTTCGAAGCGCTGTTCATCCTCACGGCCGTGGACGCCGGCACCCGTGCCGGGCGGTTCATGCTCCAGGATCTGCTCGGCTCGTTCGTGCCTTCGCTCAAGCGCACCGAATCCTGGCCGGCCAACCTCATTGCCACCGCCGGTTGCGTGGCGCTGTGGGGCTATTTGCTGTACCAGGGCGTGATCGATCCGCTGGGCGGCATCAACACCTTGTGGCCGCTGTTCGGCATCTCCAACCAGATGCTGGCCGGTATCGCCCTGATGCTCGCCACCGTGGTGCTGATCAAGATGAAGCGCCAACGCTACGTCTGGGTCACGTTGCTGCCGGCGGCCTGGCTGCTGATCTGCACCACCACCGCAGGCCTGATCAAGCTGTTCGACGCCAACCCAGCGATCGGCTTCCTGGCCCTGGCGCGCAAATACAACGACGCCCTGGCTGCCGGCCAGATCTTGGCCCCGGCCAAGAGCGTCGAGCAGATGCAGCACGTGGTGTTCAACGCCTACACCAACGCAACGCTGACGGTGTTGTTCCTGTTCGTGGTGTTCAGCGTCCTGTTCTACGCGCTCAAGGTCGGCATCGCCGCCTGGGGCACGAAAGAGCGCACGGACAAAGAAGCCCCATTCCAGGCCCTGCCGGACGCTTGATAGAGGATTGCAACGATGTTCAATGACTTGAGTCGCCTCGGTAAATACCTCGGTCAGGCCGCCCGCCTGATGGTCGGCATGCCCGACTACGACAACTACGTCGAGCACATGCAAACCAAGCACCCGGACAAGCCGATGATGGACTACGAGGCGTTCTTCCGCGAACGCCAGGAAGCCCGTTACGGCGGCAAGGGCGGGCCCAAGTGCTGTTGAATTGATGTAGCCCCTCCTGTGGGAGCGGGCTTGCTCGCGAAGGCGTCGGGTCAGTCGCCGTTGATGTGGCTGACCGACCGCCTTCGCGGGCAAGCCCGCTCCCACAGTGGTTTTTTGGGGCGCCTCAAAATTGGCGTACACCGCAGAACCCTTGTGGGAGCGGGCTTGCTCGCGAATGCGTCAGATCAGTCGCCTCGATGTTGACTGACCCACCGCCATCGCGAGCAAGCTCGCTCCCACAGTTGTTTTGGGTGGCCTTGAGATCTGGGGTGTACCGAGGGTTTTTGGTCAGTCAATCCGCCAACAACACCGCCGCATCGAACCCGACTCGCAAGTTCCCCCAGTGACGGCCGCCGAAGAAGAACGGTACGTCGATCTCGGTCATGATTTCGCCGGTGTCGCGCAGGTAGGTCTGGAGCAGGAAGCGCTGGACGTTGCCCGCCGCGCGCAGGCCGATCGGGTCGTTGAAAATCCGCTTGTTGCGGCATACCGGCAGGTCTACGGCCCGGTCCCCGGTCGGCGGCTTCGAAACCCAGCTGTTGTTCACCGGGCAATAGCCCTTGGTGTCGACGATGAACGAAACCTTGCCGCCCGGTGTGCTGCGGGTGAGCTTGTCGCATTCTTCCTGGCAGACCTGGGCGAAGCGTTCGGTATAGCTGGTCATGTACTGCTTGGGGTCGGTACCGGGAATCAGTTTGTAACTCTGATCGAACAGATTGAGGCCTTCGCCTTGCAGTTCTTCCAGGCGTACCTGCAACGTGTTGCGGCACTCGCTGGCCCGGGTGATCGCGGCGTCCAGCTTGCCGTGGCCGAGCACGAAGCGACCCAGTAGCGTCTGGACCTTCTCAGCCACGCCGGACAGATCACGGGTGGCCGTCGCCGAATGCTGCATACGCTGGTCAATCGACTGGCTGTCGGCGTGGATCTGCGTGACCCGTTCGTTGATCCCGGTGTTGGTATCGGCAAACTGCTGGATATGGTCGGCGATGTCGGCGAGCTTGCCGTTGGTGGACTCGAAGTCGACGATCATGCTTTCGAAATGCCCCGACGCGCGCTCCACTACTTTCTGGGTTTCCCGGGCGCTGTGGCTGATCTGCGTGGTTTGCTCGTGGGTGGAGCTGACTTCCTGGAGCATGGCGTCGATGTTGCGGGAGATATCGTCGGTGGCCCGGCTGACGTTTTGCGCCAGCGTGCGTACCTCGTCGGCCACCACGGCAAAACCACGGCCACTTTCGCCGGCCCGGGCGGCTTCGATGGCCGCATTGAGGGCCAGCAGGTTGGTCTGGGCAGAGATCTGCTGGATCAACCCGACAATCGACTTGATGCTGGACGAGCGCTGGTTCAAGGCGTCCACCAGCGTGGCGAACTCACCGAGGCTGTTGGATATTTCGCTGATGTTGCCGGTCACTTCCAGCAGCTCGGCGTAGGAGTCGCGGGCGATGCTCAGGTTCTGGGCGGTGGTGCTGGAAATGCCCTGGGTCTGGCGCGAGACTTCTTCGATGCGGCCCACGGCGGTGTTGCTCTGGTCCATCACTTCCTTGGCGAAACGCGCCTGGTGGGTGGCGCTGTCGCTGGAGTCGCTGATGTTTTTCAGCGAACGTGCCGATTCGACGGCGATGTGCACGGTCAACGCCTGGACGTTGCTGATGATCTCCCGCTGCTTGGCCAGGAACCGGTTGCAGGTGCCGGCCAGGACGCGGATTTCGTCGTGAGTCACCAGTGGCAGGTCCTTGGACAGGTCGCCTTCACCGTTCGCGATCTCCTCCAGGGCCTTGGTCATCGCCGTGACAGGCCGCACGATAAGGTGGCGGAAGTACCAGACCATGAAGCTGATCATGCCCATTGTCAGCAATGTGCCGAACAGCAGGGCATGGGTAAGGCTGTCGAGGCGGCCTTCGATCTGGCCCAGCAAGGCGCTGTCCAACTGAGCGTTATGCAACTGCAAAACGATCTCGGCGCGGGCACTGAGGGCCACCCAATACAGCAACCCGCTGACCAGCACCAACAGGAAAAGGCTCGATAGCTTTTTAGTGAGCGTATCGAAAAATCGCATCTCGATAGACTCGTACAAGGCCTTTAACGTTTGCATGCCGCTGCTCCTGCGAAAAATTGACTCAATGGCATACATTCGACCGCGGAGGCGAAAGCTTTAGAAATGTGGGCTATTTGATATCATTTTTCTTGCTGGGCTTTTGGGGGAGCGGGCTTGCTCGCGAAAGCGGTGTGTCATCCCAATCTGTATTTACTGACCTGACGCCTTCGCGAGCAAGCCCGCTCCCACAGGGTTGGTGGCGCTATGTAAATGATACAAAATATTTACTGGGAATTATTCTCAAAGTATATTCGCTCTCATTAACGTCCCTTTCATGAGTGCAGCGTCTTGAATCGTTCCACCCCCCTCGCTAATCGCAACCTTTTCATCAAGTGTGTGCTGCCAACGTTGTCCTGCTGTTTCATCACAAGCCCAGTGTGGGCGCAGGGCACGCTCGAGCTGCCGGCCACGGACATCCAGGGCAGTCGTATCACTCAGGACGAGGGCTACACCGCATCGCAAGCCAGTACGGCGAGCAAAAGCGATGTTCCGATCAAGGAAGAAGCGCAATCGATCAATGTGGTGACCCAGCAGACCTTGGCCGATTATCAGGTGCGCTCGCTGGGCGACGCGATGAAGTTCGTCAGCGGCGTCAGCCAGGGCAACACCTTGGGCGGCTCGCGGGACTCGCTGATCAAGCGCGGTTTCGGCACCAACGACGACGGCTCGATCCTGCGCGATGGCGTGCGCTCGAACCTGGGACACAACTTCAGCGCCACCACCGAGCGGGTCGAAGTGCTCAAGGGCCCGGCCTCCATGCTGTATGGCGCGCTGGAACCCGGTGGCCTGATCAACGTTATCAGCAAGAAGCCCGAATACGCCCAAAGCACCACGCTGAGCGGCTCGGCCTACAGCGAAGGCGGCGGCACCATGGCCCTGGATACCACCGGGCCGCTGGGCGATACCGGTCTGGCTTATCGCCTGATAGCCGAGCGCGGCCATGAAGACTACTGGCGCAACTACGGGGTCAACGAGAGCACGCTCGTGGCGCCGTCCCTGGCCTGGACCGGCGAGCGCGCTTCGTTGAACCTGAGCTATGAATACAACGAATATTCCAACCCGTTTGACCGTGGCACGGTGTTCCAGAACGGTCATCCGGCGGACATCGACTATGACAAGCGCCTCGATGAACCGTGGGCCAAGAGCACAGGGATTCGCGAGACGGCTACCGCGCGGTTCGAGTATGAGCTGAGCGATGCGTGGAAAACCCGGGTGACTTATGGCTGGAACAATGACCGGTACAGTCTTTCGATTGCGCAGCCCAACTCATTGACGGGTAACACACTGCGCCGGGCGGCTAACGGTGCTCATTACGATGATGAAACCCGATATGCGAGTTGGGATTTCATGGGTAAGCAGGAGCTGTTCGGCCAGCGCCATGACCTGTTGATCGGTGTCGATAATCAGGTGTCGGACCAATACCGTGGCAAGACCTACCGTGGCGTAGCACGGGGTGGCTTCGATATCACTGAACCGGTATATGGCGGTCTGGGGGAACCCAGCGTCATCAGCCCAACCCAAAGCAACCTGAGCAACCAGCTGACTTCCAGCTCGGTATACATGAAGGACAACTGGCATCTGGACGATCGCTGGATCCTGGTCTTCGGCGGTCGCTATCAGCACTACGATCAATTCAGCCAGCAAGGGTCAGTCCAGAGGGTGCCGGTTCGCGACGACAATGGCGATGCCTTTGTCCCATTCCTGGGCATGGTCTACAAGGCCACCGAGGAGCTGTCGTTGTATGGCAACTACAGCCGTTCGTTCAAGCCCAACGATACTGTCGATGACAACCTCAGCACCTTCAAGCCGGAAGAGGGACGCAGCTACGAAATCGGTGCCAAGTACGACCCGTTGCCGGGCTTGAACATCAACGTCGCGCTCTTCGACATCGAGAAGAAAAACGTCGTGACGTCTTCCACCGTCAATGGCGTGACCCTGGCAGAAGCCGCCGGCAAAGTCGGCTCCCAAGGCCTGGAACTGGACATCACCGGACGCCTGGCCGAACGTTGGGACTTGATCGGCACCTACGCCTATACCCAAACCGAGATTTTGGATGATCCAAAGAATGAAGGCCATCGCCTGGCCGATGCCCCCAAGCACACCGCCAGCCTGTACCTGAGCCACCACCTGAACGTGCCTGCCGAATTCGGCGCCTGGCATGCCGGCGCCGGCGCGCGTTATGTCGGCGAGCGCGCCGCCAACAACGCCAACGATTTCTGGCTCAGCAGCTACACCGTCGCCGACGCCTTCCTGCGTTGGGAATCGCCGGTGCTGGGGCACAAGACCTCGCTGCAACTGAACGTAGACAACCTGTTCGACAAGCAATACTACCCGTCCTCCACCGGTAGCCAATTGCAAGTCAATGTCGGTGAGCCGCGTACCGCCAAGCTGAGCGCCAGCGTGACGTTCTGATCAGCGGATGAATAAAAATGCCCGGCTATAGAATGCCGGGCATTTTTTATTTCAGCTTCAGGCCGCCATCGCGAACACGGACGGTGGCGTAAACAGCTGTTGCATACGCCACAAATCCACAGTGGGAGCGAGCTTGCTCGCGATGGCACTTCAACGGCCTGCCCAAAGGCCAGGGGATCACCGAAACGCCGGCACCACCTGCTGGATAAACAGCTCCAGGGATTTTTTCTTCTCTGCATGGGGCAAGCTGTTATCGCACCAGAAGCTGAACTCATCCACACCGAGCTCCTGGTAATACTTGATCCGGGCGATGATTTCCTGCGGTGTGCCGATCATGGTGTTCTTGCGGATATTCTCCAGTTGAAACTCGGGGCGCTCGGCGAACTTTTCTTCCGGGCTTGGCGCGAGGAAGCCATTGACCGGCACTTGTTTGTTGCCGAACCAGGCGTCGAAGGTGCGATAGAACTTCGAAATGGCCTTGGCGCCGACTTTCCAGCCATCGGGATCATCGGTGGCGTGCACGTGGGTGTGGCGCAGCACCATCAGCTGGGGACGTGGCACGTCAGGGTTGTTGTCCAGGGCCGCCTGGAACTTGTTCTTCAGGTCCAGGACTTCTTCATCGCCTTTCATCAACGGCGTAACCATCACGTTGCAGCCATTGGCGACGGCGAAGTTGTGGGAGTCCGGGTCGCGGGCGGCGATCCACATCGGTGGGTGCGGCTTGCGGATCGGCTTGGGCACGCAGGTGGACGTGGGGAATTTCCAGATATCGCCATCATGGGCGTAGTCGCCTTGCCACAGGGCACGCACTACCGGGACCATTTCCCGCAGGGCCTGGCCACCGGAGGAGGCCGGCATGCCACCGGCCATGCGGTCGAATTCCACTTGATAGGCGCCACGGGCCAGGCCGACTTCCATGCGCCCGTTGCTGATTACGTCCAGCAGCGCGCATTCACCGGCTACCCGCAACGGGTGCCAGAACGGCGCGATGATGGTGCCGGCGCCCAGGTGGATGGTGGTGGTCTTGCCGGCCAGGTACGCCAGCAACGGCATCGGGCTTGGCGAAATGGTGTATTCCATGGCGTGGTGTTCGCCGATCCACACGGTGCTGAAACCGCCGGCCTCGGCCAACAAGGTCAGCTCGCTCAGGTCCTCGAACAACTGGCGATGGCTGACGCTTTCGTCCCAGCGCTCCATGTGTACGAACAGGGAAAATTTCATGGCGCTATCTCTTGTTGTTGACGATCGGTTCAGGCGAGGACGGGCAGGGCGCCCATCTTGCCGTGGCAATAAACCAGCGGCCCCGGTGTGTGCTGTGGCACGATCAGGTTCTTCACGGCGCCGACCATGATGGCGTGGTCGCCGCCTTCGTATTCACGCCACAGTTCGCATTCGATGATGGCGGTGGCGTTGCTCAGCAACGGGTTGCCCAGCTCGCTCAGGGTCCACTCGATGCCTTGGGCCTTGTCCTTGCCTTTGCGGGCGAAGGCGTAGGCTTCGCTCTGTTGCCCGCCGGAGAGCAGGTGGATGGCGAAGCGTTTGTTCTTGATCAACACCGGATAGGAATCTGAGCTGTAGTTGGGGCAGAACAGCACCAGGGCCGGGTCCATCGACAATGAACTGAAAGCGCTGGCGGTGAGGCCGACGATTTGCCCGTCATCGTCCAGGGTGGTAATCACCGTCACGCCGGACGGGAACGAGCCCATGACTTGTTTGTAAACGTTGGCATCGATCATTTCGCAGTCCTCGCACTCAAGCGGTTATGACGCAGTATTCATCAGTGAGCGCCGGCGGCCTTGTTCAGGTCACTCTCAGCCCATTGTGTGTAGACGCAGGCATCGGCCGTGGCCCAGCGCACGCGCACCGGATCGCCGGCCTTGAGCGGCATGCCGGCGGCGGAAAGTGCCTTGACGGTCAAGGAAGTGCCGCCAGGCGTGACGACGCTGCAGGTCTGGCTCTCACCGAGAAACAGCACTTCCACGACCTTGGCGGCGACTTCATTCCAGCCGGCCGGCAAGGGTTCCTGTGCCGCTTGTTCCACGCTCAGGGCCAAGGCTTTTTCCGGACGTACCATGAGCAACACGTCCTGGTCGGTTTGCAGCCCGGCGGTCAGTCGGATCGACAGCGACTGCCCTTCGAACGACGCTGCCGCGTTGCCCTGGGCCTTGAGCTTGAAGAAATTTGAATTGCCCAGGAACGATGCGACGAAGGCATTCGGCGGGTTCTGGTAGAGGTCGTAGCCGCTGCCCAGCCCGACGATCTTGCCGTGGCTGAAAATCGCGATGCGCTGGGACAGGCGCATGGCTTCTTCCTGGTCGTGGGTCACGTAGACAATGGTGATGCCCAGGCGCCGGTGCAATTGGCGCAGTTCGTCCTGCAAGTCCTCACGGAGTTTCTTGTCCAGGGCGCCGAGGGGTTCGTCCATCAGCAGGATGCGCGGCTCGTAGACCAGCGCCCGAGCAATCGCCACGCGCTGCTGCTGACCGCCGGACAGTTGCGAAGGGCGGCGATGGGCGAACTCGCCCAACTGCACCAGCTTGAGCATGGCATCGACCCGGCGCTCACGTTCAGCGGTCGCCAGTTTGCGGATCGCCAACGGGAAGGCGATGTTGTCGCGCACCGACAGGTGCGGGAACAGCGAGTAACGCTGGAACACCATGCCAATGTCGCGCTTGTGCGGCGGTACGTTGACCAGGGATTTGCCTTCCACCAGGATTTCGCCGCTGCTGGGGGTTTCGAACCCTGCCAGCATTGACAGCGTGGTGCTCTTGCCCGAGCCGCTGGAGCCGAGGAAGGTCAGGAATTCACCGTCCTGGATCTCCAGGGAAATATCGTCCACGGCGGCAAAGTCGCCGTAGTGCTTGTTCAGGTTGCGCAGACTGACCAGGGTCTTGTTGTTCTGTTGTGCAGGGTCTTTGACGGCACTCATCGTGTTCTCCTAGGCGCTCAGGCGCTGATTTCGTTGCGCCGGCGCAGAGCGGCGGCAATCACCATCACCAACACCGAGAGGCCGATCAGCAGCGTCGAGGCGACGGCGATCACAGGCGTCAGGTCCTGGCGCAGGGTGGTCCACATTTTTACCGGCAAGGTTTGCAGGGTCGGGCTGGCCATCATCACGCTCAGCACCACTTCATCCCACGACACCAGGAACGCGAACAGGGCGCCGGCGACCATGCCCGGGCGAATCGCCGGGAAGGTCACCTTGAACACCGCCTGCAGGCGCGAGGCACCGCAGATCACCGCCGCATCCTCGATGGACTGATCGAACAGCTTGAGCGAGTTGATGATCGAAATGATGGTGAACGGCAGCGCGACGATGACGTGGCTGACCACGAACGCGAACATCGTCCCGGTGTAGCCGAGCTTGAGAAACAGCGCGTACACCGCCACGGCGATGATCACCAGCGGCACGATCATCGGCAGGGTGAACAGACCGTAGAGCATTTCCCGGCCCGGGAAGCGCCCGCGTACCAGGGCAAATGCCGTCGGCAACCCCAGCGCCACGGCGCAGACGGTGGTCAGCACAGCGACCTTGAGGCTGGTCAGCGCCGCGCTCATCCAGTCGGGATTGGAAAAGAACTGGCCGTACCATTTGAACGTCCAGCCCGGCGGCGGGAACACCAGCCATTGGGATGAGCCGAACGACAACAGCACGATGAAGACGATGGGCAGCAGCAGGAACAGCGCGATCAGGCCCGTGGTGAAATACAGGCCGAACCGCATGCGCCGGCTCATGGCATTGGGGGTCAGGAGCATGACGGCTTACCTCGCGTTGCTGGCGCCCACCGGGGATTCCGGTTGGAGCTTCAGGTAGAAGTAGAACAGCACCAGCGTGATCGCCACCAACAACGCGGCGCCGGCGCTCGCCAGGCCCCAATTGAGGAATGACTGCACCTGCTGGATGATGAATTCAGGCAGCATCATGTTCTGCGCACCGCCCAGCAGCGCCGGGGTCACGTAGTAACCGAGGGACATCACGAACACCATCAAGCCGCCGGAAAACAGCCCCGGCCGGCACAGCGGCAGGAACACCCGGAAGAAGTTGGTCCAGGGACTGGCACCGCAGATAGAACCGGCCTGCAGGATCATCGGGTCGATGGCCTGCATGGTCGCCTGCAATGGCAAGACGATGAACGGGATCATGATGTAGCTCATGCCGATCACCACGCCGGTGAGGTTGTGCACCATCTCCAGCGGCTGGTCGATGATGCCCAGGGCCATCAACGCCTTGTTCACCACGCCGGAGGCTTGCAACAGCACCAGCCAGGAATAGGTGCGGGCGAGCAGGCTGGTCCACATCGACAGCAGCACGATATTCAGCATCCAGCGGCCCCAGCCACGGGGCACCAGGGTAATGGCCCAGGCCAGCGGGAAGCCCAATAGCAAGCTGAACAACGTCACCAGCCCGGCCACCGAAAAGGTGTTGAACAACACCCGGGCGTAGGCCGAGTTGGCGAACAATTGTTCGTAGTTGCCCAGCCCGGGCACCGGCTCCAGCACGCCGCGCAACAGCAGGCCGATCAGCGGTGCCAGGAAGAACAGGCCGAGAAACAGCAGGGCCGGGAGCAGATTGCCGGCCCCGCGCCAGCGTTGCAGCAAGGACGGGGTTGGCGCGGCAACAGGCTTGACGGTTGCCACACCGGCAGCGCCAGGGGCGCCCCCGGTGTGCTGGGTTGCCGTTGCGGACATTTTCATTTGACCAGCCATTCGTTCCACCGTGTCGCGATGTCCTGACCGTTCTTGGCCCAGTACGCGAAATCAAGCGTGATCTGATCCTTGGCGTAGGCGGTCGGCAGGTTGGGGGCAAGCACCGAATCCAGGCGAGCGATGCTGTCGACGTTGACCGGTGCATACGCGGTCAGGTTGGAGAAATCGGCCTGGCCCTTGGCGCTGCTGGCGTTGGCCAGGAACTTCATGGCCGCTGCCTTGTTTTTCGAACCCTTTGGAATCACCAGGATGTCGGCCATGACCAGGTTCTGCTTCCAGCTTACGCCCACTGGCGCGCCGTCCTGTTGCAGGGCGTAGATGCGACCGTTCCAGAACTGGCCGATGCTGGCTTCACCGGAGGCGAGCAATTGTTGCGACTGCGCACCGCCGCCCCACCAGACGATGTCTTTCTTGATGGTGTCGAGTTTCTTGAAGGCGCGGTCCAGGTCCAGCGGGTAGAGCTTGTCGGCTGCGACGCCGTCTGCCAGCAGGGCCAGCTCAAGCACGCCCGGGCTCGGCCATTTGTACAAGGCGCGTTTGCCGGGGTAGGTCTTGGTGTCGAACAGCGCGGACCAGTCTGTCGGCTTGCCGGAACCGAGCTTGCCTTCGTTGTAGCCGAGGACGAACGAGAAGTAGAACGAGCCGACGCCGTGATCGGACACGAAGCGTGGATCGATCTTGTCGCGCTGTACCACCGAGAAATCCAGGGGCTCCAACAGGCCTTCGGCGGCGGCGCGCAAGGCGAAGTCCGCCTCGACGTCGACGACGTCCCACTGCACGTTGCCGCTTTCGACCATGGCCTTGAGCTTGCCGTAGTCGGTCGGGCCATCCTGGACCACGGTGATGCCGCTGGCCTTGCTGAACGGATCGGCCCAGGCCTGCTTCTGCGCGTCCTGGGTGCTGCCGCCCCAACTGACGAAGTTGACGCTTTCAGCGGCCATCGACGCCTGGCTGGTGATACTCAACAGGCCCGCAAACAGGATCGCGGCTGCACTTTTCTTCAACACCATTTTCACGCCCTCATTGTTGTGTTTATAGAGCGGGCTTGGTTTACCCGCTTATCGGGAGCTTTGGGTCCATCGGTCTTGCAAACGCCGTTCAGGATCGTCCGGTCGATGGAATATCATATTATGGTATTCCAAACTTTCTGCAAGCATTTTGCCGTACCGGTTATCTGTCTGGGCGAGTTTGGTGCATCTCTGTGGAAGCGGGCTTGCTCGCGAAGACGGCGGTAGATTCAACATTGTTGCAAGCTGATCCACCGCTTTCGCGAGCAAGCCCGCTCCCACAGGTTTTGGGTTGCTCGGTCTCACCCGCTAAACGCGATACTCTCCACCACCTCCAGGTCATACCCCGTCAACCCCGCGTACTTGAGCGGCGGGCCGAGGTGACGGAGCTTGCCGACACCCAGGTCCTGGAGAATCTGCGCGCCGGTGCCCACTTCAGAATAGATGCGCGATTGCGAACGGCTGAATTGCCGTGGTGGCTGGGTGAGTTGCGGCACGCGTTCGAGCAGCGCCTGGGACGACTCGTGGTTGGCCAGCACGACCACCACGCCGCAGCCTTCCTCGGCGACGCGTTGCAGGGCGGCCCAGAGCGTCCAGTTGGACGGGCCGTTGTATTCGGCACCGACGAGATCGCGCAGCGGGTCGATCACGTGGACTCGCACCAGGGTTGGCTCCTCGCGGCGAATGTCGCCCATGACCATTGCCATGTGCACACCGCCTTCGATGCGATCCTCGAACGTGAACAGACGAAAGGTGCCATGCACCGTTGGCAGTTCCCGTTCACCGATGCGCACCACGGTGTGCTCGGTGCTCAGGCGGTAGTGGATCAGGTCGGCGATGGTGCCGATCTTGATCCCATGCTTGCGAGCGAAAATCTCCAGGTCCGGGCGACGTGCCATGGTGCCGTCGTCGTTCATCACTTCGACGATCACCGACGCCGGGGTAAAGCCCGCCAGCCGCGCCAGGTCGCAACCGGCTTCGGTGTGCCCGGCGCGGGTCAGTACGCCGCCTTCCTTGGCGCGCAATGGGAAGATATGCCCCGGTTGTACGATATCGACCGGCCCTGCATCAGGGGCTACCGCCGCCGCCACGGTGCGGGCCCGGTCGGCGGCGGATATGCCGGTGGTCACGCCGATTGCGGCCTCGATGGACACCGTGAACGCCGTGCTGAACACGCTGCCGTTGCTCGGCACCATCTGTTCAAGGCCCAGGCGCTGGCAATGTTCGTCGGTCAAGGTCAGGCAGATCAGGCCGCGGGCTTCCCGGGCCATGAAGCTGATGGCCTGGGCGCTGCAACAATCGGCGGCCAGCAGCAGGTCACCTTCGTTTTCGCGGTCTTCGTCGTCCACCAGCAACACCATCTTGCCCAGGCGGTAGTCTTCGATGATTTCCTGAATGCTGTTAAAGGCCATGTCGGGCTCTCTTTGTTTGGGTGCTTGATGGAAACGCTATTTGGTATACCATAATACAAAACAAACCGAGAGGTCACTATGAAGGCGTACTGGATTGCTCACGTGGATGTCACCGACCCCGATCAATACAGCCAATACACCCAACGGGCACCGGCGGCGTTCGCGTTATACGGCGGTCGGATGCTGGCCCGGGGCGGGCGCAGCGAGGCGATGGAAGGCAGGGTCACGCCGCAGCGCAGCGTGGTGATTGAATTCGACTCGTATGAACAGGCGGTGGCGTGCTATCAGTCGCAGGAGTATCAAGAGGCGAAAAAGCACCGCGAAGGCGTGGCCCGGGCGCAGGTGATCATCGTCGAGGGCGTGGCGCCCTGAAACCGGTCAGCGGATGAAGTGAATCTTGCCGCTGTCGTCATTGCCCATGTAGATACCATAGACCCCGGCCTGGCGTTCCTCGATGTAACGTTCGAGGATCTGCCGGATGGCCGGGTAATAGATGCTGTCCCAGGGAATGTCTTCAGGGGCGAAGAACCGGCAGGCGAGGGTTTCCGGGCCGAACTGGCCGGTGATCTCCAAGGCGATGGCGCGGAAGATGATGTACACCTCGCTGATCTTCGGCACGCTGAAGATCGAGTAGGGCGAGACGATCTCGGCGCGTACGCCGGTTTCTTCCCAGACTTCGCGCAGCGCCGCCTGTTCGGTGGTCTCGTTGCCTTCCATGAACCCGGCCGGTAGCGTCCAGGTGCCAGGGCGCGGCGGGATGGCGCGCTGGCACAACAGGTATTTGCCGTCCTGCTCAATGATGCAGCCGGCAATGATCTTCGGGTTGACGTAGTGGATGTAGCCACAGCCGCCGCACATCAGTCGCTCATGGGTATCGCCCGCTGGCAGGCGGTGACTGAGGTCACTGCCGCCGCACTTTGGACAAAAGCTCGGGCTGAACATGATTAGCGACCTATGCGAGGTTCTTTGAGGGCGATGGGCTGGGTGATTTCGGGGATCTCACCGGTCTCTTCCTGCTTGCGTTTCAAGTATTCCAGGGCGACCTTGGCGGCGGCGCGCACGTGGTCGACACAAGCCTGGTGGGCGGCCAGGGGATCGCCGCTCTTGATCGCCTCGACCATGCGCTCCATTTCCTGGTTGCTGGAACCACGACGGTTTTCCTGGGACACCGAAGTCGCCCGCAGGTAGCTGATGCGTGCCTGCAACTGGCGCAACTGGGTGGCGGCGACGTGGTTGCCGGAGCCTTCGAGCAGCACGTCATAGAAACCCTGCACCGAATCCAGCACCTGCTGCAGCTCACCATCCTTGAGGGATTTGCGGTTTTCTTCGAGGGCCTTTTCCAGCGCCTTGATGTCCTTGGCCTTGGCCCGCAGGGTGAACAGCTGGACGATCAGGCCTTCGAGCACGCAACGCAGCTCATAGATGTCGCCGGCGTCGGCCAAGGTAATGATCGCGACCCGTGGGCCCTTGGCGTCGGCAAACTCCACCAGGCCTTCGGATTCGAGGTGGCGCAAGGCTTCGCGTACCGACGTGCGGCTCACGCCCAGGCGATCGCACAGGTCGCGTTCCACCAGGCGATCACCGGGCAGGAGCTGGAAGTTCATGATGGCGCTTCGCAGTTTATCCAGCACGATCTCGCGCAGGGTAACGGGGTTGCGATTGACCTTGAAGCTGTCGTCGAGTGGCAGGCGTTTCATGGGGTCCGCTCTGTAATATGGCTGTCCATGTCAAACGAGCAATGTCCGTGCACGTTCGGGTCAAACAGCCGAGGGTTGACTGGAGGCCTCGGCATCGGCTTCGGCGAAGGCTTCACGGGCAAGCCGGAAACTGTCCACGGCAGCGGGAACGCCGCAATAGATACCGACCTGAAGCAGAATTTCGCGTATTTGCTCACGACTCAAGCCGTTACGCAAGGCGCCACGCACATGCAGCTTGAGTTCGTGCGGGCGATTGAGCGCCGAGATCATCGCCAGGTTGATCATGCTGCGCTCCTTGAGCGATAAACCCTCGCGACCCCAGACATGGCCCCAGCAATATTCGGTGACCATTTCCTGGAGCGGCCGGGTGAAGTCGTCGGCGTTTTCGATGGAGCGGTTGACGTAGGCCTCGCCCAGTACCTGGGTGCGGATCTTCAAGCCTTGTTCGTACTTGTCGTTGCTCATCGCTGCGTGCTCCCAAAGTCTTCGAGCCCACCCATCAAGGTGTATTTGAGTTCCAGGTAATCGTCGATGCCGTATTTGGAGCCTTCGCGGCCCAGGCCTGACGACTTGATGCCGCCGAACGGGGCGACCTCTGTGGAGATCAGCCCTTCGTTGATGCCGACCATGCCGTACTCCAGCGCCTCGCTCATGCGCCAGGCGCGACCCAGGTCGCGGGTGTAGCAGTAGGCGGCGAGGCCAAACTCGGTGTCGTTGGCCAGTTGCACAGCTTGGGCCTCGGTGCTGAAGCGAAAGACCGCCGCCAATGGCCCAAAGGTCTCTTCCCGGGCGACTTTCATCTGGGCGGTGACGCCGGACAGCACTGTCGGCTGGAAGAAACCATGGCCGAGGGCATGCCGCTCACCGCCGCAGAGCAACCGGGCGCCGTGGGCAAGGGCGTCCTGGACGTGATCCTCGACCTTGGCGACGGCTCGTTCGTTGATCAGCGGGCCTTGGCTGACGCCAGCGTCGAAGCCGTTGCCAACCTTCAGTTGCGCCACACGCTCGGACAAACGCGCCACAAAGGCATCATGAATTCCGTCCTGCACCAGCAAGCGATTGACGCAGACACAGGTTTGCCCGGCGTTGCGGAACTTGGCGACCAGCGCACCTTCGACAGCCCGCTCCAGGTCGGCGTCGTCGAAGACGATGAAAGGCGCGTTGCCGCCCAGTTCCAGCGACACCTTTTTCAAGGTCGGCGCGCATTGGGCCATGAGCAATTTGCCGATGGCCGTGGAGCCGGTGAACGACAACTTGCGCACGAGCGGGCTGGCGGTCAGTTCGCCACCGATGGCCACGGCGTCGCCGGTGATGACATTGAAGATCCCCGCAGGAATGCCGGCCTGTTCCGCCAGCACCGCCATCGCCAGGGCGGAAAACGGCGTCTCTGGCGCGGGTTTGACGATGCAAGGGCAACCCGCCGCCAGCGCTGGACCCGCCTTGCGGGTGATCATCGCGGCGGGAAAATTCCATGGCGTGATGGCCGCGACGACGCCGATCGGCTCTTTGCTGACCACAATGCGCGCATCGGCCTTGTGGCTGGGAATGGTGTCGCCGTAGATGCGCTTGGCTTCTTCGGCGAACCATTCGATGAAGCTCGCCGCATAAACAATCTCGCCCTTGGCTTCGGCCAGCGGTTTGCCCTGTTCGAGGGTGAGGATCTCTGCGAGGGCGTCGGCGTTTTCAATCATCAGCCCATGCCAACGCTTGAGGGCCTGGCTGCGTTCCTTGGCGGTCAATGCGCGCCAGGCCGGCCAGGCGCGGTTGGCCGCAGCGATGGCCTGGCGGGCGTGTTCGGCGCCCAGGTTGGGCACCCGGCCGATCAGTTCACCGTTGGCCGGGTTGAAGATGTCCTGTTGCGCACCGTTGGGTGCGTCCAGCCATTGGCCGTCGATATAGGCCTGCTGGCGGAACAGTTGCGAGGCTGCTGGGCTCATGCCGGCTCCTGAAAAATAGGGGTTGTACTCAGTGTGGGAGCGGGCTTGCTCGCGAAAGCGGTGTGTCAGATGACATCAATATTGACTGACCCACCACATTCGCGAGCAAGCCCGCTCCCACAGGGGGCGACTCAAGTCAGCGCAGGCAGCGGCCCCAACTTGCCTTTGTGATAAATCATCGGCGTGACCGGCTGCTCGGGCAGGATCAGGTTTTTCACCGCGCCGACGATGATCGCGTGGTCGCCGCCGTCGTATTCGCGCCACAGCTCGCACTCGATGATCGCCGTGGCGTTGCCCAGCAGCGGGTTACCCCGTTCGCTCAGGTGCCAGTCGATACCCTTGGCCTTGTCCTTGCCTTTGCCGGCAAACGCATAGGCTTCGGCGGTCTGGTCGGCGGACAACAGGTGAATCGCAAACTGCTTGCTGTCGCGCAGGATCGGGTAGGTGTCAGAGGCATAGTTGGGGCAGAACAGCACCAGCGCCGGGTCGATCGACAGCGCGCTGAACGCGCTGGCGGTGATGCCGACGATGTTCCCATCCGGATCCAGGGTGGTGACCACCGTGACGCCGGAGGGGAAGGAACTCATGACTTCTTTGTAGATGCCGGGTTCGATCATTTTCAGGACTCCTAACGCATCACGAATGGATCAGGCATCGGCGCCTGGGACAGGTTGATCCACACCGTTTTCAGTTCGGTATAAGCCAGCACCGAATCGATGCCGCTCTCGCGTCCATAGCCGCTGTTCTTGAAACCGCCGATGGGCGCCATGGCCGAGACCGCACGGTAGGTGTTGACCCAGATGATCCCGGAGCGCACATCCCGGGCCAGGCGATGGGCGCGGCCCAGGTCGCGGGTCCAGATGCCGGCGGCGAGGCCGAACTGTGAATCGTTGGCGATCGCCAAGGCTTCGGCTTCGTCCTTGAACCGGATGACCGAGGCCACCGGACCGAAGACTTCTTCCTGCATGATCTTCATCGAGTTGCGGTCGCATTCGAACAGCGTCGGCTCATAGAACCAGCCTTCGCCCAGGTTCTGCGGGCGCTTGCCGCCCAGGCGCAGGCGCGCGCCTTCGGTGATGGCATCGGCGACCAGCCCTTCGACCACGGCCAACTGCTGTGCGGTGGCCATGGGACCCATTTCGCTGCTGTCGTCCTGCGGATTGCCGATGCGGATGCGTTGGGCACGCTCGATCAGGCGTGAGACGAACTCGTCGTAGATTTCATCTTGAACCAGCAAGCGCGAACCGGAGACGCAGCTCTGGCCCGATGCGGCATAAATGCCGGCAATCGCACCGTTGATGGCGCTGTCGAGGTCGGCATCGGCAAAAATGATATTCGGCGATTTGCCCCCCAGCTCAAGGGACAGCTTGGCGAAGTTCTCGGCGCTGCTGCGCACCACATGGCGGGCCGTGGCGGCGCCGCCGGTGAAGGCGATCTTGCGCACCAGCGGATGGCGGGTGAGGGCGGCACCGGTGCTGGGGCCGTAACCGGTGACGACGTTGACCACCCCTGGCGGAATACCCGCTTCCAGGGCCAGGCGCGCCAGTTCGAGAATGGTCGCCGAGGCGTGTTCCGATGGCTTGATGACAATGGTGTTGCCCGCCGCCAGCGCCGGCGCCAGTTTGATCGCCGTCAGGTACAGCGGGCTGTTCCAGGGAATGATCGCCGCGACCACACCCATGGCTTCGTGCACGGTGTAGGCAAACAGGTCGGGTTTGTCCAGCGGCAGGGTGCCGCCTTCGAGCTTGTCGGCCAGGCCTGCGGTGTAGTGGAAAAACTCCGGCAGGTAACCGACCTGGCCGCGAGTTTCACGGATCAGCTTGCCGTTGTCGCGGCTTTCCAGCTGGGCCAGTTGTTCTTTGTTTTCGGCGATCAGATCGCCCAGGCGCCGCAGCAGTTTGCCCCGGGCGGTGGCGGTCAGGCCACGCCAGGCGGGGCTTTCAAAAGCGCTCTGGGCGGCCTGCACGGCACGCTCGACGTCGGCTTCATCGGCGTCGGGCAACTCGGCCCAGGGTTGCGCCAGGGCCGGGTTCAGGCTTTCAAAGGTCTTGCCGGACAAGGCATCGACCCATTCACCGCCGATGCACATCGAAAAACGTGCGAGTGTCATGCAACGATCCCCTTTATTGGATTTTTCTGGGTGCTTGCCGTGTCGAGAAAGGTCAGCAGCAACTGGTTGACCAGGCGCGGCGACTCTACCGGCATCATATGCCGTTGCTCGGCGAGCACGGCAACCGTGGCGCCGGGAATTCGCTCGGCCAATTGCTGGGCCATTTGCGGCGTCGAGCCCGGGTCCAGTTCGCCGGTGGCGATCAGCGTCGGCACCTGGATGTTGCCCAGGTCCTCGGCGCGATACATGTCCTGGGTGGCGAACAACTCATAGGTGGTCAGGTAACCCTGGGGATCGTTCCCCGCCAGGGTCTGGCGCAGCGCGGCGATCTGCGCCGGGTTCGCCGCCTGGTATTCACGGCTGAACCAGCGCGACAACGCGGCTTCGGCATTGGCGTCCGGTCCGTGTTCGGCGGCCTGGGCGGTGCGGGCGATCACACCGGCGCGCTGTTCGGCGCTGCGGTTGAACACACTGTTGAGCACCACCAGGCCTTGCAGGCGTTGCGGATAGTGCAAGGCAAACGCACGGGCCACCAGGCCGCCCATGGAAAAGCCGATCACCGTTGCCTGAGGCAGTTGCAGGTGATCGAGCAGCTCCAGCAACTGGTCGGCATACCCGAGCAACGGCGTGCCGCTTGGCGGACGCGGGCTGGCGCCATGGCCAAGCATGTCGTAGGCAATTACACGGTACTTCGTGGCCAGGCCAACGACCTGGCCGCCCCACATTTCTTTGTTCAGGCCCACGCCGTGGATCAAGACCACGGGCTGGCCTTGGCCGGTTGCCAGGTAACTGGTGCCGGCCGGGGTGAGTTCAGCGGTGAGCCGAATCATGGAGCGCTCCTGCATGCCTTTTTATTGTGGTTGCCCGGCCTGGATCACTGCGCGTTTTCGGCGGCCAATTCTTCCAGATCGATATAGCGGTTGCCGATGCGCGGGTGCAGGCGTCCACCATCGGCGCAACCCAGCACCACGACGATCTCGTCGGCGCGCGGCGCGTCTTCGATCTGCATTTCCAGGGTGATGTAGTGCGAACGCAGGCCTTCGTCATCCTTGTGCATCATCGGAATCTGGATCGAGGTACCCGGGCCGCCGCGCTTGTTGGTAAAGCTCAGGTAGCTCTTGGCCTTGACCGCTTCACGGTAATGGTTGCCGAAGCGCAGGGTATGGATCACGGCGGAAGCGTGCTCGATTTCACCGTCGGCGCCCACCACGGCAGCCTTGCCATAGGCTTCGATTTTTTCCGCGCCGCCAATGATGCCCACCAGGCGCTCGACCATCAGCGCGCCGAGGTCGGAGCAGTTGGCGCGGATCTCAGGCTTGAGGTCTTCCACGAAGCCCCGGCCCAGCCAAGGGTTTTTCATGACCACCGCCAGCCCGACCATGGTCACCGGCTTGTCGGTGGCCTTGCCGCCTTCGATGAAGGTTTCTTCGACATAGCTGACGATCTTGCGAATTTCGAAACTCATGAGCTGCTCCCTGGGAGGATGGAATGTGTCAGTGCGTATGATGGTATACCATAATACTGAAGACGCAAATCCCCCCTGTCGATTTGCATTCGGGAGGCGACCGAAGGCCTGATGGAACGGCTGATCCTGGAGCGGCCCCGCATCATCGCGGGGCGGACGGGCTCTCGCTCGTGCATCGTTATGGGGCGCGGCGTGCCCCAGGGGTTGCGATGCCCGGCGGCGCCAGGGCGGTACGGCGCGTTCGCTCGGTAAATGAGTAGAAACTTCCCCGTTGCGGGTCGCTGGTATCAGCCAGGCCCCAGTCGTGCGAGCGCGGCGCCCGCGCAAAAGCCATGCAGGACGATGCGAGGGCAGAGGATTTATGGGGTTCTATTCATGAATGTCGCCAGATCGAAGAATAAATTCGCCTTTCGCCTGCCCTGCAATTGTTTTTCTATTAATGGAATGAGCCGCTACGCTTAGGCACAGCCTTTGCTAAGCATTCATTGGCCGGGTTTAAAGCACGGCGCCCCAATTCGCGATGCCCATCCATGGAGGATTCCCAGAACCGCACTCATCAAGACAAGGCAAGGCCAGACCATCGGAATGACGAAGTAATAAGAAATGCCGTGTAGAACGCGGCTGGGAGTTGGCTATGCCCCACGCTTTTTTCAATGAAATGTATGACGCCCAGGGTAACTGCCGCCCGCACTACCAAGCCTTTTCACGCTGGCTGGCGGACACCCCCCTTGAACTGCTCGAACAACGCCGCCGCGAAGCTGACCTGTTGTTCCATCGAGCCGGTATCACCTTCACCCTCTATGGCGACGAGCAGGGCACCGAGCGCTTGATCCCGTTCGACATCATTCCCCGCAGCATCAAGGCCAGCGAATGGCAGACCGTCGAGCGTGGCTGCATTCAGCGAGTCCAGGCTCTGAATATGTTCCTGGCCGACATCTACCACGGGCAACACATCCTCAAAGAGGGAATCATCCCGGCGGAACAGGTACTGGCCAACGAGGGTTACCAGATCGCAATGCAGGGCCTGAACCTGCACCGTGGCACCTACGCCCATATCGCCGGCGTCGACCTGGTTCGCGACGGTGACGGCAGCTACTACGTGCTGGAGGACAATTTGCGCACGCCCAGCGGCGTGAGCTACATGCTCGAAGACCGCAAGATGATGATGCGCCTGTTCCCTGAGCTGTTCGCCGCCCAGCGCGTGGCGCCGATCGATCATTATCCGAACCTGCTCCTCGACACCCTCAAGAGCTCCAGCCCGCTGGACAACCCCACCGCCGTGGTCCTGACCCCGGGTCGTTTCAACAGTGCCTATTTCGAACATGCGTTCCTGGCACGAGAAATGGGCGTGGAGCTGGTGGAGGGCGCCGATCTGTTCGTGCGTGACGACCATGTGTACATGCGCACCACCGCCGGCCCTCGGCAGGTGGATGTGATCTATCGCCGACTTGACGACGCCTACCTCGACCCGCTGTCGTTCAACCCCGATTCCATGCTGGGCGTGCCCGGGCTGATCGCAGTTTACCGAGCGGGCAATGTGGTGCTGGCGAACGCGGTTGGCACAGGCGTCGCCGATGACAAGTCGATCTACCCCTACGTCGACGAGATGATCCGCTTCTACCTCACCGAAGAACCGATCCTGAAGAACGTGCCCACCTGGCAATGCCGCAAGCCCCAGGACCTGTCCCATGTGCTGGCGAACCTGCCCGACCTGGTGGTCAAGGAAACCCAAGGTTCCGGCGGCTACGGCATGTTGGTCGGCCCGGCCGCCACGGCCGCGGAGATCGAAGATTTCCGTGCTCGGCTCAAGGCCCGCCCCGAAGCCTACATCGCCCAGCCGACCTTGAGCCTGTCCACGTGCCCGACCTTCGTCGAGAGCGGCATCGCGCCGCGCCACATCGACCTGCGTCCGTTCGTGCTGTCGGGCAAGGAAACCCGCCTGGTGCCAGGCGGGCTGACCCGCGTGGCGTTGCGCGAAGGCTCGCTGGTGGTCAACTCGTCCCAGGGCGGCGGCACCAAAGACACTTGGGTAGTGGAGGACTAAGACATGCTTTCAAGAACCGCTTCGGACCTCTATTGGATGTCCCGCTACTTGGAGCGCGCCGAGAACCTGGCGCGCATGCTTGAAGTCAGTTATTCGTTGTCGCTGATGCCTCAGGCCGGACGCAGCGATGGTCATGCCGAACTGGCAATGTCGCTGTTGGCGGCTGGCACGCTGGATGACTACAACGCGCGTTATGACGCCCTCAACAGCGAGCGCATGCTGCATTTCTTTGCCCTGGATGAAACCAATCCCGGCAGTATCTACAGCTGCCTGCGGGCGGCACGGGCCAATGCCCATGCGGTGCGTGGACGCATCACTGCCGACATGTGGGAGAACATCAACGCCACTTGGCTGGAGATGCGCAACATTGCCAGCAACGGGCTGGGCCGCTACGGCATCAGCCATTTCTGCGAATGGGTCAAGGAGCGCTCGCACCTGTTCCGCGGCGCGACGTCGGGCACGATCATGCGCAACGACGCCTACTGCTTCATTCGCCTCGGGACCTTTATCGAGCGGGCGGACAACACCTTGCGCCTGCTCGACGCGCGCTACGAAATGTTCGGCGAGGAGTCGGAAGAGGTCAGCGACAACTCGGCACGCGGTTACTACCAGTGGAGCGCCTTGCTGCGGGCCTTGTCTTCATTCGAGGCGTTCAACGAGATCTACCGTAACGCGCCCAACGCCGAACAGGTCTCGGAAATGCTCTTGCTGCGGGCCGACGTACCGCGTTCGCTGCACGCCTGCATCGAGGAGCTGGACCACATCCTCGCCAGCCTGCCCGGCAACAACGGCAGGCCGGCGCAACGCCTGGCCGCTGAGCTGAACGCACGCCTGCGTTATTCCGGAATCGATGAGATCCTCGCGTCGGGCCTGCATCAATGGCTGACCGAACTGATCGACCAGATCCGCCACTTGGGCCAGACCGTTCACGAGTCTTACCTGGAGGTCGTATGAAACTGTCCATACGCCACGACACCACTTATAGCTATGCCGATGAGGTGTGCACCAGCATCCAGTTCCTGCGCTTGACGCCCAAGGACAGCCAGCGCCAACGCATTCTTGAATGGCACTTGGAGCTGCCGCGGTTGGTGCGCAGCCAGATCGACCCCTACGGCAATATCCTGCACGTGATGACCATGGACGAACCCCACGGCGCCTTGGTGCTGACGGCTTACGGTCAGGTGCAGATCGATCAGACCGTGGAGAAGGAGACAGACAGCCAGTCGCCATTGCCGTTTCTGCGCACCAGCCGCCTGACCCAGGCCGATGACGTGCTCAGCGCGTTTGCCTTGGAGCAGTGCGGGGCACGGCGTGATCGTGCGGCGCTCACCGACTTGATGAACGCTCTGGCTGCACGCATGCCCTACAGCCCTGGCACGACGGCGGTCAGCAGTACGGCCGCCGAGGCGTTTGCCGGTGGGACGGGGGTTTGCCAGGACCATACCCACGCGTTCCTGGCGTGCGCGCGCAGCCTGGGTATTCCGGCGCGTTATGTCTCCGGTTATTTGTGTACCGAAGATGAGAGCCACCTGGCGAGCCACGCTTGGGCTGAAGCCTGGCTGGATGACGGCTGGTACAGTTTCGACGTGACCAATCGCCTGACCCGTCCCGACCGCCACCTGAAACTGGCGGTCGGCCTGGACTACCTCGACGCCTGCCCGGTACGCGGCATGCGCCGGGGCGGCGGGGCAGAGCAGATGCAGGCGCGGGTCCAGGTGAACTCGATGGTGCAGGTGCAGCACTGATCAAGAGACGTTAAGGCTGAAGGCCTCATCGCGAGCAAGCTCGCTCCCACAGGTTCCGCACTTTGGATCCCTGTGGGAGCGAGCTTGCTCGCGATGGCGGTGTGTCAAATGACATCAACCGCTCGAACCGGATTTGAACACCCCGCTGAGGACGAAAGCGTAGCGCTCCGGGCGGATAAAGAATGTCGTGCGGTCGCAGCAGCGGCCATCGGCAAAATAGGACGTGCGCTCCATGACCAACAACGCGGCCCCGCGCTTGATGTGCAGCGCGTTGGCCAAGCTCTTGTCGGCTTCTTGGGCACGGATGGCCAGGTCGGCACGGGTAACCGCCATGCCGGTGATTGACTCGAGGATGGAGTAGATCGGCTGATGTTCGACTTCCGCCCAGGCCACGCTGCCCAGCTCGGCGGGCAGATGACTGCGTCCCAGGGCGATAGGTTCATCGTCGACCAGGTGCAGGCGCTCCAGCAGCAGGCAGTCGCCCGTCGCTTCGAACACCCCGCGCAGGTTTTCTGGAACAGGCTGCAAGGTATGGCTGAGCACCCGCATGCTCGGTTGCAAGCCCTGCAACAACAACGCCTCATGAAAGCTGCGCAACGCATCGAGGCCGTGGCGTACCTGCTTGGCCGCGACAAAGGTGCCTTTGCCCTGTTTGCGTTCCACCACGCCGTCATCGCTGAGCTTGCCCACCGCCAGGCGGACCGTGACGCGGCTGACCCCGAACCGCTCGCCCAATTGCGCCTCGGACGGCAGCTTGCCGCTGGGCTCGAAGTCGCCGCGTTGAATTTCCTCCAGCAACCGATGGGCAATCTGTTCGTAAAGCGAGGTGGTGCTGTCGCGCAGAATGGACGTGGACACTGTCAGCTTCCATGGCCTTGAGTGGGGCAGGGTGCCTTCACTTCTAAGGTTATAAAAATAGGTTATTGGGACAACTTGTATTAATACGTATTATGTCAGGCATTCCCATTGTAAACGACCTGACGACACTTGCCATGCTCAAACCACTTTCTCACCCAAGGCCGCAGGCCGACGCGTTGACGGTCGATGGCATCAGCTTCAGCTACCCCAACGGGCATCGGGTGTTTTCCTCGTTCAGCCTGAACGCCAAGCCCGGCGAGTTCGTCGCCATCCTCGGGCCGTCCGGCTGCGGGAAAACCACCTTGTTGAACCTGCTCTCAGGTTTCGTTCAGCCACAAAGCGGCCGGGTCACCCTCAACGAGACCGCGGTACGCCCGGAGCGTTCTGAGTTGGGGTATGTGTTCCAGGCGCCGCAACTGTTTCCCTGGTTGAGCGCCCTGGAAAACGTCCGTTTCGGCCTGCGGATGAGCGCCCAAACCGACGAATCGCAGCAGCGTGCGCAGGCATTGCAATACCTGCGCCTGGTCGGTCTGGAAAGTGCGGCGCAGCGGTTGCCGCACCAGCTTTCCGGCGGGATGCAGCAGCGTGTTTCCCTGGCCAGGACCCTGGCATTGGAACCCAGCGTCTTGCTGATGGACGAGCCGTTCGCCGCGCTCGACGCCATCAGCCGCAACAGCATGAACGAAGAGACCTTGCGCATCTGGGCCGAACTGGGCCAGACGGTGCTGTTCATCACTCACGACATCGATGAGGCGGTGTTCCTGGCCGATCGGGTCATCGTGCTCAACATCGCGCCCGGCGGTATTCATAGCGAGCTGGAGATCGACCTGCCGCGCCCTCGCACCCATCTGAAAACCCGTCGCCTGCCCGCGTTTCTCGATTACCGCAACGAGCTGATGGAGCGCATCGCCTACGTGATGGACGCGCCCCACACCACTGTTCACCCCACCCCTCGACTCGAGCTGACCGCATGATCAAACGTTCGCTGCTTGCCCTTACCTTGTCTGCCGCCACGTTGGCCGGCAGCACGTTCGCCGTGGCCAACGAGGAGAAAACCTTGCGTGTCGGGTATGTCTTCGCCATGGCCAACGCGCCGGCGCTGATTGCCGACAAACAGGGTTACTACCGCGAGGAAGGCTTGAATGTCGACCTCAAGGCGCTGGGCGATGGCCCGGTGATCCAGCAGGCGCTGGCCGCCGGCGAGCTGGACATGGCCTACGTCGGCACGCCGCCGGTGTACCAGTGGTTTTCCCGGGGGCTGCAAAGCCGGATCCTGGCGAAGGTCAACTACGGTCAGGCTGCGGTGATTGTCGACGCGAAAAGCCCGATCACCGCCCTGGAAGCACTCAAGGGCAAGAAACTCGCCGGAGTGAAGAAGGGCAGCGGCATGGATGTGCTGTTGCGCGGTTATGTGCTGAAGGAAAAGGCCGGGCTCGATCCTGACAAGGACCTGGACATCATCGACATGCCGCCGGGCAACATGAACGCCGCTCTGGAGCGCGGTATCGTCGACGCCGCGTTTTCCTGGGAACCCTTCGTCAGCCAGTCGGTGCTGCGCGGTTCGAGCCGGATCCTGCTGGATGTGAACCAGGCGCTGCCCCAATACCCGTGGTACGTGGTGATTGCCTTGCCAAAGACCTTGCAGGAACGCCCGGACGATGTGGTGAAGCTGCTGCGTGCCCATCGCAAGGCCATTGCCTTCCTCAACGAACATCCCGCCGAGTCGAACCGGCTCATTGCCGAGGCATTCAAGCTTGAAGCGGTGCAAGGCCCGGACGGCAAGACCATCGCCCCCGAAGCCATCGTCGCCCAGGCCCGCACCCGACTGGGCTGGTCGGCGGACTTGCAGGCGACGGATATCCAATTCATCCAGCGCCTGATGGACTACTCCCATGATCTGGGTTTTATCGACACCACGCTCAAGACCGAACAGATCGTGGATACCTCCTTCCTGGAAAAAGCCGCGCATTGAGTCCGTCATGTCCTTGCCAAAACCGAACTGGGGATGGGCGTCGCTGCCGTTCCTGCTGTTGATCTGGGTGGCCCTGGCCAGCCGCTTTCCCACCTACATCCTGCCGCAGCCCTGGGATGTCGCTCGCGAGGCCGTGCGCTGGCTGGGCGATCTTTCGCTGTGGCAACACCTGCGAGCCAGCGTCCTGGAAGAACTGGGTGGTTTCTGCGCGGCGGTGGTCGTTGCGCTCCTGCTGGGAACGGCCGGTGGATTGTCCTCACGCTTTCGCGACTTCATTTCGCCGCTCAACAGCTTGTTCATGGCCATCCCACCCATCGCTTGGGCGCCGCTGATCATGATCATTTTCGGCCTGGGTTATGTCTCCATCGTGCTGGTGATTTTCATCGCCGCGATGTTCCCCATGGCGGTGACCATCCAGGAGGGCGTACAGAGCATTCGCGGCGGTGAAGTCCGAGCGGCGCGCACCCTGGGCGCCAATTCGTGGCAATTGCTGGCTCATGTCTACCTGCCGGCCTCGTTGCCGTTCGTGACCGCCGCCTTGCGCATCGGCTTCAGCCAGGGCTGGAGGGCGTTGGTCGCGGCGGAAATGATCGGCGCTTCCCAGGGCATCGGCTGGATGGTGTCCACTGGCGGGCAGATCGGCAACAGCAGCCAGGTACTCCTGGGCATCGTCGTGATCGGCCTGATTGCCTGGCTGATGGAAAGTTTTGTGTTCCGGCGCATCGAGCGCCACTACCAGAAATGGCGCGTGCAATAAGCCCGGCCCCTAGCCTCTCAATTCCTTCAAATCTTCAGTGAACCATTGCCCGAGGTGTCATGTGAGTAACGTTTTCGATCCCCGCGAAGCCGGGCACTACATCGCCCCGCAAGGCCTGTACGAGCGCAACAAGCAACGCCCGTTCCTGGGCAGTGTCCACTGCGACCGGGACACGCTGGTGGCCGGGCAATGGGATGAAATCACCCTGGTCTACGAGGTCGGCGGCAGCGGCCTGGCAGACGGTGCCTGGCTCAAGCTGGCCTTCAAGTTCTACTCGGACTGGGCCTTGTTCCAGACCTCGAACCCGGCCGGCCCCAACTATGTCAGCGCCGAATATCACGCCGGCGAGTTGGTGCCCGGCCAGAGCCAGGCCACGGTGCAGCACCTGAAAGTGCGCTTCGACCAGAAGGGCCATGAACGACCATTCCAGAAGGCGATCATCATCGACATCGTCGACGGTTATCTGAATCCGGGAGACAAAGTCATCATTCGCCTGGGCGACCGTCGCCAGGGCGGCGCCGGAACGCGGGTGCAGAGCTTCGTCGAGAAAGACTTCCGCTTCCGCCTGTTCATCGACCCATTGGGCAGCTCGAAATTCGCCGAGGTGCCGGGCGACCCATTGTTGGATATCGTGCCGGGGCCGGCGCAGAGCGTGCAGGTGATCGTCCCTCGGCTGGTCAGTGCGGGGGAGGCGTTCGATGCGTTGGTCAGGGTCGATGACGCCTGGGGCAATACCTGCCGCCACTTGCCGTTGAGCGGCGTGCTGACCCTTGTCGATCCTGAAGGGGGCGAGCGACGACAGCCGTTCACGTTGGCGGCTGAAGGTTGGGCGACGGCTCGGCTCGAGGGACTCGTACTCGGTACCGTGGGAGAGTGGCGGCTGTGCGCCGAAGTGGATGCGCCTTTTGTTCGCGGCGCCCAGGCCTTCGTCACCGTCGATCCGGCCGGCACAGCCTTGCGCCCGCTCTACGCCGACCTGCACGTACACTCCGATGACACCGTGGGCACCAATGATACGTTGTACAACCTCAGCTACGGCCGTGATGTCGCCGGGCTCGACATCCTCGGCTACACCGCCAACGACTTCAACATCACCGAGCAGCGCTGGGACCAGGCGGTCAGGCTGATCCACGAACTCAACGAGCCGGGCCGCTTCGTTTGCTATCCCGGCACCGAGTGGTGCGGTAACTCCTGCGCGGGCGGGGATCGTAATGTGGTGTTCCTCCATGACCGCAAACCCGAGTTCCCTTTTGACAACCAAGGGCGACTGGTGCGCTCCTTCGAATGGAACGAGTTCACCGCCGGCACCATCAAGCCGGGCGCCTGGCCGGTGGACGAGTTGTACGCGGCCTACGCCAAGGACCCCGAAGGCCACCTGATGATGCCCCATGTGGGCGGTCGCCGTTGCAATCTCGACTGGCACCATCCCGAGCTTGAGCGGCTGATCGAGGTTGGCTCGGCCTGGGGTCAGTTTCATTGGGTCTATGCCGAAGCCCTGCAGCGTGGCTATCGGGTCGGTGCTGCGGCCAACAGTGATGAACACCAGGGCCGTTGCGGTGGCGGCGTGCCGGCCACGGCCGTGTTCGGCTCGCGGGGTGGGCTGACCGGCGTGGTCGCCAGCGGTTTTGACCGGGCCAGTGTCGGCAAGGCCCTTCGTGCCCGGCGCACCTTTGCCACGACCGGCGAGCGCTCGTTTGCCAGCTTGCGCCAGGGTCGCCATTTTATGGGCGAGGTCTTCACTGCCGATTCGAAGGCTGTGCTGGATTATCGGCTATTGGGGGAGTCCGGTTGGGAGCAGGTCGATTTGTTCGACGGCGACCGATTGATCTGGTCGCGCAACCTGCATCAGGAGCTGGGGTTTTCCACGCAACGCATTCGCCTGCGCCTGGGCGGTGCGCGGATCAAGGATCGTTATCGCGGCGCCTACTGGACCGGCGAGATCCGCATCACCGGGGCGGTTATCAACGGTTTCCGCGTCTTGGGCCTGGATCATCCCGAGCAGACCGTCTGGCGCAAGGAGGCCACGGTCCTGGCCTTTCGCACCGACACCAACGGCGACACCGACAGCATCGAAATCGACCTGTCGCAACTGGCCGGCGCGACGCTGCAGGTCCACAGCCGCATCGATAACTACGTCAAGGTTGGCGATCCGTCTGAACCGCAACCCTACGTGCATGCCCCCACGGTGCTGATCGAGGTATCCGGCGAACAGCTGCTGGCGCAATCGCAAGTGATCCAAGAGCTACCGGGGGCGGAACTGAAGGTGTCCCTGGAAAGAACCACCGCTGCGCCGTTGCCGCGTGAGTTGCAAGGGACAATCGAACTGGCCCGGTTGAACCTGGAACCCGGCCGCGAACATCCATTGTTCATCTGCGCCCGCCAGCGCGATCAATCCCGCGTCTGGACCTCGGCATTGTTCCTTACGCTGTAGGCGCCCGGGCCGCCGCACTGAACCTGCCGGTATGGGTTCAGAGCTGCACCCGACGAAGCCTGCCTCTTAATGGCACTACCTTTTCATCTGGGGTCGGCAGGGGGCGACCGAGCAGCCCCATGCCTTCGCTGATCAATACCGCGTCTGGCAGCAGGCACAGGTTGGAAGGGGTATCCAGGCCGCGGGCGAGCACCGTGACCTGGGCCGTTGGCAAGTTGCAGCCCAGCAATCGCCCGCTGAAGCGGGTAAAGCCGCCATGCAAGGGTTCGCCATTCCAGTCGGGCGGCAAGGGCTGTTGCAGGCCCTCGCAGAGTTCCAGCACCAACAGGTTCCCGTCGGGGCGCAGCGCTAACCCGGTGGGCAATTGCAGGCCGCGTATCAAGACGTCGATCTCGCCGGTGGCGGGCCATACCCGAACCACCTGGCCTGCCTTCTCGGCGAAGTCGATGCCCTTGCGGGCCGGGTCGTCGTGCAGTTCTCCCGAGAACAGGCTGATCAGCACGGCGTCCGTCGCCGGTTCATACACCAGCGTAACGGGAACGGCTTCCTGGCCTTGGTCCAGTTCGGGCAGTTCGGCCAACACGCGCTCCACCTGACCGGTGGCGAACTCCACCAACTGATTGGTATCGGGCTTGACCGCGAGCCAACTGCGGCGGGTCGGGTGATAGCACAGCGCATTCAGGTTGCCACGGCTATGGAACACCGGTTCGGGCGGTGTGTATTGCAGGTCCAGCAGCTTGGAACCCTCGACATAATCGGTCTGGCTGACCAGGCAGCGCCCGTCACCGAAAGCGACGTCCGACACGCCCATGATTTCATCACGCATCATGCGCGCCTGCATGTTCATGGCGCGAAAACCATCGGCGACTGTTTCGCGGGGCAGATAGGCGCCCGGTTGGTGCGGATCCGCTCGCAATCGACTGATGCGGCCGCTGAAGGGCTGGTCGGGCAGCCCCGTGCCGGCTTCGGTGAACAACAGGCTGCCGTCGGCCTCCAGGCACAGGCCACGAGGGTTCAGCAGGTCCTCGGCGATGATTGTGCTCGGGCGCAAGGTTTCGCCCGGCTGGGCGGGGATATGCAGGGGCGCGGGCATAGGTTCTCTCCATGAACAAAAAGGGGACGCTTTCATTGCGGTGCTTGCCACGGTTCACCGGTGAGATAGGCCCGCAGCAGTGCCCGCTGGCAAGGCGACATCGAGCGCACCACGGGCATGAACAGCGTAGTGCCTTTGTAGGCATCGGAGGTGCGGGCGAGGATCGGGTTCTTCGCGCCCATGATGGCGTCGGGCTGATTCAGCGGGATGTAGCGCGACATGGCGGGGAACGCCAGGTAGTGAAAACGCAGGACGTTGGGGTACATCAGCGGCCAGGTGATGATGGTGCCCTTGGGAATGCCGAAGTCGGCCTGCGCGTATTTGCGAAAGTTGGTGAAATAACTGCTGCTTTCAAGACCATTGGCCGTGCAGGTCAGGGCGACGAAACCCGCCTGGGCGGCGCTATTGGACTTGAGGCTCACTGGAAAACTGACTGAGAGCTGACCGGCGGTTACGCTCAGCGAGGCCGGGAAATCGAGGAAGTCCCAATATTGCGGCTCGTCATACGATGCAATCGCCGACGCTTGCAGGCCGATTTCGGTCGTGGCGGGGACGGGGCCGCCCAGGAATCTGACTTGAAGGGTGATCGACAGGCCGTTGGCGTAGTCCTCCAGGTAGACGTTGCGCTGGTCGGCGTAGAGCCGATAGGGCGATTCCGTGGCTTGCAAAGTGGTGTTGGCAACCTTGCCAGGCGCACTGATCGTCAGGACGGTGCTCTGTGCCGCCAGCTTCTGGCTGGCGGTCATGGGCAGGTCGACGATACCGCCATAGACGTAGTAGTCGAGCAGGGGAGAGCTGGTCGGCTCGAGGGTGGCCAACACGGTAGTGCCTGCGCTGATAGTCACGGGGCCATAGTTCGCGTTGGGCCCGATAGGGCTGGTGATGTCGTCCCTGACGGCCCTGAAGGTTTCCTTCGGAATGACATTCACCATGTCGATGCTCAGGTAGCCGTTGGTGCCTAGCTCGGCATAGCCGGCATTGCTCGTATCCTGGTTGACCAACTGCCGGCCCGGCTGGCAGTTCAGCGGCTCGTCGGCGAAGGCCGGGGCCAACGTGCCGATGACACGGCCGATGCTGGGGTTGGGGGTGTATTTACCGGCGGCGTAATCGGCGTCCAGTTGGGCGGTGGTCATCGTGGGGCACATTTCGAACATGACGAAACGCAGGACGATGCCCGTCGCGCCCGGTGCCTGGATGATCGAGCGCAGGCCGCTGCTGTTCTGGTTCCAACTGACGATGCTGCTCAAGGGGAACGTCAACTGGAACGTGCCGCTGGCGTGGAACGATCCTGGCGCGTCCATTTTCGCCGGCAACAGCACACGTCCCTCCACGTCAAAACTGTTGCACACGGTATTGCTGCGGATCAGCAATTGGATGTTGTCGTTGCCACCGATCTGCAGGCCGCCGACGAAGATCTGGGTCGTTGTCGAGGCGGTGGGGTCCAGGTCCACCATCATCGGGCCGGAAACGGGGCCCTGGCCGGTTACCGGATCCACCGAGCCGAGCAGGTACACGGCCTGGCCCACCAGGTCGCCGGTGGTGTTGATGCTGCCTGGATTGCCCTGGGAGCTGATCAAGGCGTTCTGCATGTCGACGACGTGCTGCCCGTAGTGGTTCCAGCCACCGAGGGTGTATTTGTCCTTGCCTTGGGGGGTATTGATGATGTCGTTCAGTTGATCGTCGGTGCAGGACTGGGCACTCGGCGCCACGGTCGAGGTGGTCAGGTCGAAGAGCGGCCATGCCGGATTGCCGTCATAAGCAATGGTGCGCGAGTTGTTCGGGACGCTGACGTCGGTGCGGATACCGCCCCAGAAGTTCAGCCGTGGTCCATTGAGAATGCTCATGATCTATTTCCCGTCCTGGGTGGTTTTGGCGGCAGGTGCGTTGGCGAATTTGAACAGGTAGGAATAATCGGCCTTGTAGGGGCTTTTGACCGGTGTCGCCATCGAGTGGCAATTCATGCAACTGCTGTTGGGCTGGATGTAGCTTTCCATGGTCACGTTGGCCGAAAGGGCGGGTGTCGGCTGGCCCAGCGGGTTGCTGGGATTGTCCGGCATCAACGGGCGCTGGGTGGTGATGAGCTGGTAGTACTTCAAGGCGCTTCGTTGCAGCCCCGGGTCGCTGCGGTAACGGCTGTTGACGCCATTGGTGATGTCAGCGATCGGGGTAAACCGGTTGAGCGGGTTCGGGGTCTGGAACGTGGTGCCGGGTTTCGGCACGCAGACAAGATGTGTGCCTTGGGTCTGCCAGTCGCAGGGCGATTGGTTGAGGGTGGCAGGGGGCGCGGTGGCGTTGAAGTAGGAATAGGCGATGCCGGAAGTCGGTTGGTCAACCCATTGACCGTTCACCAGTGCCTTGGATGGGACGTTGTCGATCTGCTCGAACGTCGACCAGATCCACTGCGGATAGCCGTTCACCTTGGTGATGATGTGCAGGCCCACCAGGCCCAGGTAGGCCTCGGTGACACCCGTGCGCTGGCCCTGGTCGTCGAACGTGGCCACGCGGGCGAGCATGGTCAGGTAGTGGCTGGCGTTGTCATGGGGGGTGAGGATGCGCCAGCTCGATTTGACCTCGATAACGCCATTGGGGAAGAGGATGTTGCTGGCCTTGGAAACCACCGCGGCGTTGTAGAAGCTGTTGGCAACGATGTAGTTGTAGGAGGTTTCGTTGGCGGAGATGTCGTAGTACGTCGGGTTGCCGGCCTGGTCGATCAGCCAGCCGCCGACGGCTTGGTCGACGGCATTCACCTGGCTGCTGTTTTTCAGCGCGGCGATGTTGATGATGCCCAGGCTCTTGGCAAGCTGCGGGGTGTTCCATGGGCCTGGATCAGCCCCCTGTGGCAGGAAGATTTCTTCCACGGTCTTGTAGGTCTGCCAGACGGTGTAGCCAGGGTCCCCCGGTTGTTTGCTGCAGTCGGGATCGCCGCGCTGCCCCGCCTGGACGGGCCAGTTCAGCGCTATGAACAGCTGCCAGCTGTATTGATCGAACAGGTCCTGACTGGCTGTGGCGGTTGGTGCTGAGCTGGGAGGCTGGCAATTGAGATTCGTGGCGAGCGCTGACGGCGTGGCTTGCTGGGACTGCTCCAGTGCCAGGCCCGGCAGGCTGGCCAGGCCCAGCAGTATCAGGGTGAAACGGATTGTGGTTTTCATGGCGATCCTTCGACGGGGTCAGGGTTTGCGCTGCATGAGCTTGTTCCACTGGGCCTTCTGGCCGTTGCCCTGCGAAGCCGGCGGCTCGAACAGTTGGCAGGGCGGAGGATTTGCCGGGCACATCGCGGCCACCTGCGCCCAGGTCTTGGCAGGGTCGGGTTTGGCGATGCGAAAGTGGGTGTAGTTCTGGCTGACGATAGGGGCGTTGGCGACGCTGGCGTCACCGGAGAAAAAGAACGACTGGGGCTGCCGGTAAAGCGGCTGTCCGGACATTTTCTTGTAGAAGGCATAGCCGAACAGGATCGGACCTTGCGGCGAGTCCAGGTCCAGGGCGTAGGCCTGCACGCTGCCATCGAGGTTTTTGCTGCGCGCGGCGCTGTAGGGCAGGTGCTGGATGAAGTCTTGCCGCGGCGGATGATTCATCGGCGAAAACATGCAGCAGGCTGGCATGTCCTTGGGGCGATCTTGCGGGTAGGTCAGGAAGTACGCCTTGTTGCCCAGGGACACGAAGGAGCAGGTGTAGTTGTTGTTCTTGATCGGGAAGATCGGCAGGCAGTATTTCTCGTAGTGCTCCATCATCGCCCCGAAGCCGTCGCCATCGGCCGGGATATAAGCCGTGTCGTAATAGCTGGTGCCCCGGGAGACGGTGTAGTCCGCCGGTGTCAGCGTGGCCGGGGGATTGCTGTAGGGCGGCGGGTTTTTTTCGTAGTTGTGCATTACCCGGTACATGGTCCAGTCGCTGATCCAGGCCGCCGGGAAAAACGGATCGGAAGGCTCGCCCGGGGTACGTTTGGCGATGCAATTGCCGTTCTGTTCGTTGCAACCCTCGGTGTTGTGCACGCCCATGGTGAAGTACACCACGCCGCTGTCCTGTTGGGCAAAGAGCCCCGGACTGAACAACAGGATCAGTAACAACAGTCGGTTCAAAATGCAGGCTTTCATATCGACACTCCTGTGCAGTGCCGGGCGGCGGGCTCGCCACCCGGTGATCCTGGGCGAAATCGTCAAAGGCCGTTGTAGTCACTCATGCTGAGTTTCTTGGGCGGATAGTTGAATTTCACCAGGCGCTTGGCCCACAGCTCCAGGACGGCGCGGCGGCTTTGGGACATGTCCCGGGTGATGGGCATCGCAAGGGTGCTCTGGTCCTGGTAATCCTTGCTGATCAGCAAGATCAATTGGTCGACTGCGCCCTCCACGCGCGTCCGGGAATTGAGCGGCATGAACTTGTTCATGATGGGGTACAGGTAATAGAAGGTCTGCAGGATCTTTGGATAAATGAACTTGTCCCACAGCAGCTCTGGAGCGTTTGTCTTCTCGTAGATGGCGTTCCAAGTGTCGATGAAGTCCTGTTGCAACTGCATGTCCAGTGGCAGCACCCGTATCGGTGCGAGGAAGTCGACGTAGGCCTGGGTGATCGGGAAGCTGAACGGAATGGCCGGTTTTTTGCCGTTCTCCTGCACGAAGAAGCGCAAGGTAGGGAAGCCTGGCGCCACTGCCCGGCAGCCTATCTGGGCGATGCCTTGGGCGTTGGTGGTGATGACGGCGTAGGAGTAACTGACGCTGCTGGCCTTCTTGTCCTGCAGTGTACCGGTGCCATTGATGCCTTTGTCGAAGACCAGGCAGGGGCGCAGGTCGACGGCGACCGGGGTACCGGACGTTCTGAGGAAGTCTTGATACCCGACCGGGTTGCCCACGGGTTCGGGCACGTCCTGCAGGTCGGTCAGCCGGCGACCGCTGCCGGTGCTTCGATAGAGGGCGACCTTAGGTGCGTCGATGAACTGCGGCAGGTTGGCTGTATTGTTGATACGGGCCGACGGGTAGTCGTAGAACAGCGTGAAATCGGCCGCATTACTGAAAGCCAGGTAGTAATGGCTGCTGGTCACCATGTAGGGATTGCCGTACTCCGCCACATACAGCGTGGTGTTGACGGCCGGCAGACCATTTTTCTGCACCATGATGCTCAGCGTCTTGCGGTCACCGACATCGATGAAGCTGCCGCTCTCGATGACTTCCGCGGTCCACAGTTGCTGGCCGGCGGCCATCTTCGGAGGGGCGGCCGGGATGCGCTGTTGCAGCAGCAGAGGACCGGACTGCAGCAGTGCCTTGGCTTCGGGGTTGAGCGTGAGGTCGAGGATGCCTGAACGTAGCTCGAAAGCCGATTGCTGGTATTTATCGAAGCCGAAGCCGATCCCCGCCATGAACCGTCCCTTCTGGCGCACGCCCAACAGGTAGTCTCCGGCGTGGAATTTCTCAGGGACCAGGATGTCGGCTGCGGGGTCCACGGGATAACACGGGAACGTGTTGCTCAGGTCCAGCGACAGGGTATTACCGTTGATCTGCGCCGAGATCACCCCCAATGGGACACTATGATTTCCATCGGGACCCGGTTGAACGACCGAGATTGGCTGGGTGGGTACCAGGCGGACCCCGGCGGGAGCGGTGGGGTATTCGTTGGCGAGCCACAGACCGAGCACCGCCGAGGTGCGGCTGTAGGCGGGGTTGAAGAAAATCTGGTTGACGTTGTTCAAACCTTCCCTGTACAGGTCACGCACTTTCGCCATGATGTCCGGGTGGTTGGAACGGGTGTTGGGGCGCTGCGTGTAATCGTTGAACACACCGTTCTTGTCGTAGCAGGTCAGGTAGGTTGAAAATCGGAACATCAGACCCTGTGCCCCTTGCTGCGTCATCTGCTGCTGGAGGTTGGCCAGCAGACGCGAGCTGCCAATCGCCCATTCCAGGTTCTCCTTCGGAAAGCAGGTCTGCCAGGTGGTGCTGATGTTCACCAGGCTACCCAGGGCTCCCCAATTGAAGTTCAGGAAGCGGTCCATCATCCGATACTTGCGGTTGAGGGTCAGGCCGCAGGACGTATCCCCCAGCACCAGTTTGTCGAAATACAATGCCGTGAACGTGTTCTGCCATGGGCTGATGTCCACGAAGCGCGCCGGGGTCGGGGCGGAGCTGCCCAGAGGGCTGCCGAGTAAGTGGTATTGCGCGCCGATCAGCGAATCCTGATCGATATAGGTATTGGCCTGCAGCTCGCCACCGATGATGGTCGAGGTGGTTTTCCCGTAGTTCACCAGACCGCAACCGTTATCACCGAACAGATCCCATTCGGCGGGCATGTACGGGTCATGCTTCGGATTGATATTGCCTGGCACTTGTTGCACATAGATCGGCATGTCGGCCATGTACTGCGTCGAGAGAGTCCATGGCATCAGCCTGTCGGGGGCATTGTGGGGGTCGATGCCGAAGTGCTTCACGAACGGCCAGTTGATGTCCATGTTGACCGCGTCGTACAGCGGGAACATGTCATTGTTGTTGGCCGTCGGCGGGTTCCAGAACATCTCGCCGTTGAGGTAGATGCGGGGGAAATTCAATATGCTCATGTCGTGCTCTCCTTAGCGTTGCCACTGGGCGTGTTTCAACGACCAGACAAAATCCAATTTTTTGTAGCCGACGAAGGCCTTCTCCGGCAGCGGTGTAGTGGGATAGGTGAGACCGCCTGAGGTCGGGATGGCGAAACTGAAGTAACCGTTGTTCTTCGAGTAGGCGGCGGTGCCGTGGCAAGCCAGGCAGGACGAAGTGTCCTGGAATGCCGACTCCAACTGCGAGTTAGCCAGGACCTGGGTAATGGGCTGGAATTGCACGCCGATCAACTGGTACTTCGACAGCGTCGGGTTATTGGCCTGGAACCGGGCGTTGACCGGTTTGGCGTCCGCTGTCGGCCCGGTGCTGTTTGTCATCGGCGCAGGCGGATAGTCCTTGTTCACGGTGTACTTGGGGTTGTTGAGATTTTCGAAGGTGGTCCAGACCCAGTCGGGGTTCAGTTTGTTGACCACATGCAAACCGCTCAACGCCGCATAGCCGACCTTGTACCCGGTGCCCACGGCGTAGTAGGCCTGGGCCACGTAGTAGCCATCTTTTTCCAGCTGCTTCTTGTAGTTCGCGTCCGTGCCGATCCACAGCCAGGCGGTTTTCAACTCCCAGGCCGTGACCGGAAAGTTCAGGTTGCTTGTCAGGGCCTCTTGACCATTCACGTTGTAGACATTGGTTTTTACGATGTAGTCGTAGGTGTCCTGGCCCATCAGCAGTTGAAAGCGCACTACGTGACCTTGTTGTGCGGCAGGCACGGCAACGCCGCCCATGGCCAGGCTCAGGCCGTCGACCTGCTGTACGGCGTTGATGTTATGCAGGAGACGGTTCGGGTCCAGCCCCAGGGCTTTGGCTTGCCTGAGCACCTCGCTCGGTGGCTTCATGCGGCTGTCATACGAACCGGGGTTGGCGCCATTGGCCAGATAGACCTGATCGGAAGGCTTGAACAGCTCCCACTGACGGCTGTAACCCTTGGCGTCGGACTGGTTCAAACAGACGAACCAGTTCCAGGCCATGGTCTCGGGGCTGTCGGTAAACGCCTTCCGGGTCGTGTTGATGTCGGCTCCAAATTGCAGGAAGTTGCTGCAATTGAAGTTATTGGCGTTCTGTGCCTGGGCCAAACCGGCCAGGGCACTTAGAACAGTGATGGAAATGGCTCGCCGCATGGAAGCTCCTTGGCATTCGCCGTATCGGCATGAGGGTGCCCCAGGAAATGTTCGAGGAGCAGTTGCTTCACCGCCGTGGCCGCAAGGTGCTGTGGCAACGGCAGATCACAATTAGTGATGAGCAGCGGGCCTGTCGTTTTACTCGCGGGCAGCCGACCGTGGCTGCCGCGGACCAGGCGGGTGTCCAGTGGAATCAGGTCCATGTAGTAGCGAAAGCCGAGCTTTTTCTGCAGCAGACGGCGCGCCACTTTCAATTTCGGGAAGCGAATGGCCGGGTCGACGAACAGCTCGAGCGGGTCGTAGCCCGGCTTGCGATGGATGTCCACGGTGCGGGCAAAATCCGGGGCCTTGCGATCGTCGAACCAGTAGTAGTAATCGAACCAGTAACCGGCTGCGGCCACGGCCACCAGCTCACCGCTGCGAGGATGATCAAGCTGCCAGGCCCGTTGCTCGGTTTTATCCAGCACCCGTTCGACGCCGCTCTGGCGCTGCAACAGCGCCTTGACACGCGGTATGTCCTGCGCCTGTTTCACGTAGATATGCGCGATCTGATGATCGGCCACGGCAAAGGCCGCACTGGCACCAGGATCGAGCAATTCCCAGGTCAATGATTGGCGCACCTGCAACAGGTCTTCGGCCCGCAACACTCGGTTGATGGAAACGGACTGCGTGACGGCCTCGATCCCGTATTCGGACAGCAGCATCACCGCCGCGCCTTGGGCCTGGGCAAAGGCGAGCAGACGGCCCACCTCACTGTCGATGGCCCGCACCTCGTCGGCGATCGACGGGTGATCGGGCCCCAGGCGTTGCAGGCTATAGTCGAGGTGGGGCAGGTAGATCAATTGCAGATCGGGGCGGTCGAGCTGGAATTCAGCGATGGCGCAGTCGACGATCCAGCGGCTTGAGGCGATGCCGGCCGCCGGGCCCCAGAAGCCCGGGAAGGGAAACTTGCCGATCTGCTGTTCGATACGCTCGTGCAACGAGGCCGGCGTCGAATACAGGCCGAACTCCTTGCGGCCATCAGCCGGGTAGTGCGGTCGCGGGGTGATGGCAGCGTCCACATCCGCATACATGTTGTACCACCAGAACAACTGGCTGCAGCGAAACCCGGGCCGCTGGCGCTTGATGGTCTGCCAGACCTTTTCCCCTTGGATCAACGCGTTGGGTTGCAGCCAGAAACGCACTTCGGCCTGATCGCGCAAATACCAGCCATTGCCGACAATGCCGTGCTCCGATGGCGGCAATCCGGTGAGGATCGAGGCCTGCACTGTAGACGTGACGGCCGGGAACACCGGCTGCAACGTGGCCATTTTTGCGGTCTTCAACAGGGCGTTGATGTGCGGCGTCGCATCCCCGAGCAAGGCGGGCGTCAGACCGACCACATTAATCAGCAGCAGCGGCTGACAAGGCTGTTCAGAGGACATCGGCGCAGGCCTCCAGCCCATGGGGCTGCAGCAACTGCCGCTGCCGTAGTTGCTCTTCGACCCAACGCAGTTCGGCCACGATTCCCTGGAGTTGAGCGTGCTCGGTGGTGGGGCGCAACTGGCTGGGCAGGACGCCCCAACTGTAGGTTTCCACTTCGAGTACCGGGCGAAAATCCCCATGGTCCGCGAGGAAGTCGAAGGTCTGCGACAGGGCAATCTGGCTGCCGCTGAGTTCCGGCAACAGCAATTGCTCGCTGAACAGCGGGATGTGGAAATGAATCCTCAATTCGGGGTGGGAAAACTGGTTATTCTCATGCTCATCCAGGGCTGCGGGCAGGTCCGGCCAGGCCGATAATGGGGACTGGCCATCGCGTGCCTTCACTTGATGCAGGTAGGTCGGCTCGGCAAAGCTGCTCAATGTCTTGAGTACGTGCTCGCGGCGCTGGGCATCTTGAGGCAGGCGACAGATCAGGGCGTTGGACAGCTGGATCTTGCCGATGGGGACCTGGGCCTGACGCAGCCGGGCCAGCGATTCATAGCAGTTTTCGAACATCACCGCCTGATGGCAGACGTCAAAGCACAACGCCAGATGTTCATGGTGTGGGTCCATGGCCTGCCAGTGGCGGAAGAAGGCGATGGCTTGGTCGGTGTTTTCCAGCACGCAATCGGGCTCCATCTCCAGGCAGACCAGGATTTTCTTGCCCGTCTCCCGTTGCAGCCGGGCCAGCGCGGCGGTGAGCTCGCGCAGTTGTTGCTCGGCCTGTTGCTGCAACGTCGGGCTCCAATGGGCGGCGTAGCCCAGCGGCACGCTGGAGATCACCCCCTGGTGACAGTCCGCTGGCAGGGCCTGGGCGAGAAACCGGGCCAGGTCCATGCTGTACGCCAACCGCTGGGGGGCGGCCCAACTGGGCCGGTAGACGTCGGCTTTCACTGCGCCCTGGTGAAACTGGCCGTAGGGAAACCCGTTGAGCGAGGTCAGGCGCAGCCCGCTGCGTTGCAGCAGGTCGAGGAAGTCGGTGCGTGCCGAGGCGTGTTGGAGTTCGGCGGCGGCGCGGGCGCTGATCCACATTCCGCTGTCCTGCCTGTCCAGCCCGCGCAGGGTTCGTACGGTCTGGAAATGCCGGTCGATGGATGCACGCAGCCCGCCCAGGTCATGGGTCGGGTGCACGTTGCTGCAATAACCGATCTGCGTGGCAGTCCAACCCATGGCAGCGCTCATTTGATCACCGGCTCCTGGCCGCGCAGGGCCGAGTTTTCCTGCCACTGCCGCCGCTGGTCGATAGGCAGGGGCGTGCCGACCAAGGCTTTGTCCAACTGGCCGCTCTGGGCAAAAAAGTCCACCGGGTTATGGAACAGCACTTGCTCGACCTGGGCTTCGCTGAAGCCGGCCGTCAGCATCGCCTGGCCGGTCTTGGGCACCTTGAGCGGGTCGCTGATGCCCCAGTCGGCGGCGCTGTTGACGACCATTTTTTCGGTGCCGTACTGCTGCAGCAGGGCGACCATGCGCTGTTCCGACATCTTGGTGTTGGGGTAGATGGAGTGGCCGCGCCAACAGTCGCTGTCCAGCACCAGGGGCAGTGTCAGTTCATTGAGGTGGTCGATGATCACCAGATGTTCGGCGATACCGACCTCGCGAATGACCGCAAGGGTGCGTTTGGTACCGCCGATCTTGTCGCGGTGCGGCGTGTGCACCAGCACCGGCAGATTGAATTGCCGGGCCAGCTCCAATTGAGCGGCGAGGAAGCGATCCTCCTCCGGCGTGATGTCGTCGTAGCCGATTTCGCCCACTGCCACCACACCGTCCTTCACCAGGTAGCGCGGCAGTATCTCGAGCACCTCATTGGCCACCGACAGGTCGTTGGCCTCCTTGGGGTTCAGGCCGATGGTGCAGAAGTGATGAATGCCAAACATGCTGGCGCGAAAACGCTCCCAGCCCAGCAGTGTGTCGAAGTAGTCAATGAAGCTGCCGACACTGGTCCTGGCCTGGCCCTGCCAGAAAGCCGGCTCGATGATCCCGGTGATGCCGGCGGCCGCCATGTTCTGATAGTCGTCGGTGGTGCGGCTGACCATATGGATGTGCGGGTCGAAGTACTTGAGCATGGTGAATCCTCGTCGTATGGGCAGGGACGGGCGGGGCATCAGTTCGGCGAAGGGCCGTCCAGGTGAACCCGCCATTGCAGCGGCAAGCGTTGTTGCTGGCTCAGGCCGGCCAGGCGCTGACGTTGCGCCGGGCTCAGCAGGTCGAAGGCGATCACGTGGGGCAAGCCGGCGGACACCGTTCGTTCGGCGGCGAGTTGTTCGTCCAGCAGGTCGAGGGCCAATTGATTGAGGGTGACGCCTTGTCGGTGCGGCAGGCCGACCAGGCGCCGCACATCGAGGCCCATGCCCAGCGCCTTCAACACCAGTTGGTTGAAGGCTCGTTCGTCGTAATGACGCGACGGGTAGGCGTTGTCCAGGGCGAGGGCGGCGAACACCTGGCTGTTGCAGGTGCGCCCGGCCTGAAGCGCAAGGTCGACGCACACCCCACGGCTATCGAACCAATCGAGGGCTTTCAAGGTGGCGATCTTTTCCTGATCGTCGCCCCACAGGAACAACTGGCGTAGCAAGGGCACTTGTTCGCCGAGGGGCTGCTGCTCCAGCACTTGGGCCAACATCAATGCCCGCGCCAGTTGCACGTTGCTCCAGCCCTCGCTGTCGGGCAGCGCACACTCTTTGAGGTTGCGTTTGCATTGGCTGCTCAAGCGCGCTGCGGTGTTGGCGTCCGGGCGTTGGGCAAGCTGCTCTTGGGCCTGACGCCACCAGCGCCGTTCGATTTCATCGAGCGGATGGGTGAAGTTTTGGCGTTGCGTGTTCAGGCAGTCGTGGCGCATTTGGAGGGCCGGCGATGCCTGCGCCGTGAGGTCCGTGTTCATGTTGGTTTGACCCAGCGCTGGAAATGAGGGAGCAGGAAAAACACCAGTACACAGAGCAGGCTGCCCAATGGTTGGTCAGCCACGGCCAGCACGAGGGCATCGAACAGCGGCAGGGCCGCCAGGCCTGCGCCGATAAAGGCGCGGACCTGTCGTTGCCGCGGGTTGGCGAGGTTGCGCCAGTAATGCCAGCCCAACCAGCCGAGCCATATCAGTAACACCGGCCAAAACCAGACGTTGTCGCTATAGATCGCCAGGGCGAGCGGACTCAGCATCAGCAACAGGGGCAGGCGGCTGATCAGTTGGTTGCGGTGTTCCTGGCGAGCCAGGTAGGTCAGGCCGCTGATGTAGACGCCCAGCAGCAGGGCACAGAGCCAGATCGGTTGCGCCGGCACCGCCAGGCTTGCCGCTGCGGTGAGGTAGAGCGCCGAGCGGCAGGCACCCATCAGCCAGACACTGTGGGCGTATTTCTTGTGCAGCAGGTTGTAGCCCAGGATGCAGCTCACCAGCAGGATGGCGCTGCCGACCAGCCAGTGCGGCTGCTCGATCAGCCGGCTCAGGCCCAGCAGCGAGGCCGCGGCCAGCACCAGCAGCAACGCCGTGGCCAACCGTACTTGCTGGCGGCTGACCAGGCCCAGGGCAATCGGCCGCGGATTATGATGTTGTTGGTCCCAGTCGGCGTCCAACAGATCATTCAGCAACATACCGGCCAGGTATAGCAGCGACAATGCTGCCAACAGCAGGATCCACACCAGGGAAGACGGCGGTGCCAAGCCGCCGGCGCTGCTGGCCAACAGGGCGGCGGCCAGGGTATTGGTCCACACCGTGGGCAGGTTGGACACGCGGCCGAGGGTCATCCAGGCCTTGAGGTCCAGCGACGCCTGGCTCATTGCGCACACCCCTCGTTCAGGGAAAGTCCAAGGTCGACCTGGGTGGACAGCCGCTGTAGCGCCTGCTCCATTCGTGCGGTATCGATTTCGTGCACGTCCACCGACTCACCGATCCGGTTGAGCATGGGGATGGAGAGTTGGCCGCCCAGATGCTGGCGGAACTCCTCCAGCCCGAGCAAAACCTGCGAGCGCCCTTGGGCGTCTTTCAAGGTCAGTTCCGGCGGGTTCAGGCAGAAACCGAGCTTGAGCAGCAGATGCAGCAGCCGTTCGGTGTCGCTGTCGCTCAACAACCCCAGGGCGTTGGCATAGAGCCCGTCAAGGGCCATGCCCACCGCGACGGCTTCACCGTGGCGTAGCCGATGGTGGCTGAGGTTTTCCAGTTTGTGGGCGGCCCAGTGCCCGTAGTCCAAGGGGCGCCCGTTGCCGCGCTCGAACGGGTCACCGGCGCCTGTGATGTGCGCCAGGTGCAATTCGGCGCAGCGGCGGATCGCGTAGCGGCTGGCTGGATGATCGAAATGGGCGAGGGCGTCGGCCTGTTGCTCCATCCATTGGAAAAAAACCTGGTCTTTGATCAGCGCCACCTTCACAGCCTCGGCCAGCCCGGCGATCTGGTCGCGTCGGGTCAGGCTGGTGAGCAATTGGAAGTCGTTGATGACGGCGGTGGCGGGGTAGAACGCTCCCAGCAGGTTCTTCTGGCCGAAGGCATTGATGCCGTTTTTCACACCGATACCGGCGTCGTTCTGGGCGAGCACCGTACTGGGGATACGTATCAGGCGAATGCCGCGGTGAAACGTCGCGCAGGCGTAGCCCACCGCATCCAGCACTGCGCCGCCGCCCAGGGCCAGCACATAGCAATGCCGGTCCAACCCATGCTGCAGCATGTCGCTATACAGGCGTTGCAACACTTGCGAATCCTTGCTCGACTCGCCGGCTGGGACCGCGATTGTCGGGGCCTGCAGATGCAGATCCGGGAAATGGCTGGCGAAGTAAGCGTTGATTTGCACGGGCAGTTGCGGGGCGCTTTGCAGCAACTGTTCATCGGCGAATACCAGCACCGTCACCGGCCCCCTGTGCCCAGCCATGAGTTGGTGGTGCAGGCAGGGATTGAGCGGATCGAACAGATGATCGGTAAACAGCACCGGGTAGTCGTAGCTGACCTTGAAGCGTCCGTGCAAGGGTGGGTCCGCGTCGTGCCGGCGCAGGGACTTGAACAGGCTGTAACCAGCGATAAAAAGCCCCGGCAATACCATGCTGGCGAGCAGCGTCACCAGCAACGCGTTCTGTTCGACGAGGAAGGCGCCGATGGCGGTGTAGGCCAACGCGAGACCGGCGTTGGCCAGCGTGGTGACCAGGATGAACGGGCGCAGTGGATAGCGTTGCATGCCGGCGGCGACGACCGATGTTTCCGCGAGGACCGGCACGCCGCGCAGACAGATCAGCGAGAGCGTGCCCAACCGATAGGCCAGTTGCCCCGGTTGGCGCTGATGCAGGCCCAGGCGGCCGGATAGCAGGCGTAGATAGCCGGCGCCCAGCGCATAGCCCAGTCCGGCGCCAAGGCACAGCCCGATGAAAATCGCCAGGTAACCCCCCAGGCTGCCGAGCATGGCCACGGCCAGCAGCGCGACCATGCTCGATGGGACCGGCAGCACCACGTCCAGTGCCAGCAGGGCGATCAGCAGCAGCGCCAGGTTGAATTTCTGCGAGGGTGTGGAGGGCAGGTACAGGTTGAGATGGGCCAGGAAATCCTGGATCTGTTGTTCGAACAACAGGAAGCTGGCGATCACCAGGCCAGAAAAGCAAACCAGTGACAGCCAGAAATGTCCGGCTGCTCCTCTTTGCGAGAGCAAACGATACCCACGGCCATGCTTCATCAAGCATCCCTCTTGTTGTTATGACTGATTCCATGTCAGTAATTGAAAGCAACGCCGAGTGTATGTTTTAGGTCGATGGACGCCTCGCCCGAGGGGCTGGTTTAGATGCGGTTCATGAAGTGGTGGGAGACAGGGTTGAATCTAGACGGCCAACGTATATTTGCAAGGCCATCTGATGGCAATTTGATTTGAAGCCGGATTTAGTCGCCGAATGATTGGCATCAGCCGATTGCCCGGCTCGTCACGGTTATCTACGCAACCGCGCCGGGCTGATGCCCAGGCGTTGCTTGAACACCGTGGTCATGTGCGCCTGGGAATTGAAGCCGCAGGTGTGGGCGATCTCGCTCAGCCTGGCGGTTGAGTCGCGCATCAGGGCCCTGGCCTTGGCGAGGCGTCGGTCGATCAGGTAACTGTGTGGGCTCTTGCCGGTTACATGTTTGAACGCCCGCATGAAATACCCTTCGGACAACCCCAGCAGGTCAGCCATCGCCTGCACCTCCAGCGGGCCTTCGAGGCCGGCATCGATGAATTCGTCGAGCAGGCGCATCCGGTTGCCGGTGATGGACGCTGGCGAGGAGGCCGGAGAGGTTTCGCTTCCCTTCACCCGCAGCGCCAACCCGAGCGCCCAGGCCTCCCAATCGTCCTCGACGCCGGGATGCAACAGCGCGCGGCGCATTCGCAGGGCGAGGGCAATGGCCTGTTGGTCGATACGGTTGTTGAATGCATGCGGTCCCTCCAGCGTAGCGCCGTCGGTGCGCATGAGCCGCAGGTATTCGCCGCCCATGGGCGACTCGGAAAATACATCACACCCGACCGGGACAAACGCCAGGCCATTGGGCATGGCCTCGAACGGCAGCACCCGGTCGCTGCCAATGGCGTGCCGGCCGCGCTGGCTGTCGAAGGCAAAACCGATCGCCGACTGGGTCGCTACATAGCGGGTGGCGTAGGCGCAGCCGGGCAGCAATTCGATCGCCCAAGGCCCTGCCTCGATCCGACGGACCGGTTCTGGCGGGAGGGGCGGCTGGCGATTTCGATGGCTCATGAGCGCCATAGTAGTGAAGACCGGGCATAAAAGTCAGGTCGGTTTTTTGAAAGCCGGCCTGTGATGCCCGTGGCTAGACTGGGCAAAAACCAGGAGGCACAGCCATGCACAAACTGACGCGCGACGATATCGAACAGGCGGCACGCCACGTGTACCAATTCATGCCCGCAACCGCGCAATACGCCTGGCCGTTATTGGCACAACGGCTTGGCTGCACGGTATGGGTCAAGCATGAAAACCACACACCCACCGGTGCTTTCAAGGTGCGCGGCGGCCTGACTTTCATGCACTGGCTCAAACGCACACACCCTCAGGTCAAGGGCATCGTCACGGCGACTCGGGGCAACCATGGCCAGAGCCTGGCACTGGCGGCCAGCGCACTGGGGCTGAAAGCCTTGATCGTGGTGCCCAATGGCAATTCACTGGAAAAGAACGCTGCCATGCGTGGCTTCGGCGGCGAAGTGGTCGAGCATGGCCGCGATTTCGATGAGGCCCGAGACGAGGCGGCACGCCTGGCGCAGGTGCATGATCTGTTCCTGGTGCCGCCGTTCCACAGCGAGTTGGTCAAAGGCGTGGCGACCTACGCCCTTGAATTGTTCGAGGCTGTGCCGGACCTGGACACCGTCTACGTGCCCATAGGCTGTGGCTCGGGCATATGCGCAGTGATCGCCGCCCGCGATGCCCTGGACTTGAAAACCCAGGTGGTTGGGGTGGTGTCCAGCGAGGCGACGGCGGCGAAGTCTTCGTTCGAGACGGGAACCCTTTGCGAGACCGCTTCGGCGAATACCTTTGCCGACGGCCTTGCGGTACGCAAACCCATTCCCGAGGCTTTCGCCATTTATGCGGCGGGCGCGGCGCGGATCGTGTCGGTCAACGATCATGAAATTGCCGAGGCCATGCGCGTCTACTACACCGACACCCATAACCTTGCCGAAGGAGCAGGGGCAGCAGCCCTCGCCGCGCTTATACAGGAGCGCGAAGCGATGAAAGGGAAGAAGGTGGCTGTGATTCTTTCGGGCGGGAATATCGATCGACCGGTGTATGCGAACGTGATGAGTGAATAGGTTAGAACGTTTATTTCTTACGGTTATTAATATAGGCGATAATTGCATATCCATGACCGTGGAATCGAAGCTGTCGTTTGTGGATTTTCTGCAATCGAATCCATACCCGCGCAGCGGCAGATAAACCGGCATTCTTCGCCCCGTTTAGACTGCTTGAACGTTCATTCCAGCTGTTCGATCGCCATCTTGTTGGACGCGGGCCGATGCTTAGAATCGCCCCCATCAGCTTCGTCCAACTACCGATCCTTACAGGAAACACCACCATGATGAACGCCATGCAAATGCAAATGCCGATGAACGCCAACATGCCGATGATGCCCATGATGGGCATGCCGATGATGATGGCGACCATGACCTGCGAAATGATGGACGACGGCATGATGTGCAAAATGATGCCTGCCGCCGGCATGGACATGGCCATGTTCAAGAACAGCGCCGACATGATGCAGATGATGATGAACTGCGGCATGCCGATGATGATGCACTGCGGCAACATGAGCATGATGTGCATGTCCTCGGCGAGCATGGCCATGCCGATGTCGAGCATGATGATGCCTATGCCGATGATGGGCATGCCGATGCCATCGATGAAGTGCGTGATGGAATGCACCGTGATGGCCGACTGCATGATGTGCAAGGTCATGCCGATGGCGGGCATGAACATGGACATGATGAAAAACTGCTGCGCCCTGATGATGAAAATGATGAGCGACTGCAGCATGCCGATGATGATGAGCTGCAATGGCATGCCAGTGATGTGCTGCACCTGCTGATCGCAGCCGGGCTTTCAGTCCAGGCGTTCCGGGTAGGTCACCACCAGGTACGCCACCGCTTCGCTGTCGGCCGGGTTGCGATAGCGGTGCGGCTGGTCGGCGTAAAACAGGATCGAGTCGCCCGTGGAAAGTAGATAGCGTTCCTCATTGACGCTGATTTCCAGCACCCCTTGGGACACCACCAGGTTTTCCTGGACGCCGGGGCCGTGTCCCTCGGACTGCTCCTCACCCAGCGGGCTGAGGCGCAATTCGTAAAACTCCGATTGGCGTGCCACGTCGAAAGGAAACAGGGTACGGCTGACAAAGGCACCGTTGGCGCTGACCAGGCGTTTGCTCTGGCTGGCCGACAGCACCGCCACACCTTCGAAGGCACGGTGTTCGAGAAACGCCGCCACCGACACTTTCAGACCCTTGGCAATCTTGCACAGCACCTTGATCGAGGGCACGCTGCGCCCGGACTCGATCTGCGCCAGCATCGCCCGGCTCACTCCGCATTGGCGGGCGAGGGCGTCGAGGGACAGGTGCCGCTTGCCTCTGAGGCGTTGCAGGTTCTGCGCGACCCGTTCGCAGATCGGATCTTCATCCAAGGCTTCCAGGTTATTCAGATCCACTTCGGGTTCGTCGGCGCTCGCCAGAAAGCGCGAGGGTTCCTGGGCGCTCACGCGTGGTACGTCTTGGTCGGCTGGGTTGCCTGGACCCATTGGAACGCCTGGTAACCCGCATTGCGCGCATACATTTCCCACATGGCCCGCGCCAGTCGCTGGGCTTGCTTGCGCTTGCGGTACTGGACGAGGTCGATAACGTTGTCAGTCTGTTTCATAAGGCACTTCGCTGTCGTGACCAATGGGACGGGATGGGTTGAGAGTACGTGGTTATGTTTATAACCATAAATACTGATTGTTTATTTATTAATTCATTTACGTTATTAGAAATCGCCCGCTCAAATTACATGGGCGCGATGCAATTCGGTCAGGCACAACGCTTTTAGCTGGGCCAGCAGCGAGTCCCGGCGATCACGCGGATGGTTGAGTCGCACGCTCAACTCTTGGCGAATGCTGCTGGGGCGGTTGTCCATCACCAGTACCCGGTCGCTCAGGTACAGCGCCTCGTCGACATCGTGGGTCACCAGCAGCAGGGCAATGGCGTGACGCTGGGCCAATTGCAGCAACAGGTCTTGCAGTTTCATCCGGGTAAAGGCGTCCACCGCGCTGAACGGTTCGTCCAGCAACAGCACCCGTGGCCGCGAATACAGCCCGCGGGCGATGGCCACCCGTTGCGCCATGCCACCGGACAGCGTCTTGGGCAACGCAGCGGCGAAGCCCGCGAGACCGACTTCCTCGATCAATTGTGCGACCCAGGCCTTGTCGTAACGGTCGTCATCAACGAACCCGATGTTCTGCTCCACCGTCAGCCACGGCATCAAGCGCGGCTCCTGGAACACGAACGCCAAGGGCTCGGTACGGCTGAGCAGCCGCCCTTCGAAGTCCGTTTCCAGGCCGGCGATGATGCGTAGCAAGGTGCTTTTGCCGCAGCCGCTGGGGCCCAGCAGGCTGACGGTTTCCCCTGGTTGCAGTTGCAGGTGGATATTGTCGAGGACCGTGGTGGCGGCGAAGGTCTTGCGCTCGACATGGATGTCCAGCAGGGCTTGGGTCATGGTCAATCCTTGGTCTAGGTGCTCTGGCCATTGAAGGTGTCGCGCCATGCCAGCCAGCGCTTTTCCAGGCTGGCAAGAATGCCGTCGCTGAGCTTGCCCAGCACGGCGAGCACGATGATTGCGGCAAGCACGATGTCCGGCCGCGACGTTTCGCGACCGTCGCTGAGCAGGTAGCCCAGGCCTTTGGTCGCGGCGATCAGTTCGGCGGCCACGAGGAACATCCAGGCCAGGCTCATGCCGCTGCGCAGGCCGGTGAACAGGCCGGGCAGGGCGGCCGGCAGGAGAATCCGCCGCACCAGGCGCCGGCGACTGAAACCGTACATCTGGCCGACCTCCACGAGCTTGCGGTCGATGTTGCGTATCGCCGCCACGCCGTTGAGGTAGACCGGAAAGAACGCACCTATGGCGATCAGCACCACTTTTGAGGTTTCGTCGATGCCCAGCCACAGCAGGAGCAACGGCACCCAGGCCAGGCTCGGGATCGAGCGCAGGCCGGCGAAGGTTGGCTCAAGGTAGGCCTCGGCTTCCCGGCTCAAGCCGACCCAGGCAGCGAACATCAACGCCAGCCCCGCACCGATGGCAAAGCCCAGCAGGACCCGCAGCAGGCTGGCGCCGATGTGCTTCCACAGCGCGCCTTCGGCCAGGTCACCCAAGGTCATGGCGATCTCGCTGGGGGCCGGCATCTGGTAGGAGGGCAGCCAACCGATGCGCACGATGATCTCCAGGACCACGATGATCAGCACCGGCAGGACCAAGCCTTTGGCCCGCAATTGCCAGCGAGCGGAGTCGAACAGGGGAATCTTGCCCGATGCGGACAGAGCCAATCGAGCGTCCAGATGTTTGCCGGTGAGGTCATTGCTGTTGCGGCTCATGGGGTTCTCCGGCAACGCCGGATTCGCGCCTGGCGCGGACCCGACGTCGCGTGGCGATGGTTATTGACGGGCCACGGCCTGCTGCAGGCCGGTGTCGAGCAGTTGGTCGATCACCTGATCCACGTTTACCCCACGACGCACCAATTCCTCTGAGACCAGGATCGGCGCGGCAGCTTTGGAGGCCAATACATCCTTGGCACTCAACTGCGGACTGCCCAAGTCAGTGCGTGACAGTTGCAGTTTGGCCACTTCGAGCGGCAGTCCGGATTCGTCCGCCAGCAGCGTGGCCAACGCTTGCGGATGCTGCACCGACCACTCGCGAGCCTGCTCATACGCGGCGAGGACGGTCTTGATGGTTTGCGGGTGCTCCTGGGCATATTTCTCCGTGACGCTGACCACGCCATAGCTGTTGAAGCCAGGGTTGCGGTACAGCAGGCGCGAGCCGGCCTGCACTTCGCTGGCGGCCATGTGTGGGTCGAGGCCGGCCCAGGCGTCGACGTCGCCTTTCTCCAGGGCGGTACGCCCGTCCGGATGCTGCAAATGCACCAGCTCCACGTCGTCTTTTTTCAGCCCGGCCTGTTGCAGGCTGCGCAGGGTGAACAAATAGGGATCGGTGCCTTTGGTGGCGGCGATTTTCTTGCCCTTGAGGTCGGCGATGGTCTGGTAGGGCGAGTCCTTGCGCACCACCAGGGCGGTCCATTCGGCGCGACTGTAGACGTACACCGATTTGATCGGGCTGCCGTTGGCCCGGCTCAGCACGGCGGCAAGGCTGGCGGACGAGGCGAAATCGACACCGCCGCTGTTGAGGTACTCCAGGGAGCGGTTGCTGCCCTGGCTGAGAACCCAGCTCACCTTGGTCTGGGGGAGGGCTTTTTCCAGATAGCCGAAGTGCTTGAGCACCAGGCTGACCGGTGAGTAATAGGCGTAGTCCAGGTGCACTTCGGCGGGGTCGCTGGGCGCAGCCTGTGCCAGCGATTGCAAGCTCAGGGCCAGGGCGCAGGCACTGAGCAGGTGGCTGGCACGGACCAGCGAGAAGCGAAAGTCGAATTTCATGGAGCTGCTCCAGATAAGGCGGCGAATAGGCGTCTTTTTTATTTCCAAAAGATCGCCAAGCAGGAAGAAGTCCTGCATCCAAGGAATATCGCAAACTCTGTGCCACGGCCGGGAAACGGCCGGTTTTCGCGCAGCTGTGGAATGCCGGACGCAACGGCGATGTTGCCCAGGCAACAGTCTGTTGTGTCGCTGTTGCTGGCCCGACACTGTTCGATTTCCGACTATGAGCTTATGCGTTTATAGAATTTCAAACGCCTTCCATGAGCGCGTTATGTTCTATGTAACTCATCCAACCACTTATTCCCAGGAACCCTCATGAAGCTCTCTCGCTGCCTGCGCCGCTTGATCACCGGCACGTTGTTCGCCGTTCCCTTGGCCCAGGCCGCCGAGCCGTTGGTACTCCACGTCGGCGACCAGAACTATTACAACGTGCGGGCTTCGGTAGAGGCTTCGGGCGTACTCGAAGGCGCGTCCTACAGCGTCGACTGGAAACACTTCCAGGCTGCTGCGCCCCTGGCCGAGGCGTTGAGCACCGGTGACCTTGATGTGGGTTTCCTCGGCGATTCGGGCTTTTTGTTCCTGGCGGCGAAACAGGCCCCGGTGAAGTTGATCGGGGTCTCGCGACAGAACCCGGACACCATCGCACTGCTGGTGCCCAAGGACTCACCTGTCAAGACCATCGCTGATCTCAAGGGCAAGAAAGTCACCTACTGGCCCGGCGCCTGGAGCCAGCAGCTGACCTTGCGGGCGTTGGAGCAAGCCGGTCTGCCCGCGAATCATGTCGAGTTCATCAAGCTGATGCCCATCGATGCGGCCGCGGCGTTGCCCCAGGGCAGCATCGATGCCTTTCCGGTGTGGGAACCCTATATCTCCCAGCAGATCCTGTTTTCCGGTGCCCGGCCGATCCTGACGGCGAAGAACCTGATGCCCGGTCTCAGCGCCATTGCCGCGTCGACACCGGCCATTGACAGCAAGCGCGAGGCCCTCGCCGATTTTCTTGGACGTGTGAAGCAAGCCCGCGCCTGGGTCGACAACCACACCGACCAATACGCCGACCTCTGGGCGAAGAAAGCCAATCTTGACCAGAACGTCTCGCGCCACTGGCTGCGCCAGGCGCATATGAGCATCGGCCCGGTGGACCAACAGGCCGCCGCTGACCTTCAGGGCACGGCGGACTTCCTGTTCAAGGTCAAGGCACTGCCGACTCCGCTGGCTACGGCCGGGATCATCGACACGTCGTTCAGCCAGGCCTTGAGCCGCTGAATCGAGGCGTCACCCACCCGCCATCGCCTGCCCGTTCGCCATGACGGCGCTGTGCTCCAGGCCCCGGATAGCGGGCCTGGCGCCAACATTTATGAACTTTCCCCCGGTGAATATTTCCACTGCTCAGAGAGTCATGCCATTGCCTGGCGCGGAGCCTGGCATTGCGTCACTGCATGACCATTGCCTGAGCCAGAACATGAATGTGACGCCTCCCCAATCCAGGGCCAAACTGCGGCGAGCCGTGAGCGGATCGATGCTGTTTTTTTTCATTCTCGGTGATGTCCTCGGTGCCGGGGTCTATGCACTCGCCGGGACCATCGCAGGGCGCGTCGGGGGCGCAATCTGGGTGCCGTTGTTGCTCGCGCTGTTTTTCGCGATGCTCACTGCCGGCTCATATGCCGAACTGGTGACGAAGTACCCGCAGGCCGGTGCGGCTTCGGTATTTGCCGAGAAAGCCTATAAGGCTCCGCTGATTTCTTTCCTGGTCGGTTTTTGCATGCTGGCCGCTGCGGTGACCAGTGCGGCCGGTCTCTCCCTGGCCTTTGCCGGCGATTATCTCGGGGCATTCGTCGACGTCTCGCCCCGCGTCGCGGCGTTGGCTTTTCTGGTGGTGATAGCGCTGTTGAATGCCAGGGGCATCAAGGAGTCGCTCGGGGCGAACCTGGTGATGACGATCATCGAGCTTTCCGGCCTGATCCTGGTCATCGTGGCGGCAATCTGGTTTTTCAGGTCTGGACAGGGACACTTGGACAGCGCCCTGCAATTCAAGCCTGGCGTCAGCCCCTGGCTGGCGGTGTTGGCAGCGGCGTTGCTGGCGTTCTATTCGTTTGTCGGCTTCGAGACATCCGCCAACCTCGCCGAGGAAATACGCGACGTGCGCCGTGTCTATCCGCGCGCATTGTTCGGCGCGTTGCTGGCCGCTGGCATCGTCTACATGGCGGTAGGGGTCGCCGCTTCCTCGGTGTTGTCCATGGATCAACTGGTTGCGACCTCGGCGCCTTTGCTTGAGGTCGTGCGGGTGTCGGGGATCGATGTTTCGCCACGGGTGTTCGCGTTCATCGCACTCATAGCGGTCGCCAACGGTGCGTTGTTGACGCTAATCATGGCGAGCCGGCTCACCTACGGGATGGCCTGCCAGGGTCTGTTGCCGGCACCCCTGGCGAAGGTCCTGTCCAAGCGGCGGACACCGTGGGTGGCTATCGTTGCCACGACCCTGGTGTCCATCGCGCTGACCCTGACAGGCACGCTCGCCACGCTGGCCGAGACGGTCGTCCTGTTGCTGCTTTTCGTATTTTTGAGTACCAATCTGGCGGTATTGGTGCTGCGGCGTGACAAGGTTGCGCAAGATCACTTTCGGGTTCCGACCTGGGTGCCTGTCCTGGCCATCGTCTCGTGCTTGTTGTTGCTCAGCCAGCAAAGCCTGGAAACCTGGTTGCGCGGTGCAGCCATGGTCTTGGCCGGTGTGCTGTTGTATGCCTGCACGCGCATGGCCATGCCGATGGCAAAAGCCAGGCTAGGCGGTGGGTCCGGGCCTTCGCCATGACCGAGGTGCTTCAGAAAGGCCGGCGCTTGCCGATTCATGTGGCGTTGGCTAGCGTGCTTCGCAACGGCAGGGTTCCCGCCACAGTAATGGAATATTGATCATGACCGACCGTTTACCCCCCACGTTCAAATCCCTTGGCTGCGCTGAATGTCGTGACCATGACGCACTCGGGTTTGACTTCACCATGGCGTTCCAGCCCATTTTCAATGTCCGTACCGGCGCAACGTTTGCTTATGAGGCCTTGGTGCGCGGCGTGAATGGGGAGTCGGCCGGTTATATCCTGGGGCTGGTGAATGACGGCAACCGCTATCGGTTCGACCAGGCGTGTCGGGTAAAGGCCATCGAAGAAGCCGCCAGGCTGGGCATCCTGGACATTCCGGGCTGCCTGTTGAGTATCAATTTCCTGCCGAACGCCGTGTACCGGGCCGAGACCTGCATTCGCGCCACGCTGGAAGCCGCTCGCCTGGCCAGCTTTCCACCCGACCGGCTGATGTTCGAAGTCACCGAGGGCGAGAAACTGGACCATCCCGACCACCTCAAGTCGATTTTCGTGGAGTACGAGCGCCAGGGCTTCACCACCGCCATCGATGATTTCGGTTCCGGCTATTCGGGCCTCAACTTGCTGGCCCTGTTCCAGCCCCAAGTGTTGAAGATCGACATGGCGCTTACCCGCAACCTCGATCAAGACCCCGTCAAGCAAGCGATCGTCGAGGGCATCATCCTGGTTGCGAGGCGCCTGGGGATCGTGGTCATCGCCGAAGGTATCGAGACCCAGGAAGAAAGCGCGGCGCTTTTGGACCTGGGCGTCGAATTGATGCAGGGGTTCTTGTACGCGCGGCCGCAGGTGGGCCACCTTCCTACGTACAGTTTTGACTTGAAGTAGCGCGTAGCCGCCGGCTATGACGCCGCCGCTTCCGCAGCCATGGCAACCCCCACGCTCGGACGTGCGCGAATACGTGCCATGAACGACGCGAGTATCGGCCAATCCTCGATCTCGATATGCAATGACGGCAACCAGCCAAGAACGGTGAACAAGTAGCAGTCGGCCAGGCCGAAGCTGCCCATCAAGTAGTCCTGCTGCTCCAGGGACTGGCTGAGGTAATCCAGGCGTTTGAACAGCTTCTCGCGCAAGATGGCTTTGGTCCCTTGGGCAATGTCAGCGTTGAACAACGGGGCACTGCCGCTGTGAATCTCCGAGCTGATGAAATTCAACCATTCTTGCAGGCGGGCCCGTTCCCAGGTGCCGTTGGCCGGTGCGAGCGCATTGCCCGGTACAAGGTCGGCCAGATACTGGACGATGGCAGGCCCCTCGGTCAGCACGTTGCCGTTATCCAACATCAGGGCCGCCACGTAGCCCTTGGGGTTGATGGTCAGGAAATCCACGCCGTTGGCGGTTCGCTTGGTCTTGTTGTCGACCCGGATCAATTCGAACGGCAAGTTCAATTCACGCAGCACGATGTGCGGGGACAGTGAACAGGTCTGCGGAGCGAAATACAGTTTCATGGTTGTCCTCAGGTACGCATGGACGTTCACCGAGGCAGGGCAGCGCCCCGGTACGTGCCGTTAGAATCCGCGAGCGCGGTAGCATTTTCAAAGGACATCTGTGGTGCTAGCTTATGACAAAATCTCATGAGCACCCTGATCCCAATGGCCACCCGACTCCCTTCCCTCAATGGCCTGAAAGCGTTCGAATCAGCCGCTCGGCACATGAGTTTTACCCAGGCCGCGCTGGAGCTGAATGTCACCCAGACGGCCGTCAGCCATCAGATTCGCCGGTTGGAAGATGAGCTGGGGGTGCGCTTGTTCCTGCGGCTCAAGGATGGGCTGGCCTTGACCCGTGAAGGCCAGGCGTATTTTCCTGACGTTCGCTCGGCATTCCAGGCGTTGCGGTACGCCACCGGGCAGTTGCTGGAAACCGACAGTCACCATGTCTTGACGATCAGTACGCTGGTTTCGTTTGCCTCCAAATGGCTGTTGCCTCGATTGGCATCCTTCCAGCAAGCGTTTGCGGATATTGATGTGCGTATTACGGCTTCCACTGAGATGGTCGACTTTCGCAAGGGCGGGATTGACGCGGCTATTCGCTACGGCACCGGTGACTGGCATGGGCTGCGCTCGGACTGGCTGATGTCCGATGAGGTTTTCCCGGTGTGCAGTCCTGAATTGTTGAAAGGTCCCAACGCCCTCAAGGATCCGTCCGATCTGGCCCATCACACGTTGCTGCAGGTCAGCGGGATGACCCATGACGATTGGAACCTTTGGTTGACTGCCGCCGGCCAGCCGAAAAAACAGGCCGAAGGCTCGCGGCTGACCTTCGACCTGGCCATGATGGCGGTCCAGGCTGCGGTCGACGGCCTGGGTGTCTGCATCGGCCGCTCGACCTACGTCGATGACGACCTGAAGGCGGGGCGGTTGGTTGTGCCCTTTGATCTGAGGCTGAAGTCGGATCTCGGGTTCTATCTGGTGACGCCCCATGAACTGGCGAACACCAGGAAAGTGCTGGCGTTCAGGACCTGGCTGATGGATTTGGCCGGTCAACCGGACACGCCGAAGGTCGATGCATTTCTCCGATAGCAGCAGCTTTGCATGACCTTCGCCTGATGGTCCGCCGCAGAAAAACCGCACCTTTGGCCCTTACGGCTTCCAGACCTCCACGTCGTGGGCATCCACCGCGTTGGGCAACAGCCCGGCGGTGAAGAACGCGTCGGCAATTTTCTGTTGTTCGCCAAGCTGATCGGCCTTCACCGGTTGGACCTGGTAGCTGCGATGGGTGTTGGCCGCTTCGACTGTTTCCACATCGAGATTACCCCACAGCGGGCCTAGGACTTGGGCCGCATCGCGCGGGTGTTTTTTTGCCCAGTTGCCGGCCTCCTGCAGTTGCTCGTAAACCAGTTTGAGAACCTCGGGGTGTGCCTTGGCGTAGCGTGTGCTGGTCAGGTAATAACGCTTGTAGCTGGCCAAGCCGCTACCGTCGGCCAGGGTGCGCGTCGGCAATTGACGCTGCACGCCACTGAGGAAGGGCTCCCAGGTGACCCAGGCGTCGACTTTGCCGTTCTCGAAGGCGGCCCGGCCATCGGCAGGGGACAGGTAGGCGGGCTCGATGTCGGAAAACTTCAGGCCGGCCTTGTTCAGCGCGGCGATCAGCAAATAGTGGGCGCCCGCCGCCTTGGTGACCGCGACTTTCTTGCCTTTCAAATCCGCCAGTTGCTGTAGCGGTGAATCCTTGCGCACGACGATGGCCTGGGCGGAAGGCGAGGGCGCTTCCTGGGCGAAGTAGGTGAGCCTGGCCTGAGCGGCCTGGGCAAAAATCGGCACTGTATCCGCCACGTCGGCGCTGACATCGACGTTGCCAACGTTCAAGGCTTCCAGCAACGGCAAGCCGCTGGCGAACTCGTGCCAGCTCACGTCGATATCTGCCTTGGCGAGGGCTGCTTCCAGCTTGCCTTGGGTCTTGAGCAAGGTGATCAGGGTCGATGATTTCTGGTAACCGATGCGCAGGGTTTCCCGCGCCTGGGCCGGGAGAACCAGGGACGACAAGACCAGCGCAACGATCACGCCGGCCAGGGCGGGGCGACGCAATATCGCCCCGGGATGGTTGATGAGTCTTGACATGGCATGCTCGACATTTGACTAAGGAATGGGTGAAGCGCCACTGAATCCTATGGTTATAAAAACCAATTTATAAATACTTTTTATGCATTAGCTTAGGCGGCTTTGCCTCCATCAAAACGCATATTGCAGGCGCGTGTAGTAATACCCGCCGGTGAAGCCGAAGGGCGAATAACTGCCCCAGTTATCGCCGAACGATGAATTGCTGACACCGATGTGGTCGGGGTATTTGTCGAACAGGTTCTGCGCGCCCAGGGCGACCGTCAGTTGCTTGTTGATCGCATAGGCCACGTCCAGGTCGGTGATCCATTTGGCGGAATAGTCGCGATCCAGGCTTGAGTCACTTGAGCTGTTGACTTCGGTGTAGGTGCCATAGCGGGTCAGGCGCAGGTTGACGTCGAAATCGTCGACGGCCCAGTCGGCGGCGAAGATCATCTTGCTGCTGGGGGACGTCTTGGTGATCAACGCCTGCGATTGACGTCCGAGCAACTGGTAGCCGCTGCCCAGGGCGGTCAGTTGCGAGGGCGTGTCGTTGACGCTGAGGATTTTCGTGTGGTTGTAGTTCAGTGCGGCGGTCCATCTCACCGATCCGTAACGCTCCAGGTTTTGCCGATAGTTGCCGACCACATCGACCCCGGACGTCCGGGTATTGGCGCCATTAGTGAAGTACTGGGCACCGGCCGTGGCCGGCACGCCGATGCTGTCGAGCAGGGCGGCGACGCCCGGGCCCTGGAAGCGTTCGCTGAGCGCCAGGCGGTCGCGCAGGTTGATCACGTAGCCGTCCACGGTCAGGCTCACGTCTTCGCTGGGCGTCACGGCGAAGCCGAGGCTGAAATTGGTAGAGCGCTCGGGTTTCAACGATTCGGCGCCGAGTGCCTGGGCACCGGCTGAATCCACCGGCAGGATCACATAGTTGTAGGGCTGGTAGACGCCGTTGATGGTGTCGAACCCGGTCGAGCGGGCGGTAAAGATCTGGTTGGCCAGCGAGGGCGCGCGAAAGCCGTTGCTGATGGTGCCGCGCACCGCGAACACCGGGTTGAATTCATAACGCGTGCTGAGCTTGCCGCTGCGGGTGCCGCCGACGCCTTCGTTGTAATGCTCGTATCGCGCGGCCAGCCCGAGGTACCACTGCTCGATGGGGTAGAAGCCCAGGTCGATGTAGCTGGCGACACTGTTGCGGCTGACTTTCTGCGCGTCTTCAGGGGTAATGCCGTTAGTGACCTGGGCGCCGGGGTCGGGGCGTTCCCCGGCACGTGGATGGCCGGCCGGGAACACATAGCCGCCATCGATGTAGGAGGCCTCGGAGCCGGCACGGGTCTCGTAGCTTTCCCGGCGATGCTCCAGGCCAAGGGCGACATCCAGTGGTTTTGCCAGGCCGATCTCGTAGCTGTTCTTCAGGTCCAGGTTGCTGGTCAACTGATCGGCGATATAGATGCCCGAGGTGAACTTGTTCGGCGTGTTTTCCCCCAACGACGGGTTCTGGTTGTTGTAGGTGCGTTGCTTGGCGTAGTTACGCCCGTAGGTGCTGCTCAGGTCCCATGCCCAGCCGCCGAAGTCCTCGCCCTTGGCGCCGAAGACGGATTGGAAGTCGGTTTCGTTGACCAGCCAATAGGGGCTGTAGCCATCGGGATAACCGTTGGGGCCGGTGGTAATGGTGTTACGGCCGCTGGGCAGGCGGAAATTCTGGCCGTCGTTGTTTTCCCGCGTCGCCAGGGTGGAGAACGAATAGAGCGTCACGGCGTCGTTCAACGGTAGGTCGAGGTTGTAGCCGACATCGGCCAGCTGGCTGCGGGGCAGTCCGTAGCCCTTGTAGGTGTGGTGGCTGGCATCGGCCTCGCGCGGGTCGGGCGACCCGTCGGCCTGGGGATAGTAATGGGCGCTGTAGCCGTTGCTGCCGGCCTTGTTGTCGCGCTCCTGGTAGCGGGTGTCGAACGAGACATTCAGCACGCCCGCTTCGCCCACTTCAAAGCCATAGTTGAGCGCTTGCTGCGCGGTGCCGCGCTTGCCGTCGTAGCCCTGGCCAAGGGTGGTGTCGGAACTGCCGCCGGTGGTCTGCTTGAGGATGATGTTGATCACCCCTGAGATGGCATCTGAGCCGTACTGCGCCGCCGCGCCGTCGCGCAATACCTCGATATGATCGACGGACGCCACCGGGATCAGGTCGAGGTCGCTGGGCGCAGCGCCGCTGTTGATGCCATTGATGTTCAGCGTGGCGCTGGTGTGCCGGCGCTTGCCGTTGACCAGCACCAGCACATGGGATGCGGTCAGCCCACGCAGGGTGGCCGAGCGCACCACGCCGCTGGCATCCCAGCCGGCTCGGTCGGGCAGGTTGAAAGAGGGGATGAACTTGCTCAGCGCCTCCAGCAGGCTTGGCTTGCCCACTGCGCGCAGTTGCTCGCCGGTGACTACGTCGATGGGGGTCGGGCTGCTGGTCACGGTGCGCTCGACCGTGCCACGGTTGCCGGTGACCACCACTGTTCCCAGGGTAGGCGCTCCGCTCTCGGCGGCCTCGAGATTGAACGAGGCGAGGCCACAGGCGATCGACAACGGTAGCAGCAGCGGGCGATAGGCGGGCACGCCGAGGCGCCCGGTACGTGGGTCATTAAGGCAGTTGGACATGGGAGGGATGCTCCTGAAGATCGGTTGGGACCCGTGTCACTTCTTGCGAGCGGCGACGGCTTCGATTTCCACCAGGCCGCCGGGCAGCGGCAGCGCGACGACTTGCACGGCGGTGCGCGCCGGTTTGTTCGGCTGTTCGGCGCTGCCGAAAAACGGCGTGTAGCCTTCCTGCAGTCCGGCGAAATCAAGCTTGCCGCCCTTGGCCGGATCGCCCACCAGGAACACTCGCAACTGCACCACATCCCCCAGGCCCAGCCCCTGGCTTTGCAGCACACCCTTGAGCTTGTTGAGGATCGAGGTGGTCTGGGTCGCGGTATCGCCATAAGCGGCAAACGAGTCCTTCGGCGCTTTCGGGTCATGCAGGTCGGCGAGCAGCCCGCTGACGAACAGCAGGTCCGTCTGGGCCGGCACCGACACGGCCAGGGAAATCGGGAAGTTGGAATTGGGCAACGCGATGCGCTTGATCTCGTCGGCGTGGCTGGCGGAAACGGTGGCGGTCATGAGCAATCCTGTGAGCAGCGTCAGTGGTTTCATCGATAAGTCCTTTATGGGAAACAAGTCAGGCAGCAACACCCGGTTGCTGGCGCTCGGCATGCCTGCCGATCAACGAGACAATCCGCCGCGCCGAGTCGGCGGCGGTGTTTTGCCAGATGCCGACGCCACCATGGGCGAGGGCATCGCTGGCCAGATAGGTGCGGCCTTGGGGTTGGTTGAGGATCTGGTAGGCCTGCTCGCCCACTTCATCGTTAACGATCCAGGGGCCTTTGCTGTAGGGCACTTTGGACCAGTTGATGGCCACCGGTTTCTGCAGCTTGGCGCTGTGGCCGGGGTGTAGCAGCTCGACGGCTTGGCGCGACGAAGCAAACTGCTCGGCCAAGGATTTCTGGCTGAAGGACTGCGCGGCGTCGCTGGTGTTATAGGCGGCTACGAGAATGCCTTGGGCGCTGTTCAGTCGGTCGCTGGGGTACCAGAGGCCTTTGACTTCATGGTCCAGGTAGGACAGCCCGCCGAAGATGTTGAAGTCGGTTTCCCAGAAGCGCGGCGACTGCCAGGCCACTTTGTTCGCCTGATCGCTTTGCGCGCTGAGGATCGCTTGCTTGAAGGACGCGCTGAAGTTGCTCGGTACCTTGGCCAACAGCGGCAGGGGCACGGTGACGATGGCGTAGTCGGCGCTCAGGGTCTGGGTCTTGCCGGTCTGGCGGTCCCGGTAGGTGATGCGGCTGCCTTGCTCGGAGGTCTGGATATCGCTGACTTCGGCCTGCAACCGCACCGAGTCCTTGAGGTGTTCGTAGAACGCGTGGGGAATCCGGTCCATGCCGCCCACCGGTTGGAACATGGTCGAGGAAAACTCGGGGATTTCATCGAACACCAGTGCGCCCCAGAGCTTGGGATTGAGCAACGTCTGCAACTCCAGCGGCGTGCGCGTGACGCCGGTTTGGTCGCCCGCGCCAGGAATGCGCGTATACCCCGAGCGCACCGAGCCCTTGTATTTAAAATCCGTGTTGAGGTCGCCGTAGACCTTGAGGAAATTCAGCAACGCCTGGCGATCATCGACGCTCAGATCCTGGTCCAGGGCCTTGCGGCTGACGGTGCGCGCCAGCAGCTCGGACAGTTGCCCGCGGGTGTCGTTGACTGCCTGGCGCAACTGGAATGCCGGCTGGCGAGCGTCCGGCAAGGCCAACGCGTTGCGACTGCTGTTAACCAGCACTTGCAGCTCGACGCCCAGTTCGCGGCAATAGCCGAGGATTGTCTGGTGGTGGCTGGGAATGCGCGCGGGGCCGGCATTGAAGAACTGCCCGTCATCGAAATCCACGGTCTGGCTGATGCCGTCGTCGAACTGGACCTGTGTCCCGCGTCGCAGGGTCCAGTTGCGCCCGCCGACCCGCTCGCGGGCTTCGAGGACCGTCACGGTGAAGCCGGCCTTGCGCAGTTCATAGGCACTGACCAGCCCGGAAATACCGGCGCCGACCACCACCACATGCTTGCCTTTGCCACTGCTGCCCAACTGCAACGGGCTGAAGGTGGCGGCCACGGCCTGAGGCGTGAGCCCCAGCGCATCGAGTGCGCCAACAGCGGCGCTATAGCCGCCGACGGCGGCAATACGGGAAATCATTTGCCTGCGAGTGAAAGCCATGAAGTGCTCCTTGGCATGCTTGCCGATCAGGGGTCAGAGGTCGTAGCGCACCGACAACAACAGGGTTCGCGGATCGTTGACGGAGTAGTAGCGGGCACCGCTTGCGGGTACATAGCCGACTGCTTGCGGGTAGGCGCGGTCGAGCAGGTTTTTCACCGACAGCGTGGTGGTCCAATGACCGTCACCGGAGATGTAGCGGGTGTTGGCGTTCCAGAACGTCTGCTGGGGAATTTCCTGGACGTCATCGTTCAACGCATTGGCGTAGGACTTGGTCTGGAACTGCGCGTCGGTGCCCGCCAGCCACGTGCCGGGCAAACCGGCCGGGATGGTGTAGTTGAGGCCAACACTGGTGTTCCAGCGCGGCGAGTACACCAGCTGCTTGCCGTTGGCATCGACCCCGGCGCCGCTGGCGTTTTCGAAATCGTCGTACTGGCTTTGCAGGTAGCCGAGGTTGAACGTCAGTTGCAGGTCGTGGGTCAACGCCGTGAGGGTTTCCAGCTCGACGCCGTAGGTGTGGGCCTGGCCGACGTTGGTCCGCAGGCTGACGCCCAGCGCTGGGTCGTAAGCGTTGGTTTGCAGGTCCTTGTAGTCGTTGTAGAACAGCGCGAGGTTGGCACGCAGGCGACGGTCGAAGAAGTCGCCCTTGAACCCGGTTTCCCAGGTGGTGACGTCTTCCGGAGAAAACGCCTGCTCGGCGGCGGCCTGGGTCGGCGCGCGGTTGTCGTACCCACCGGCCTTGAAGCCTTTGGCGACGTAGGCGTACTGGTTGAGGTGCGGTGTCCAGGCGTATTCGAAGCCGAGTTTCGGGCTGGTGGATTGCCAGGACTTGCTTGAATCGGCGCTGAAGTTGGTGCCGGTGATCTGCCGGTCGGTGTTGACCACGTAATTGGTGTAGTCGAAGTTCTTGTGTTCGCGAGTGAACCGCAGGCCGGCGATCAGTGACAGTTGCTGCGTGACCTTGTAACTCCCCTGGCCATACAACGCGTAGCTCTCGGTATTGGTCGTGCTGTATTGACCCTGGCCGATCACCCGATTGCGCGCAACCGAATAGGTCAGGCTGTCGCGCTCGGCGTCGAATTTTTCCCGGTACAGGTACAGGCCAGTGCTGAAACTGAAATCGTCATAGTCGCCGTTGAGCTGGAATTCCTGGGTGGCATAGTCCTGCTTGTAGGTGATCAGGCTGTTCTGGATAAGGGCCGCCTGTCCGGAATTGTCATAGTCCACCGGCTGGTTGAAGGCCGAATAGGCCGTTACCGATTTGAAACTCAGATGATCATCGAGGGTGTAGATCGCCCGCAGCACCGAGCTGCCCTGGTCGAGGCGGTTCTTCGGGTTGAGGCTGCTGTAGCTCTTGAACTTGTCGAAGTGGCCGTCGGCGTCGAAGGGGGTATAGCTGGTGGTGTCGCCACGGTCGAAGGTGCCGGCCAGCGTCAGTTGCACATCCCAGGGCGAGTCGATGGGGTTGAAACGCAACTTGCCGCGGTAGGACTGCAGGTCGACATTATTCACGTCCTCGCCGCGGGTGGGGTTGGAGACGGTGCCGTCGCGGGTCAGGCGAATCGCCGAAAAGCTGCCGAACAGGGCGTTGTCCACCAACGGGCCGCTGATCAATAGCCGGCCGTTCTGTGCGTTGTAGTTGCCGGCGCCGAGTTCGAAGAACCCGCGGGTTTCCTGGGTCGGATCACGGGTGATCACGCGGATCGCGCCGGCGCTGCTGTTGCGCCCGTAAAGCGTGCCCTGGGGGCCGCGCAGGACCTCGACGCGCTCGACATCGTTGAAGTCGAGCATCGAGGAAATCGCCCGGGGGATGTACAAGTCATCGGCATAGACCGCGACGGCGGCTTCCTGGATTGGATCGGTCTCGCCGATGCCACGAATGCCGTAGGTCTGGGCGCTGTAAGAGATCGACTGGCGACTGAGGGTCAGGTTCGGTACCTGCCCTGAAAGGTCGCGGATGCTCTTGATCTGCTTGTCTTCAAGGGCGTTTTCATCGAACGCGGAAATCGCCAGCGGGGCTTTCTGCAAGTCCTCGCTGCGGTGTTCGGCGGTGACGGTGACAACGGGCAGGGCACCATCCTTGGTGTTTTCTTCGGCGTGAGCCGACAGCCCGAACAGGGCCAGCGATACGGCCAATGCCAAGCGGTTTGATGTGAAGGTGTCATGCATGGTGAGCCCCGGGTATGTAGATGCTGCGTGGGTGTTGTCTTTTTTTGGGCAAAGCGTTGCCGTAGTCATGGCGGTGAATGCCATGGCGGCGGTGGCTCGGGCCGGTTTCAGGTTTGGGTGTGCAGGTGACCGTGGGGTGGTGTCGGCCGGAAAAACATAGCGTTCCGAGAGCCTCCACCTGGTCAGGGGTCGGTGATGGTTGTAACAGTATTTGTATAATAGATCGTTGTAAAAGTCCGATTTGTTATAAGTTAATTATAAAAAATAGACATTAAATATTGATGTTAAATGCGGAAAGCTGATATTCGCAGTGCACAACCCTGTGGGAGCGAGCCTGCTCGCGATAGCGGATTCACAGTCAACGTCCATATGACTGACACACCGCCATCGCGAGCAAGCTCGCACAGTTGTTTGGGGTGGTTTCAAGAAATTCCATGCCCGCCAGATACCTCTGGGAGCATGCGGTTTTCAGTAGCCGCGCCGCACGTTGGCCAGGTTCTCCGGCGCCAGCCCATTCAGGAAGCGCTCAAGATTGGCCAGGAAACTGTCGGCTATTTCATGACGGCTATTGCTGGAAATCGCCGAAGTGTGGGGCGACAGGCGCACCCGGGGGTGGGAGTAGAGCGGATGGCCGTCGGGCAGCGGTTCGGGATCGGTGACGTCCAGTGAGGCCAGGCCGAGGGTGCCTTCGTCCAGGGCGTCGAGCAAGGCCCCGTGGTCCAGCAGGCCGCCACGCGCGATGTTGATCAGGTGCAAACCCGGCTTGGCACTGGCGAGCACCGGGCGGTTGACGATATGCCGGGTTGCGTCAGTCAGGGGCGCGGCCAGCACCAGGTGATCGGATCGGCAAAACAACTGATGGATGTCCTGCGCGGCCTCGACGCCCTCTACCTCGAACGGCGTCTGGCTTTGCCGCAACGCCAACACGTTGATGCCCAGGGCGTGGGCCTTGGTCGCCAGGCTGCGGCCAATCGCACCAAAACCAAGAATGCCCAGGGTACTGCCCTTGAGTGGCGTCAGGGCGCTGAATTGCCATTGCGAATCATGCACCCAGATATCCGGCAGGCGTTTGGCTGCCGCGAAGATCGACGCCAGGGCGAATTCGGCGATGTTGTCGGCGGCGCTGCCCCGGGAGGTGCTCACCGGCGGGCCGTTGAACAGCCATCCGGGGTAGAAGTCGATGCCCGAAGACACCACTTGAATCCATTTCAGTGCGTACGGCCAGCCCGGCGGCGGTGTGTCCGGAGCCAGGTAGCCTCGCACGTTGATAGGGCGGGCCAGCAAGACACTGACTTCGGCCGGCAGGTCGCTGGGCACGCCGGCCGGTACATCGAGGACTTGCGCGCCCGGGTGCGTCTGTTCGAGGCGTTGGCGGATCACATCGTTGAAGTCTTTATCCAACTGGCTGGCAATCACGAGCGTGCTCATGCAAGGTCCTTTTTCTGGCGTTGGGCAAACACCGCTTTGCCGACGCCTTGCAGCACGGCGTCGTTTTGCGGGGTGTGGACGCGACTGCACAGCACGTCGCGGTAATGCCGCTGCAGCGGATTGTGTCGCGACAGGCCGGGGTTGCCCGACGCTTCGATGGCCAGCTCGACAGCGCGGATGGCGTTACCGGTCACCAGATATTTCAGTTGCGCGGCATGGGCGGCCGGGGTTCGCCCTTCAGCGGCGGCATCCAGCAGGCTGCGATTGGCGAACAGCAAGGTGTCGATGTGCCCGAGGATTTCCTGGAAACGTGGCAGGGTCGACAACGCAGCACCGAGGTTGGACGGTTTGCGCTGTTCCAGCCATTCCACGAACCAATCCCGCGCAGCCTGGGCGACGCCGTCGTAGACCGCCGAGAGCAACACCGACATCCACAGGAAGCCGTCGCCGTCCAGCTCGGGTTGCGGCGCGCTCCAGCGGCTGACGCTGACGGCGTGATCCAGTGGCACCAGCACGTTGTCGAACAGTACTTCGTGGCTGCAAGTGGCGCGCATGCCCAGGTGATCCCAGTCGTCGATGATGCTGATTCCGGGTGTGTCCTTGTGGACCAGCCAAGCCCCCACCAACGGATCTTCGTCGGTGCTGCGTGCCCAGACGCTGAACCAGGTCAGGCCGTGGCTGCCGGTGGAGTAAATCTTGCGCCCGCTGATGCGCCAGCCTTCGGAGGTGCGCCTGGCGATGGTCGCCGGCAGCCCGCCACGGGCCGGAGTGCCCAGGTCGGGCTCGACACGCAGGGCATTGATCAGCGCGCCTTCGCGCACGGCATCCTGGGCCACGCGCAAGCGCAATGCCTCGGGCCAGTTCCGATTATCCTGCAGGCGCGAATGCTGAAGGTACTGCATCACCAGAATCAATGCAGTGGAAGGCTCGCCCTTGGCGACCGCACTGATCACCTTGCGCGCCTGCACCAGGCTCGCGCCGCCACCGCCCAATGCCTTGGGCACCGTCAGGGCCAGCAGGTCATGCTTATGCAGCAGTCTGAAATTGTCCTGGGGAAAGGCGCCGGTCTCGTCATAGATGTGCGCCGTAGCAGCCAGTTGCTGGCTTAAGCGTTCGAGCAACGTGTCGAAACCGGCTGCATCAACCGATTGCAGCGAGGGTGGACGTGGAGAAGGAAGACTCATGGTGCGTTCACTCGATCAAAAGGGTGAGAACCAGATGCGGCCCTTGGGGTGAGGCATCAGAGGCAGGGCTCATATCGGCAACAGGCGGAAATTGCGGTCCCACAGCGGACTCACGTCGAGGCGTTCGCTCAGCACGCCGGCGTTGAAGAACAGGTCGGCGACCTCCTGTTGCGAGGCGATGGCCTGGTCGCTGACTTCGACGACTTTCCACGGCTGGCTGCGGTTGTTGTACATGTCCAGGAACACGGCTTTATCCACGCCCAGCAACTGCGCCGACTTGGCAGCCCAGGGTTCGGGGTTGTTGTTGATCCATTCCAGGGTGCGCGCCTGCCGCTGGATATAGTCCTGGATCGCCTGCTTGCGCAGTGGGTCTTCCAGGGCGGCAGGCCTGGCGGCGATCAGGTAGTTGCCCGAGAGGTAGCCCAGGGCGGTTTTCAATACCCGGGCGCCGCTGCGGAACTTCGCCAACTGGATGAATACGCCGTAGATCACCCACGCATCGAGCTGGCTGCTCTGGAAGGCGGTGAAGCCATCCTGGGGGGTGAGCGCCACCGCCGTGATGTCGTTCATGGTCAGGCCTTGTTCCTTCAAGGCCTTGATCAGAAAGTAGTGGGACGTGGTGGAGCGCACATAGCCGACGCGCTTGCCGCGCAGTTGCCCGATCGATTCGAGGGCGGAATCCTTGGGAATCAGAATCACCTGGTTGTTCACATCACCATGTAGCACTGCGATCAGGCGCGGCTGACGGTGGCTCTGGATGGAAAAGATCGGCGGTATTTCGCTCATGCCGCCCACGTCCAGGCCGCCCGAGGCCAGTGCTTCGACGATCAGGTTGCCGCCCGCGAACTCGGCGTATTCGACTTTGTAGGGAGTATTGCCGGTGCCGGCCTCGTCGACGAAATAAGAGTCCTGGCCCCGGTAGGTTGCGACACCCAGCGTCAGCTCAGAAAGGCCTTTGCCTTGGGCGAAGGCACGTGGGGAGAGCCCCAGGGCAGACAGCCCCAACGCGCCCAGGGCGATGGAACTGGCCGTAAGGAAATCGCGACGATTGAACGGCCCTGCCGTAAGGTTTTTGATCATGGTCGGGCGCTCGCTCATGCCACGGCCTCGCGGGTCGGTTCGCTGGCCCGGGACTGTGCGTAACGGTTGGCGGGCACTGGCAGGCCAAGGTTGTCGCGCAACGTATCGCCGTTGTATTCGCGGCGAAACAATCCGCGCTGCTGCAGGACAGGCACCACGAGTTCGGTGAAATATTGCAGGCCGTCCGGCAGTAGCGAGTTGATGATGAAACCATCGGCCGCGCCGTTCTCGAACCAGGCTTCAATGGCGTCGGCCACCTGTTCGGGAGTGCCGACAAAGTCTCGCCGTGGCTGGGAGAAACGCAGGGCGACTTCGCGCAAGGTCAGGCCTTCGTCCCGGGCCAATTGCTTGATCCGGTCCGAGCCGCCTTTCTGGCTGTTGGCGCCCAGGTCGCCCAGTTCAGGGAAGGGCGCATCCAGCGGATATTGGCTGAAATCATGGTCATTGAAGGGGCGGCCAAGGGCGACGATGGCATCTTCGATGCTCACCAGTGCCACCGCTTGTTGGTAGCGGTCTTCGACTTGCGCTTCATCGCGCCCGACGATCGGGCGGATGCCGGGCAGGATCGACAGCGCCTGAGGATCGCGCCCGAAGCCCTGGGCGCGTTTTTTCAGGTCCTGGTAATAGGCGCGCGCTTCGTCGAAGCCCTCGGCGCCGACGAAAATGGCGTCGGCATTCCCGGCGGCGAAGTTGCGCCCGTCCTCGGATGTGCCGGCCTGGAAAATCACCGGCTGGCCCTGGCGGGAGCGGGCGATGTTAAGGGGGCCTTTCACCGAGAAGAATTCGCCCTTGTGCTCCAGGGCATGCAGTTTGCCGGGGGTGAAGAATTCACCCGTCTGCTTATCGTAGGCGAAGGCGTCGTCTTCCCAGGAATCCCACAAGCCCTTGACCACCTCCACGTGTTCCTTGGCGATCCGATAGCGCACGGCGTGCGGCGGGTGCTCGGTCTTGCCGAAGTTGTCAGCGGTGCCGCTGAGCCACGACGTCACCACGTTCCAACCGGCTCGCCCACCGCTGATATGGTCCAGCGAAGCGAACTGGCGCGCCACTTGGTAGGGCTCGGTGTAGCTGACCGTCACCGTCGCCACCAGGCCGATGTTCGACGTCACTACCGCCAACGCCGAGAGAACGGTCAGCGGCTCGAAGCGGTTGAGGTAATGCGGACTGGATTTTTCATGAATGTGCAGGCTGTCGGCGATGAACACGAAATCGAACTTGGCGCCTTCGGCCAGTTGCGTCTGTTGCTTGTAGAAACCGAAGTGGGTGCTGGCATTGGGCAGCGCCTGCGGATGGCGCCATTCGCCCCAGCCGTGGCCGACGCCGTGGACCATTGCACCGAGTTTCAGTTGGCGTTGTTTGCTCATGGTTCTGCTCCTTTAGCGTGAGGCCTGGGCGAGTGGGGCACGCAGGGTGTTGAAGCTCTTGTCGAAGCCTTGCGAGACGTCAATGCGGCGGGTCAGCAAGCCTTCTTCCTGATAGATATCGGCGGTCGCCTGGAGGCCGCTGACGACAGCGTCGTCAATCACCACGGGGTGCATGTGGGTGGCATTGGCCACGCTCAGGTGAACCGCCAGGGGCAGGCCGGTGATCCGGGCCTGGGCGGCGGCGTATTCGTTGGGGTGCTCGTTGCTCCAGCGAAAGGCCCGGTCGACCCGGGCGACAAAATCGTCCAGTTGCTGGCGTTTTTCGGCGATGGCCTGGCTGGTGGCGGCGAGGTAAAGATGATTGCTCAGCAGGCTGCTGCCGCTGACCAGCACCCGCGCCTGGCTCTGGGCGGTCACGACCGTGGTGAAGGGGTCCCAGGTGGACCAGGCATCCGCGGTGCCGTTATCCAGCACCAGTCGGGATTCGCTGGGCAGCAGGAAGACGAATTCCACGTCCTGGGTGCTCAGGCCGGCGCTGCGCAGGGCCTTGATCGCCAGGTAATGCCCGATGGAACCGCGCGTGGTGACGATACGCTTGCCCTTGAGGTCGGCGACTTGCTTGATGGGCGAATCCTTGGGAACCAGAATGGCCGTGGTGTTGCGTCCTTCAGCATGGATGATGCTGACGACCTTGAGCGACGCGCCGGCGCCCAGGGCGAACACGTAGGGTGCATCGCCCAAGGCGCCGATATCCACGGCGCCGGCATTCAGCGCCTCGCCCAACGGCGCGGCGGCGGGGAACTCGGAAAACTGTATGTCGTAGGGCACATCCTCGAGCTCGCCGGAAACCTCCAGCAAGGCCTTGATGGTGGATTTCTGATTGGCAACTCGCAGCGGCTGCAAGTCGGCGGCGTGGGCCGGGCCAAAGGCGAGGGCGATCAACAGTAGGGGTAGGGTCAGGCGCATCGGAGGTTCCAGGCTGAGTGTTGCGTTCAGCGCCTCCGCCTGGAGAAGGGGTCGGCTGGTGTGGGCGGGGGCCGGTCAACCGACCCCCGTCGGGTTCAGATCACGAAAAAACCATGGGTGCCGTCGCGGGCCAACTGGTCAACCAGTCCGTACTCCCAATCCAGGTAGGCCTGCATGGCCTCCCGTGGGCTGTCGGTGCCCTCGTAAGGTCGGCGATAACGGTCGATACGCGGCGAGGCCAGGCGGGTTTCGCCGTGCTCCAGTGGTCGTTGCGTGGCGATCCAGGCGGCCGTGCCGTTGCGCAGGAGAAATACGTCCTTGCCGGTCAGTGCCTCGACTTCGGGGACCGCCAGCCGGGCCAATTGGCTGCTGCCGCAGGTCAACACGTAACGTTGGGCCGGCGGCACCTTGGCCAACGCCTCGCTCAACTGAGCGCGCAGGACCCACCACGCACCGGGAATATGGCGCTTGACGTAATTGGCGCTGCCGGTGAAATCCAGCACCACGGTATCGCCTTCGGCCAGCCACTGTTCGAGGGTTTCCGGGCTGATTTCCTCAGCTTGCGGCGGTACCGGCACCGGCGCTTTCCACGTGCCCTGTTCGCTGAAGTGTGCGGGCTGCAAGTCATCCAGCACATGCACTTCCCAACCCAGTTGCGCGAGCCAGGAGGCGGACATATTGGCGCGCACGCCGTCATCGTCCATCAGTACCAGGCGCGCGCCACGCACGCTGGCGAAATGATCGGTTTCCTGCACCAGTTGCCCTCCGGGAGTGGAGCGCGAGGCAGGCAGGTGGCCGGCTTCGAATTCTTCCGGGGTACGCACATCGAACAGGTAGGTGCTGCGTGTCGGTTCCTGATGCCAACGGTGCAGGTCGGCGAGGGTGGCGCGCCCCACCAGGGCCTTGTCGGCGACACGGCGGGCATCGCGGGCGGCGACGTCTCGGTGTTCTTCGTCGGTGGCGGCAAAGCGGCGCGACTGGCCGTGCTCCAGGGTCTGGCCGGCCAGGGTCCAGCCAATGGTGCCGTTGCGCAGGGCCGCCACCGGGTTGTCGATGCCCGCATTGATCAGCGACTGGGTGCCGATGATGCTGCGGGTACGCCCGGCGCAATTGACGATGATGCGGGTCGCCGGGTCTGGGGCGAGTTCGCGGGCACGCAACACCAGTTCCGCCCCAGGCACGCTGATGCCACCGGGAATGCTCATGGTCTGGTATTCGTCGAAACGCCGGGCGTCGAGCACCACCACGTCGGCCTCGGCGTCGAGCAACGCCTGGACTTCTTCCGCCGCCAGGGACGGGGTATGGCGCTGGTTTTCCACCAGCTCACCAAAGGCCTTGCTTGGCACATTGACGTCGATGAACAACTCGCCGCCGGCCTTGCGCCAACCCTCAAGGCCGCCTTCGAGGACACTGGCATTGCTATAGCCCAGTTCCTGCAAGCGTTGCGCCGCGATGCCCGCCAGGCCTTCACCGTTGTCATAGACCGTCACCGGGGTGTCGCGCCTCGGGATGCGCGAATACACCTCCAGCTCGAGCTTGGACAGCGAAATATTGGCGGCGAACAGCGGATGCCCTTCGGCAAAAGGGGCCTCTTCACGGACGTCGATAAGGGCCAGTTCTTCACGGTTCAGCAACGCCTGGCGAATCTCGGCGTAAGAGCGGGTAGGTGCGGTGCTCATAGGGCTTGGCTCTCTTTGGACAGGTCCCAGATATTGGGCAGGAAGGCGTTGGAATAACCGGAAATGAACAGTTTCTCGCTGCCGTCGGGCTGGTACACCGCCCGGCGGACGGCGCCGATGTTGGCGCCATAGACATGGATGCTGATGGAAACCCGGTCATCGAAGGCATTGCTGACCTGATGGATATCGCCGATCTTGGGAGACACTGCTTCGACCTGGCCTGGCACCAGCCGTATGGGGGGGGCCTCAGGCGCCAGGGTGCCGTCGGGATGGCGGGCGAAGCCTTGGGAGTGTTCGGCGCCGCGCAACATGCCGATCAAGCCCCAGACCCGATGATCGTGGATCGGCGTACGTTGCCCCGGCCCCCAGACAAAACTGACCACGCTGAAACGCTGCCGCGAGTCGGCGTGCAGCAGGTATTGCTGATAGCGTTCGGGGTCTGGTCGGGCGAAATCCTCGGGCAGCCAATCGTCATGGCTGACCAATTGAGCGAGCAGCTTGCCACCACGATGCAGCAGGTCGCCTTCGCGAGGGTTTCCGTCGATCAACTCCGCCAGGGCGCCGATAAATGCTCTGAGTCTCTCCGGGTGTCGGGCCTGGGTCATGGCGATTCCGTCGTTGGGGTGAATATCTGTTTTCAGGATTTAAGCATAATGATTTTTCTTAATATGCTATTTTTTTATGATTAGGTTATAGCTGAAAGGAATTTAGAACGCTTGTGCATAGAGTTAGAGGTTATCGATCGGTGTGCCGGGCTATCCAGGCATGCGCAATGGCACTATGCTTTTTCGCAGCGCGTTATGCTTTTCAAACATCTTATTGACTGTTCTCTATGTGCGGGCCAAATGAAAATTGACGATATTGACGCCTTTGTCGAAGTGATTCGTTGCCAGTCCATCAGCCATGCCGCCGAAACGCTGCAGCTGACGCAACCGGCCATCACGCGGCGCGTGCAGAACTTCGAGCAAGCGTTGGGCGTGGAATTGTTCGACCGCAACACCAAGCCGCTCAAGCCCACGTTGATTGGTACGCGGGTCTACGAGCAGTGTCGCCTGATCTTGCGAGAGATGGACGCCCTGCGCGAGCTGGTTGCCACCGACGCGCCGCCGACCGGCCTGTTGCGCCTGGGCGTCCCGCAAACGATCGGTGATGTGGTGCTGCTCGATGCGCTCAAGCATTTGCGCGTGGAGTATCCCGAGTTGCGTGCCCAGGTTGTCACGGGCTGGGGCAGCCAGTTGGTTGGCAAGATCGAGCGTGGCGAACTGGACGCAGCGGCGGCGTTGTTTCCCGCAGGCAAGATTTTTCCGGACAACATCGTCGGCGAGTCGATCGGCAAGATGGAACTGGTGGTGGTGTGCGCCAGTGCACAATTGCCCAAGCGTCCCTGCAAGCTGGCCGATGTCTACCAGAATGGCTGGATCCTCAATCCGGATGGCTGCGGTTTCCGTGCCGGGTTGCAGCGGACCTTGTCGGACCAGGGCCTGGCGTTGCGGGTCAACCTGGAAACCTTCGGCACCGAATTGCAGCTGGGCCTGGTCGCCGATGGCCTGGGCCTCGGCCTGGTGCCGCGTCCGCTGCTGGAGCGCAGCGTCCACCGCGAACAATTGGCGGCCATGCCGCTGAAGGATTTCAAGCCGGTGATGGATCTGTGGCTGATCTATCCGCACTTTTTGGGCAACCTGCAAGGTCCAGTGGACGCCTTCGGCAAATTGGTGGCCGGATCGCTGCAGAAAGTCAAAAACGCTGCGTGAGCTGGTCATATCATAAAAAAAAATAATAATTAGCTTAGATTAAAATGTGCTTTTTATTATTTTTTGTCTTCCCCTAGGCTTCCTGGAGATCCTTAAGGCCATCCAGGAAGTTTTGCCATGAGTAGCGTCAGCCCGTTATCCAGCGTTTCGAAAAATGTTCGCCAGCGTGTCAGCCCCGAAGAATGGGAGGTGCGGGTGAAGCTGGCCGCCGCTTATCGGCTGGCAGCCTTGTTCAAATGGACCGATCACATCTATACGCATTTTTCCGCGCGGGTGCCTGGGCCTGATGAGCATTTTCTTATTAACGCCTTCGGCTTGCTGTTCGATGAAATCACCGCGTCCAACCTGGTCAAGGTCGACATCGACGGCACCCTCGTCGATGACCCGACGGGGTTGGGCATCAACTACGCCGGTTATGTGATCCACAGCGCCATCCACGGTGCCCGTCCGGACCTTCAAGCGGTGCTGCACACCCACACCCGTGACGGCATCGCCGTGTCGGCCCAGCGCGATGGGCTGCTGCCGATTTCCCAGCATTCCATCGCCTTCTCCGGGCGGGTCGCCTATCACGGCTACGAAGGCATCGCCCTGGACCTCGACGAGCGTGAGCGGCTGGTGGCGGACCTGGGGGACAAGAGCGTGTTGATCTTGCGCAACCACGGTTTGCTGACGGCGGGAGTCAGCGTCGAGCACGCTTTCCAGCAGCTGCAAGGGCTGGAGCGCGCCTGCAATATCCAGACCGCGGCACAGGCGGGCGGCAATGCCGAACTGATCTTCCCCCCGGCGGACGTCGTGGCCAAGGTCGAAACCCAGGCCGAAGCGCTCAAGAGCGGTGACGGGCCTGGGGTGGCGCGGCATTGGAATGCACTGATCCGGCAGTTGGAACGGACCGACGTCGACTACAAGAACTGAGCTTTTAATCGGGCTTGCAGCTTTGCCTGGCAGACCGCCTTCGCGAGCAAGCTCGCGATAGCGGTGTGTCAGCTTGCAAATTGTCGAATGTGCCGCCGCCTTCGCGGGCAAGCCCGCTCCCACATTTGGCCTGACACGCCGCTCAAGCAAAAAAGCCCACTGTTTCACGCGACTTTTTCTGCGGCCTGGCGCTCGCGTTCGGCGAGGAGTTGGCGGGTCAGTGGGATGAGGCGCTTGCCATAGTCGATGGCATCTTCGAGCGGGTCGAAGCCGCGGATCAGGAAAGTGGTGATGCCCAGGTCGTAATAATCGAGCAGGGCGTGCGCCACTTGTTCCGGGGTGCCTACCAGGGAGGTTGAATTGCCTTGGGCACCGAGCAGGTTGGCAATGCCGGTCCACAGGCGCTTGTCCAGGCGCGCACCTTGGGCAGCGGCGGCCAGCAGGCGTCGCGAGCCTTCGTTCGGGGGCTCGCGGCGAACGAAGCCATTCTGTTCGGCCAGCGCAGTGGCCTGTTGCAGGATGCGTTCGGCACGATCCCAGGCCTGTTCCTCGGTGTCCGCCAGGATCGGTCGCAACGACAGGCTGAAGCGAATGCTGCGGCCATGCCTGGCGGCTTCGGCGCGAACCTGGTTCACCACATCGCGAACCTGCTCGTAGGTTTCACCCCACAAGGCATAGACGTCCGCATGCTTGCCCGCTACAGCGATGGCCGCCGCCGATGAGCCGCCGAAGTACAGCGGGATATGCGGCTGTTGCGGTGACTTTACCTGCGAGTGAGCACCGTCGACCTGGTAGTACTTGCCCTGGTAATCGAAAGGTTGCTCGCGGGTCCATTCCTGGCGCACCACATCGAGGTATTCATCGGTGCGCGCGTAGCGCTCGTCCTTGCCGATGTGGCTGCCGTCCGCGCGCAGTTCGCGATCATCGCCGCCGGTAATGATGTGCACGGCGGTGCGTCCGCCGTTGAACACATCCAGCGTGGCGAACTGGCGGGCGGCCAGGGTGGGGGCGGCAAATCCCGGCCGATGAGCAATCAGGAACTTCAAGTTGGTCGTCACGCTGGCGGCGTGAGAGGCGATCAACGTGCTGTCCGGACTGTTGGAATGAAACGCGACCAGCGCCCGGTCGAACCCTGCCTCTTCATGAGCCCGGGCGACTTGCTCGACGTATTCGGGTTGGAGGACAGGGCCGCTGCGAGGGTGGATTTCCGAGGCGTGGTGGCCGCCGATGAAGCCGATGAATTCAATACTCATGGTGGGGTCCTTTTCGTTGAACGGGCGTATTTGAAGCCTCCACCGCGTGGGGTCGGTCCGTGATGATGAAAGGTAGGCGCAGCAAGGCAAGGCTGTGAAATGCCGATTTGTTCTAAGTTAATTATGAAAAATATTAATCAAAATTCATTGAGTGCATCAGCAATATGCATTTTGCAGGTGGTTGGCCGCAGCCGCTGCAGTCCGCGCCGGTTGAGGCGTCTTACTATGCAAATAATTTATCTGATATGCGCTATATCTGATTTTTAATCATATTAGGTTATTCCTAAAAAGAATTTCACTGCGGTTTTTTATGCGAATAGCATGAATCCCGAAGCTGATGCATGGCGTTTGCAGCCATGTTCTTTACGAGGAAGGACGCCTGATGACCGACAAGACTTTCCAGACACAGAGCACCAGCAGCTCGTTTTCCATCGATAAGGCCGTTCGCCTCGGCGCAGCACACCAGGGACTGTCGCGGCTGGCCCCCGACTGGTTGCGCAATTGGCGCACGCCCGAGGCGCTGTTGCGGTTGATCAGCCCCTTGGTATTGCTGCTGCTGTGGGAGCTGGCGTCACGCTGGGGCCTGATTCCGCAGCGGATCATCGCCGCGCCGTCGCAGATCGGCGGGACGCTGTGGGCCATGATTGCCTCGGGAGAACTCGGCAAACATCTGTTGGTCTCGCTGCAACGGGCGCTCGTGGGATTGAGCATCGGTGTGACGATTGGCGTGGTCGCGGCGCTGATCAGTGGGTTGTCGAAACGCGGCGAAGTGGTGCTCGATTCGCCGATGCAGATGTTGCGCACGATCCCTTCGCTGGCCCTGGTACCGCTGTTCATCCTCTGGTTCGGCATCGGCGAATTCACCAAGATCGCCCTGATCGTCATCGGCACGACCTTTCCGGTGTACCTGAATCTTTTCGCCGGCATTCGCAATATCGACCCCAAGCTGATCGAGGCGGCCAACACCCTGGGGCTGAGCCGCCGGGAGCTGATCTGGCATGTGATCCTGCCGGGTTCCTTGCCTTCCTTTTTTGTTGGCCTGCGCTATTCCCTGGGTATTTCCTGGCTGGCGCTGGTCTTCGTCGAGCAAATCAACACCACCGCCGGCATCGGCTACCTGGCCAGTGACGCGCGGGACTTCATGCGCACCGACGTGATTGTGATCTGCCTGCTCATCTACAGCATCCTCGGCCTGTTGATCGATGGACTGATCCGCACGCTGGAGCGATTTGCCCTGGCCTGGCGCCCAACTTTTGTGAGGAACTGACATGTCGAGCATCGAACGCGTGGATGCATCCAAACCCACGGAATCAGCAGCACCTGTGCAGTTGCGCAATGTGGTGCGTCAATTTGGCCAGCAACGAGTCATCGACGGCCTGGACCTGGATATAGCCCCGGGGGAATTTGTCGCATTGCTGGGCGCCAGCGGTTCGGGCAAGACCACCTTGTTGCGCAGCCTGGCGGGGCTCGACAGCATCGACAGCGGTCAGTTGCGAGTGCCCAAGGCTCGGGCTGCGGTGTTCCAGGAGCCCCGGCTGATGCCGTGGAAGCGCGCCTGGAAGAATGTCGTCCTCGGCCTGCGCATTCCTGACGCCAGGCTCCGCGCGGTGGAAGCCCTGACCGAGGTGGGCCTGGCCCATCGGCTGGAAGCCTACCCGGCGACGCTCTCCGGTGGCGAAGCCCAGCGGGTAGCGCTGGCCCGGGGCCTGGTGCGCGAACCCAAGCTGTTGCTGCTCGACGAGCCGTTCGCCGCCCTCGATGCGCTGACACGGATCCGCATGCATCGGCTGATCATCGACTTGTGGCGCAAGCATACGCCCGCCGTGTTGTTGGTCACCCACGACGTGGACGAAGCCATTCTGCTGGCCGATCGGGTGATCGTGCTGGCCAACGGCAAGATTGCCGAACAATTGACGATCGACCTGCCCAGGGCCCGGGACACCGGCCAGGAAGGTTTCCAACAGATTCGCACGCGCCTGCTGGAGCTGTTGGGGGTTGAACGGGTCGAGCCGGCGGCTCAGGCAACCGGCGCGGCGCGTCAGGCGCCGAGCACCAATGTCCGGCGTTTTGCCCATGGCTGATCGGTCGATAAAGGCCTCCCGCAGGCCAGTATATTTCTGGAAAGCCACGGTTCTGCTGGCCGGCGCCGTGCTGTTGCTCAGTGGTTGCGGCGAGAGCGCTGACACTCGACCGCCGTCCGCCGGGGCTGCGGACTTGTCCGGCGTGACGCTGGTGCTGGGCGACCAGGCCAAGGGCCTGCGCACGGTGGTGGAAGCGTCGAAGGCACTGGACGGCATCGAGTACAAGGTGCAATGGGCGAACTTCCAGGGCGCGGCGCCGTTGTTCGAGGCCCTGCGCGCCGGTGCAGTCGACCTGGCGCCGGCCGGTGATACACCGGTACTCGCGGCCGCCACGGGCGGTACGCCGCTGCGCATTGTCGCGGTGCGGCGCGGCCAATCGCGAAGCATCGCAATCCTGGTGCCGCCAGACTCGCCGATTCGCAGCGTCGCCGACCTCAAAGGCCGCAACGTCGTGGTTTCATCGGCCCGGGGCAGCATCGCCCAATACCTGCTGATTCGCGCCCTGGCGAAGGCTGGCGTCGAGGAACAGGACGTCAAGGTGGGTTTTGTCCTGCCCACCGATGCCTTGCCGGCGTTCAATGCCGGGAAAATCGAAGCCTGGGCAACCTTTGGCGTCTACCAAGCGTTTGCCGAGCAGAAGGGCGCCCGGGTATTGATCAGCGGCGAGGGCATCAACTCGGGGCTGACGTTTATCACAGCGTCCGATGAGGCCTTGGGCGATCCGCTCAAGCGCAAGGCGCTGAGCGATGTCCTCGGCCGTTTTGCCAAGGCCTTCGAGTGGGCGCAGGACCATCCCGAGGAGTACGCCCAGGTCTTCGCCAAGGCTAACGACGTACCCCTTGAGGTTTCGCAAACGTTGCGCCGCTGGGGCGATGAATCGCTGGTCCCGGTTGAGGCACGAGACGTCCAGGCGTTGCAGCAGGTCGATGATTTGTTCGTGGAGAAAAAGATTTTTCCTCACCGTGTCGATGTCAACGCGCTGATGGACGACCAGGTGTTTGCCCCGGGATCTGCGGCACTGAGGCAATCGGCGTCGACGCGTTAGTCCCGCGTCAGGCGCATGTTCAATCGGGTTATTCAAAGGAGTCGATGAATGGGCAATGTTCAGAGCGCCACCCAGGCCCTGGAAGTTTTCCGGCGCCCGCTGCCTGGCGGTGAGCTGCTTGATCTTGGCCGGGCCTTTCGCGAGCCGCTGGGTACACTGCGGTTGCACACCACGCCCAAGGGCGTGTTGAGTCGCCGCGAAGGGGTCTTGCTCGGAGTGTTCGCGTTGGTGCTGCATGGTGCGGTGATCGTCTGGGTCAACCAGGCGCCAGCGCCACTGTTGCCGGTGGTGCCGCCGCAGGTCCCGCCGATGACCATCGAGTTTTCCCAACCTGCGCCACCGGTGGTAGAACCACCACCTCCGGCACCGATTCCACAGCCTGCGGCCGAGCCACCGCCGCCGGTCGAGGATGAGCTGGCGGTCAAGCCACCGCCGCCCAAACCCATTCCCAAGCCTAAACCAGTGCTCAAGCCGCCGCCCAAGCCGGTTGCCAAGGCGGTGGAACAGCCGCCTGCGCCGCCCGCGCCGTCACAACCGGTTGCGGCCCCGGCGCCTCCCGCACCACCCGCGCCGAAACCGCTGACCCCGCCGTCGGCCAGCGCTGGCTACCTGAAGAACCCGGCGCCTGAATACCCGTCGCTTGCCATGCGCCGTGGCTGGGAAGGGACGGTGTTGTTGCGGGTGCATGTGCTGGCCAGTGGCAAGCCCGGCGAGATCCAGATCCAGAAAAGCAGTGGCCGCGATCAGCTCGACGACGCAGCGCTGGCGGCGGTCAAGCGCTGGAGCTTTGTCCCGGCCAAACAGGGCGATGTTGCCCAGGACGGCTGGGTCAGCGTGCCCATCGATTTCAAAATCAAGTAACTCAACTGTACCCAGAGACCGCGGGCCACCTGACAAAAGGCGCATCGCTGCAACCGATCTAATGCCTTGTTGGAGAGCCTGACCATGAACCTGATCGCATCGCCTTTTGAATCCATCGAACATGCCGTCATCTGGGTGTTGATCCTCTTTTCCGTTGCCACCTGGGGGCTGGCCTTGCTCAAGGGTGTGCAGTTCACCCGCCTCAAGACCCAGGATCGCCGCTTCCATAAACGCTTCTGGGCCGCCTCCAGCCTCGATTCGGCTGCTGAACTGGCCCAGGGCCAACCGGGCGCCGCGGCCCGTGTGGCGCTGGCCGGCTACGCGGCGATCCAGGTGCCGGAGGGCGCTCAAGCGGCCGATCTGAGCCAGTCGATCAACCACCAGGACCGGCTCGAGCGCGCCTTGCGCCAGCAGATCGTGCGCGAGCGCCGCTCACTGGAAAGCGGCCTGGCGATTCTCGCCAGTATCGGCAGCACCTCGCCCTTCATCGGTCTGTTCGGGACTGTCTGGGGCATCATGTCGGCGTTGAAGGGCATCAGTGCCGCCGGCTCGGCGAGCCTGGAAACCGTGGCCGGTCCCATCGGTGCCGCGCTGGTTGCCACGGGTGTCGGTATTGCCGTCGCGGTGCCGGCGGTGCTGGTGTACAACTATCTGCTTCGGCGCCTGAAGCTGACCGCCGCCGACCTGGATGACTTCGCCCACGACTTCTACAGCCTGGCGCAGAAAAACGCCTTCCGCGTGTTGTTGCACCCGGTACTGAGCAAGTCCGGCGCGACTGTCGCCGGGCAGAAAGTGAAGGAGGCGTCTTGATATGGCCTTCTCGACACAAGACAGTGATGAGGTACTCAGCGAGATCAACGTGACGCCCCTGGTGGACGTCATGTTGGTGCTATTGGTGGTGTTCATCGTCACGGCGCCGCTGCTCACCAACGCCATCCCGATCAACCTGCCAAAGACCGAGTCGGTGGCGCCGGTGGAGCAGAAAGACCCGCTGGTGGTGAGCATCGACGACAAGGGCAAGGTGTTCATCAACAAGGACGAGATCCAGGCGGACCTGCTCGAATTCAACCTGCAGGCGGCCAAGGCAAAGAATCCGGAGGTGCGTGTGCAATTGCAGGCGGACAACGGCGTGAACTATGGCGAGGTCGCCCGCGCCATGGCATCCATCGAGCGCGCCGGGATTACCAAGCTGTCGGTGATCACGGCGAAATAGAAGGACGACGCGCCCACGTCGCTTCGCTGTATCGGCCTGCCCACGCCACCGTTCCATTTTATGAAAGGGTGGATTGCAGTTTGTGCGTATTCCTGCGCAGCCGCTTTGGGATGAAGATGACTCCACCCACCTGCACACCCGTGCGAGTGCGGTGCACGATTCCTAACCGGAGCGCACTGGCGCAGGCTGTCCTGCTGCGGGCGCGAGGAGCAGCTGATGGACGAAGCCTTGAAAGCAAAACCCTCGCCTTGGCATGAAGGAGAGCTGACATTGCAGCGCTCCGTCGGGGCGGTCGACATGATGGCCAGCGTCGGCCAGCGGCAACTGGCGCGCACCTGGATGCCGGACCAGCATCGCGAGTTCTACGCCCAATTGCCTTTCGTGGTGTTGGGTGCGGTGGATCGGCAAGGCGACGTATGGGCGACCCTGCGCACCGGTCAGCCCGGCTTCATGAATTCGCCCGACCCGCAGACCTTGCACATCCACTGCGAACCGCAGCCCAACGACCCGGCCCAGGAAGGCATGGGCGAGGGCGATGCCATCGGCATGCTGGGCATCGAGCTGCACACCCGTCGACGTAACCGCATGAATGGCGTCGTACGCGGTCAGCTTGAGCAAGGACTGGATATTTCCGTTAGCCAGGCCTATGGCAACTGCCCTCGCTACATCAACCTGCGCCAGTATCACTTTGTCGACGAGCAGGCGCTCGCGCCTCGGCCATTGACCGCGACGGACCCGTTGGTCCGTCGGCTGGTGACGGCGGCCGATTCGTTTTACATCGCCACTTATGTCGTGCGCGACGGCGAGCGGCAAGTCGATGCCTCCCATCGCGGCGGCAAGCCAGGGTTCGTGCGCATGGACGAAGACGGGTCGCTGACCGTTCCCGACTTTTCCGGGAACCTGTTCTTCAACACCTTGGGCAACATCCTGCTGAACCCGCGTGCGGGCTTGGTGTTCATCGATTTCCAGACAGGCGACCTGCTGCAAATGAGCGGTTCGGCGCAAGTCCTGCTGGACGACCCGCAAATTTCGGCGTTTCAGGGCGCCGAGCGGTTGCTGCGTTTCACCCCGCAACGCATCGTTTACCGGCCGGCGGCCATCCCGTTGCGCTGGAAAGACCAGGACGAGGGCGACTCGCCCAACTCGCTGATGACCGGCAGTTGGGAGCACGCCGCTGAACGCTTGCAGGCCGAGGCCTTGCGTACCCACTGGCGTTCGCTGCAGGTCACGCGGGTGGTGGATGAAAGCCCCAGCATCCGTTCGTTCTACTTGCAGGCGAGCGACGGGGCGGGTTTGCCACGGTTCGAAGCCGGGCAGCATTTGCCCGTGCGGGTCCTTCTGCCAGGGCAGAAAACGCCATCGATCCGCACGTACAGCGTGTCCAGCGCGCCGTCGGATGATTTCCTGCGCATCAGCGTCAAGCGCGACGGCACGGTGTCGTCCCACTTGCATGACCAGGTCCAGGCGCTGCATGAAATCGAGGCGCGCGCCCCCCAGGGCCATTTCACTGTTCAGCCCACCGAGCGGCGCCCCTTGGTGCTGTTGGCGGCGGGGGTCGGTATCACGCCGCTGCTGTCGATGTTGCGGGAGGTTGTTTACCAGGGCCAACGCATCAGCCGCATGCGCCCGGTCTGGCTGGTACAAAGTGCGCGCACCGTGGCCGACCTGGCGTTTCGCGAGGAGCTCGACGAACTGGCGGCGCGCGCCGGGGACAGGCTGCGGATACTGCGCGTGGTCAGCCAACCGGCCCTCGACGTGAATGTCGGTGAAGGCTACGACTTGGCGGGCCGGATCGACGTGGAGCTGCTCAAGCGCCTGCTGCCCCTCAACGACTACGACTATTATTTGTGCGGACCGGGCGGCTTTACCCAGGCGCTGTATGACGGATTGCGGGGCCTGCGCATCCCTGACGACCGCCTGCACGCAGAAACTTTCGGCCCCTCCACGCTAGTGCGCGACATCGAAGTCAGCGTGCCCGCAGCCGAGCAAGTGCCCGCCGCGAGCGACGCGGTGAAGGTCCTGTTCGCCAGCTCCGGCAAGGAAGCGCGTTGGGAGCCGGGCAATGGTTCGCTGCTGGAGCTGGCCGAGGCGCGCGGATTGAACCCGGAGTTCAGTTGCCGTGGCGGTTCCTGCGGCACCTGCAAGACCCGCTTGACCCGTGGCCAGGTGCATTACCTGACCCAGCCTGCGGAGCCGGTGGCCGAGGACGAGGTGTTGATCTGCTGCGCGGTGCCGGCGCAGGGCAGTGAAACCCTGGTGCTCGACATTTGACGCGAATGCCGGCGCGCTGCATCCCGCTGAGGCCGGATGCGGCGGTCGACTCTTTCGTTGGATGAAATGCTGGATTGTAAAAGCTGGTTATTCCGGTGCCTGGCAAGGGAGTAGAGGATAGCGCCATCGACGCGATTGCCGCTTCGAGCCAACAGTACGGAGTACGTCATGCCTGAGAAAGCGATCAAACTTTATCGCCACCCCTTGTCCGGTCACTCCCATCGCGTCGAGCTGATGTTGTCCCTGCTGGGCCTGCCGACCGAGTTGATATTCGTCGACCTGATGAAGGGTGAGCACAAGACCCCGCAATTCCTGGCCATCAATCGTTTTGGCCAGGTGCCGGTGATCGATGACAACGGCACCGTCCTGGCCGACTCGAACGTGATCCTGGTCTACCTCGCGGCCAAGTACGGCAAGGGGCAATGGCTGCCGGACGATCCGCTTGCCCAAGCCAAAATCCAGCGCTGGCTTTCGGTGGCCGCCGGCCAGATCAACCAGGGCCCCGCTAACGCGCGGTTGATCACCGTATTCGGTGCAGGTTATGACGCGGCAGATGCCATTAAGCGCTCCCACGCGCTGTTGCAGGTCATGGAACAGGAATTGGAACAAAGCAAGTTCCTGGCAGGTGACCAACCGAGCATCGCTGACGTTGCCGCCTACACTTACGTGTCACACGCACCGGAAGGCAACGTCTCGCTGAGCGACTACCCGCAGGTCCGTGCGTGGCTGGGCAGCATCGAAGCGTTGCCGAATTTCGTCGGCATGCAACGCACCGCCAAAGGCTTGCAACAGGTTTGATTCCGGAGCCAGGGGCGAGCGCCGCAATTCCTCGCGGCACGCCCCATCCCGCTGCACTTGAATTTCTTCAACCCAGGCTGAGTCGCCCATGGATCGTTTCCAGGAAATGCAGGTTTTCATGGCTGTTGCGGAAGAAGAAGGCTTTGCCGCGGCCGCACGCCGGCTGCGCATCTCGCCCCCGAGCGTGACGCGTGCCATCGCCGGGATGGAAGAGCGCATCGGAACCCAACTGCTGTCGCGCACCACCCGCAATGTGCACCTGACCGAAGCGGGGCAACGCTATCTGGAAGATTGCCGGCGAATCCTGGGCGAACTCGACGAGGCCGAGGAGGCGGCTGCCGGCAGCTATTCGATACCGTGCGGATACCTGACGGTCACGGCACCGGTGCTGTTTGGCGAGTTGTACATCGCGCCGCTGCTTACCGATTACCTGGACCAGTTCCCGTCGGTGCATCTCAACGCCTTGTTGGTCGACCGCGTGGTCAACATTGCTGACGAAGGGATCGACGTGGCGATACGCATTGGCCATTTGCAGGAAACCAACCAGCACGCCATCAAGGTCGGGGAGGTCCGGCAGGTGATCTGCGCGGCGCCTGCCTATTTTCAGCGACATGGGACACCCAGGCACCCCGAAGAGTTGAGCCAGGCCAATATCGTCATGTCTTCGGCCAGCCACTTGCTCAGCGACTGGCAATTCATGGCGCAGGCAAAGCCGTTGAACCTGCGTTTCGAGCCGCGCCTGGTGGTCACCGCCAATCAGGCCGCGATCAACATCGCCTGCCAGGGCTGGGGCGTCACTCGCGTGCTGTCCTATCAAGTCGCCAGGCAGGTGGCGCAGGGAACGCTGGAAGTGGTGCTCAAGGAATTTGAACTGCCGGCGTTGCCGATTCACGTGGTGTATCAAAAGAGCAACCGGATACCCGCCAAGGTCCGCACGTTTGTCGATTTCCTGACGGACCGGCTCGGGAGCGACGCCACGCTCAAGCCGGTCGCCAAAGGTAGCGCTTGATGGGGCGATATCATGAAATGCTGATGTTTCATGCGCTCTCGCAGTGCCCCAGCCTCGCCTCGGCGGCCCATCGTCTCAACGTCTCCGGTCCCACCGTGGTCCGTGCCATCGCTCGCCTGGAAGCGCGGCTCGGGGTGCAGCTGTTGCAGCGCAGCACACGCGGGGTGGTGCTGACGGAAGCCGGCGCGGGCTTCATGGCCGATTGCTCGCGCATTCTCAAGGGCATCGACGATGCCGAGGCTTTGGCCAAGGGTTGGCATGTCCAGGCGCAGGGCAATCTGACGGTCTTGTTGCCCTTGCTGTTCAGCCGCTACGTCATGTCCCCGCTGCTGGCCGGCTATATGGATCTGTATCCGCAGATCAAGGTGTTTGCCCACTACCATGATCGTTTCCCGAACATGAGCGAAGAGGGGCTGGATGTGGCAGTGCTGGTGGGCCGGTTACCCAGTTCTTCATTGATCGCCCGACCGGTCGGCAGCGTTCGTTCGATCGTCTGCGGCAGCCCTGGTTACCTGGCGATTCACGGTGAGCCCGAAGTGCCGCAGGACCTGCGCAATCACCGATTGATTGCCGCGCAAGCCAATCAGGACAGGGTCCGCTGGTCCTTCCAACAGCAAGGCGAGACAAGTTGCATCAACGCTCGCACGCGGCTCAGTTGCGCCACGCTCCAGGCCGCCATCGATGCCGCAGCTCATGGCGCGGGGTTGACCCGTTGCCTGAGCTACCCCTTGTACGACTATTTGAACAGCGGCCAATTGCGCAGGATCTTGCAACCTTACGAGCCGCCCTCGCTGCCGGTCCATGTGGTTTATCGGGAAAGGCGCAAGGCGCCAATGCGGGTACGCAGCTTTGTCGATTACGTTGTCGATCGCCTGCGTGAACACCCGGCCATGCGGCCCGATGCGGCATTTTTTGGTTAGATCCCGCGTCGAACTTTTCCTGGCGCCTGGCCGTAGATGTCCTTGAACTTCTTGCTGAACGCGGCCTGGGATTGATAGCCGACCTGCACCGCAATATCGCTCAGCCCCAGGTGTGAGTGGCTCAGCAGGCCGAAGGCCAGCTCCATGCGCACCTGCGTCAATAGCACCCACGGCGAGGCGCCGGCCACATTGACGAACGCGCGCATGAAACTGGCGCGGGACATGTTGGCGATGTCCGCCAGGCCTTGAATGGTCCATTCATGCGCCGGATCCGCCAGGATTGCCTGCCAGGCCCGGCCCAGGCGCTTGTCGCCGAGCAGGGCCAGCGCGCCGCTGTCCTGGCCCTGGCTGGCCAGGTGCGTGCGTAAAATCAGCGTGAACAGTGCCTGGGTAAGTGCGTCGAGCAAGAAACGGGCGCCGACTTTATCGTCGTCAGCCTCCTGCCGGATCACCCCGACCAGCGCCGATAACGGCCCGTTGGCCGGCCCCGCGCCGCTGGGAATCACCAGGTAATCGGGCAGGGATGCGAACAGCAGCGAAGCACGGTTGTAGTGAAAGCCACCGCACAGCATGTCCAGTTCCGGGCTGGCGCCGCCGATGCGATGAATCGGCAGCGTGCCACCGGTCACCTGCTTAGGAGTGCTCGGCGGCACGCTCTTTCCGGGGCTGTGCATCACGTGCCGCGCGCCGCGGGGCAACAGCAGAATGTCACCGGCGCGCATGGGCAGGCGCTGCCCGTCGGGAAATTCCACCCGGCACTCTCCCGCCAGCACGATGTGATAGGGCGCCGTGCCCAGGGCCTGCTGTTCATGGTCCAGGGCCCAGTCGCCCTCGAACTGGCAACGCAGATCCAGGCTGCCGCGAACGTTGGCCAGGCTGATGAGTTTATCGATTGCATTCATTTGAGCGTTTCGCAAAAAAAACTGAGCGCATCGGACAAAACCTTCCCGCGCCAGGATGGAAAACTGAGGGCGTTGAAACAGTACACCCAACCCACTCAGGAGTTAATGCCATGTTCCATAACTGGTCCGATTTGTTGTCTTCCGTCAAGAAAGCCTTTGGCGCTCTGGGCCGCAGCAACCCCAAAATGGTCAAGGCCTACATGGCCCTTGGGGAAGCCGCCAGCGAAAACAATGTGCTCGATGCCAAGACCCGTGAACTCATCTCGATTGCCGTGGCAGTCACCACCCGCTGCGATGGTTGTATCGCCACGCACACGGACGCCGCCATCAAGGCCGGCGCCAGCCGCGAGGAAATCGCCGCCGCCCTGGCAACCGCGATTTCGTTGAACGCCGGCGCGGCCTACATCTACTCGCTGCGTTCGCTGGAGGCGTATGACACGCTGAAAGAACAGGCTTGATTTCCACGCCCTGCCAAGCCCCGGCCCTTTAAAGGTTCCGGGGCTTTTTGTTTGAAGAACCATTGCTTCCCTGCGGGGCCTAACGGCAGAGCCTATCGTTTGGATGTTCACGTATGGAAAGTTACCCGGTTTACACGATTGGTCACTCCACCAAGACCCTCGACCAGTTCGTGGATATCGTCAAAGGTTTTAGCATAGGGATGATTATCGATGTCAGAACGGTCCCCCGGTCCCGGACCAACCCGCAATACAACCTCGATACGTTTGGACAACAGCTGGCTAATGTGGGAATCGGGCATGAGCAGATTGCCCAGCTCGGTGGACTGCGCAAGAAATCCCGGACGGTGGGCGATGAAGTCAATTCGTTCTGGGACAATCGCAGCTTTCACAACTACGCCGATTACGCGCTCTCGGATGAGTTTGAAGAAGGCCTGGATCGCCTTTTGGAACTGAGCAGAACCCAGCGTTGCGCGATCATGTGTGCGGAGGCGGTCTGGTGGCGCTGTCACCGCAGGATCATCGCGGACTATCTGTTGCTTCGCGGTATCGAGGTCATCCATATCATGGATAAGGACAAATCGACCAAGGCCGTGCTGAATCCTGCCGCGAAGGTGACTGGGTTGAAGCTGACTTACCCTGCAAGCTAGATCAACTGGCTTGCGATCGTTTCGCCTGCCGCGCTTCCGTGCGCACCACCAGCCAGATCCCCATGCCCGACACCGCCATGCCGGCCACCATCTGCCAGGAAAGCGGCTCGCCGAACATGGCCCAGGCCCAGAGCATCGTAATCGGCGGGCTGAGGTACAGGACGCTGGCGACCCGAGTGGCTGTCGCGCGGCGCAGGCACATCCAATACAGCCCATAACCGCCCATCGTCGATAATCCCGCGGTCCACAATACGCTCAGGGCAAAGCCTGTGGTGGGAAGGGGCGCGAGACTGCCTTGGGAACCTTCGATGACAGCGAAGGCGATACCTGAGACGCAACATTGCAGCCACAGGTTGGGCAGCAGCTCCATTGATTCGGAGGGCGCCAAGTGTTTCTGCCAGAGAGTCGCGACGGCGAGCGAAAGCATGCCCAGCAGTGGCAGGCCATACGCCCACAACGGGGCATCGCCCCAGGCCAACGCGCCGTGGGTCACCAGCGAAACGCCCAGCAGACCGATGAGCAGGCCCACCCAGACCTGCCAGGCCAGTCGTTGTCCAAGCACGCCTGCGGTCAACAGCGCCAGGCACATCGGCAGCAGATCGGCGACCAGCGCGGCCAGGCCCGCGGGCACGCCGAGGGCAATCCCCTGGGTGATGCCGGCCAGATACCCCGCCATGGCCAGCAGGCCGATGCCGGCATTTTTCAGCAAGACGCCAGGTGAGGTGCGCCGGAGTGATTTGGCGACGAAGGGAAACAGAACGAGCGTGACCACGACGCAGCGCCAGAACACCACCAGCAACGCCGGGGCGTAATCGAGGGAGAACCGCGCACCGACGAACCCTGAGCTCCAGGCCAGGAGCAAGGCGGCTTCAAGCAAAGGCAGGGGAAGCGCCCGGCGCCAGTCAGCACGGTAGAGAGGGGGGCAAGACAGCGATTTATTCAGGTCCATGGCCTCAGCCTACGAAACCTGTGTAATCTGATAAATCAAAATAATCTGCATCAATTATTCACGAAGATTAAACCATGCCGGCCATACTCGATATTGATCTGATCCGCACATTCCACACCGTGGCGCGCATTGGCAAATTCAGCGCGGCGGCGCAATTGCTGCACAAAAGCCCGGCGGCGGTGACCGTGCACATACAGCGGCTGGAAGTGGTCGCCGGCGGGCGCTTGCTCAACCGCGACAATCAGGCTGTTTCCCTGACCGCGCTGGGCAAACGGCTGCTGGTGGCCACGGCGGAGTTGCTCAGCACCCATGACCGAGTGTTGGCCGACCTGCAGGGCACCCGCCTGGCCGGGCGCATTATCCTCGGCGTACCGGACGAATACGCCGACCATGTCATCCGCGACATTCTCCCGACCTTCACGGCTGCGTGGCCCAACGTGGTGCTGGAACTCAAGACCGCGCCGAGCTACGCGCTGCGCGACCTGGTACAGCGCGGCAAACTCCAGGCGGCGGTCCTTACCCAGCCCAAAGGCGAGCCGAGCGCAGAGGCTCAAGTGCTGGTTTCCACCACACCCGTCTGGGTAGGTCCCGCCCATGCCGCAGTTGCCTCGATGGTGCCGTTGCCACTGGCCGTTCACGCGGCGCAGTGCCCTTATCGGCAAGCGATGATCGAGTCCCTCAGGCAAAGCGGACGCAAGACTCGCATCGTCCTGGAAAGCCCCTCCAACCAGGCCGTCAAGGCGTGCGTGGAAGCCGGCCTGGCGATCAGCCTGATCGACCGCGCCCGGGTGACGGAGGCGATGCGGATTCTTGAGGGACTGCCTGCCATCGCCGAGCATGAAGTGGTGTTTCTACGGTCGCAGGCCTCGCACGCCGACGAAGCGGTGGACTTGCTCTGCCACGCCATGGCGCAACGTTTTCGCTTGTAGCGCCGACAACGCTGCGTCGTCGACGGTTTGGAGAAGGGCACGACTTGCCGGGTCAAAGCGGTCCGAGCTTGAGCGGGTACTGGATCACCACATACAGCCTGTCGATATCATCGCCGGCCTGGGCGCTGTTGGCTCGATGGGTGACGTGGGACAGTTGCACCGACAAATCCTTCGCCGGACCGGACTGCACCACATAGTGCAGGTCCAGGTCGCGCTCCCAATGACGGCCTCCAGCCCGTTGTTGTGGCTGATAGGTGCCGCTGTCAATATCGAACGGGTTGTAGGCGCCGCCTTTCGGAGCATGACTGCCGTCTATCCCGCGTCCGGTCACATAACGGGCCATGAAGCTCAGGCCGGGAATGCCCAGGGTCCCAAGATCCAGGTCATACCGTGCTTGCCACGACCGTTCGCCCGGGCCATTGAAGTCGGCGTATTTGATCGAGTTGGCCAAGTAGATGGAGTCGCCGCCGACAAAATCGAAAGGCGTGTCGCCGTGGATTTTCTGATAGGCCAGGGTGAATGCCTGGGCGTTGATCCGGTATTTGCCGGACAGGCTATAGGCGGTGGTATCGATGGCTCCAGCCGCTGCCTCGCCCTGATCGCGGGTGTGATACAGGTTGCCGTCGAGGAACAGGCCGCCGAGCGTCGTATGGACATTGCCGTAGTACTGGCGCCACGTATCGCTCAATTCCGAGGCGTAGAAGGCGCCGCCGGTAGCCTGTCCGGCGAGCAGGTCGGCGCCGATGAAGTCGATGTCGTGGTTGCGCGTCGTGGCACCGTAGCCCGAAAAATCACCTTTGCCGGTCGAGGCGTCCTGGTTCTTGAAAGCATAAAAATGGCCGGCCTGCACATCGATACCTTGGATTGACTGGTTCGACAGAAGCCAACCGCTGGCGTACTCCGGTTGCAGGCGCTTGTCTGCGGTGTCGAACACCGGAGTCGCCACGGTCATTTCGCCCACCGCCAGGGTGGTTTGTGCACTGCGGAACTTCAGCGCACCGCCCGCGCTGGAATAGCGCGCCTCGCTGCGACCGTCCTGGTCCAGCGGCAGCAATCCGGTCCCGGAATGCCCTTTGCCACCGTCCAGTTTCAAACCGAGAAAACCATGGGCGTCGATACCTACACCGATCGTGCCAGGAGTGAAACCGGACTCGAACGATGCGATGAAACCCTGGGCCCATTCCTGTTTGTAGCTTTTGCCCGTCGGGTTCTCGGTACGGTAGTCATTGTTGAGATAGAAGTTACGGCTGAGCACATCGAGCGTTGCCCCCTCAAGCAAGCCAGGGGAATCTTGGGGGCCTTCCTGCGCCAGCGCCGACGCGCTGCAGGAGGTGAGCAGCGCAAGGAACCAGAGCGGCTTCAGGGAGACGGGCACGGGGTCGGGCGCGAAGACGTTGTTTGGTGCAGTTGGCAGCATGCTTCCTTTCCCGCGTGGAGAGTGACTTTCAGATCAAGGTCGCCATTCTTGATGGCGACGCGCGGGCGAGCGAGTTAATCGTTGTTAATTGCGCTTGGGCGAGGGAGGGGAAATCGAGCAGGTGAACACCGAGTACACCCGCCTGGCTGCAGCCGATGCGGATGACCCTCGTTGCGGTATCGTGGAAAAGGGGCGGTATATCCCGCCCCTCCTTACTTTTTCACGCCGACAATGGCGGTGTGCGAGGCGGGACCTGCCGCTTCGAGCCAATCGATTCGAACGCCGAGGCCAACTGCAACAGCGTCGAATCGTCGTAGGCGCGACCGGCGAACGTCAGCCCGACGGGCATGCCGATGTCTGCCATGACGCCCATCGGCACGGTGACGGTGGGCACGCCCAGGTGGCGAATGGCGAGGTTGCCATTGGCGACCCAGACGCCGTTGCTCCAGGCAATGTCGGCGGAGGCCGGGTTGACGTCCGCATCCGCCGGCCCGACGTCGGCGACGGTCGGGAAGATCACCGCGTCCAGGCCAAGCTGCGCCATCCAGTCCTCGAGATCGATTCGGCGCGTTTCTTCAAGGCCCCGCAAACCGTCAGGCAATGTCGGAATCTGGTCCCAAGGCGTGATGCCGCGCTGGGCCATCTTCACGTATTCATCCATGCCCGCGGCAAGGTCATCCTCGCGGTTGGGCAGGGTGCCGGGGTCGTGGGGGAAGATTTGCGGCCCGTCGACGTCCGCCAGGCGGTTGAGTTTCGGATCCCCGTTGGCCCGCAGGAAATCATCGAAGGCCCAGGCCGACAGGTCCCACAATTCATGGTGCAAAAACTCCTTGGATACCAGGCCACGGGTGTACACCGTCGGTGCGCCGGGTCGATCGCCCTCGCAGTTGGACACCAGCGGGAAGTCCACTTCGATCACTTTAGCGCCACAGGCTTCAAGGGCCGCACGAGCCTCTTGCCACAGGTCGATTACCGAGGCGCGGGTGATGATCCGCTGCCCGGTGGGGCCACCGATGCCGGGTTTTTCCGCCGTACCTGCTTCGGGATCGGCATTGATGTACATCCGTGGCACGCCGAGCCGAACGCCGGCGAGTGTCCCTGGATTGCTTGCAAGGCTCAGGTAGGAGGCAGGGCGAACCGAGTCGACGCTGGGAATCGGTACCCAGGGTTGCAGCCGCCACAGGTCACCACGGGTGTCCGGGTCATGGGCCACCACCACGTCCAGCACCTCAAGAAGGTCGGCCATGGTCCGGGCGAAGGGTACGACGACGTCCATCGTCGGCGTCAGCGGCCAGTTACCGCGCACCGAGATCACGCCGCGCGAGGGGGTATAGGCGCACAAACCGTTATTGGATGCCGGGCCGCGTCCGCTCGACCAGGTTTCCTCGGCGAGACCGAACGCCGCGAAACTGGCCGCAGTGGCCGTGCCGGCACCGTTCGAGGAGCCCGAGGCAAACGGCGCGGTGAGGTAGTCGCCGTTGTAAGGACTCTCCGCGCGGCCATATACCCCGCGTTGCATGCCGCCATTGGCCATCGGCGGCATGTTGGTCTTGCCCAGGCAGATCGCCCCGGCAGCACGAAGCCGCTCGATGGTGAACGCATCGCGATAGGCGACCAGATCCTTGAAGGCCGGGCTGCCGGAAGCCGCGGTGAGGCCCTTCACCAGGTAACTGTCCTTGGCGGTGTAAGGGATGCCATCGAGCGGGCCCAGGGCCTGGCCGCTGGCCCGACGCGCATCGGACGCCTGCGCTTCCTTCAAGGCATCGGGGTTGCGCACGACCACCGCGTTGAGGGCAGTGGGGGTCTCTGGGCCATCGTAGGCATCGATCCTGGCGAGGTAGGCTCGGACAAGCTCTACCGCAGTGGTCTGGCCCGATTCGAGCGCAGCGCGCAATTGGGCAATGGAAGCTTCGGTGATTTCGATCATGTTGTTGGCACCGCGGCAGTGGGATAACGAGGAGTTCGGGTTCATTGAGTGGATCCTGACCTATCAGGTCATCTCAACATGGATATTTATCGGTCTTGGCCACTGTACTACGGAAAAGCAGCCAGGGGCAGTTCAGGATTATTTTTCGAACGTGCCCAAATGGGATATCCGTCGCCTTCAGACTTCGTTAAGAAACGGCCTCGATACTTTCTCCCACTAGCCCGGAGAACGTAGACCCATGCCCCATTTCGACTGGAACATCCGCCTGCCGCTGGCCTTTGGTGATGGCGGCCCGCCGGTTCGCCACCTTCACCGGGCCCTGTCGGGAGAGCCTCGGCGAGCAGAATTCGAAGCGTTTATCCAGCAGCGTTTCCGCAAGGTTCACGGCGCCGATATCCGGCACTTCATGCCAGAGCTGTTCGGCCTCGATGACGTCAATGGCACGCTCTGCGCAGTCGCTGGGGTGCGTCGGGCCGCCCAAGGGCCGCTGTTTCTCGAACGTTATCTGGATGAGCCCATCGAGCCTTTGATCAATGCTGCCGCGGACCGTCCTGTGGATCGCGCCGGCATCGTCGAGGTTGGCAACCTGGCTGCCAGCGACACAGGCAGCGCCCGGCTGAGCATCATTGCGATCACTTATTTGCTGGCCATGGGCGGCCTGGAGTGGGTCGCGTTCACCGGCAACGCCGGGCTGGTCAACAGCTTTCATCGCCTCGGCCTCAAGCCCGTGACCCTGTGCCCGGCCGACCCGCAGCGCCTGGGCGAGGATCGTCACCTTTGGGGCCGCTACTACGAGAGCCAGCCGTGGGTCCACGTCGGAAACATCCGCGCCGGCTTCATTCATTTGCGCAATATCGGTCTGTTCAATCGCCTGGGGCTCTTGCCAACTCACGGGGAGACCAGCCATGTCGCCTGAAATGCAACTGTTCAAGCGCACCCTGCGCGGGCACGCCGAGCGTCGAGGCCACGCGGTAGCGCTGTGGGGCGATGGCTCTCAGCTGGACTACGCCACGCTTTATTCCGAAGTGATGTACCGCCAGCAACGCTTGCGCGATGAGCAGGTTCGCGTCGTCGCCCTGGCGTTGGACAACGGCATCGAAGCCATCCTCTGGGACTTGGCCGCGCTCTTCGAAGGACTGCCCTGTGTTCTCCTGCCCGGATTTTTCAGCCAGGCCCAACGCCGCCATTGCCTGGAGCAGAGCCAGGCCGAGCGGGTGATTGCCGAACCGGCATATGCAGAGGAACTCCAAGCCGCTGGTTACCAGCAAAGAGGCGAGTTCTGGGCGCGTTGCTTCGACGAGCCGAGCCGCCTGCCGGCGGGTACCGCCAAGCTGACGTTCACCTCCGGCACGACCGGCACGCCCAAAGGCGTCTGCCTGGCCGCCGACAGCATGCTACGGGTTGCCCGAGAGCTGGAGCAGGCCAGCCAACCGGTCGAGGCAAGGCACCATCTGGCCTTGTTGCCCTTGGCGATTCTGCTGGAGAACCTGGGGTGCTACGCGGCGCTTTATGCCGGTGCGATGCTCAGCCTGCCCAGCCAGAAGACCCTCGGCATCCAGGGCGCCAGCGGGGTCGACCCGACGCGCCTGCTGGGGTGCCTGGCCGAACGTCGTGCGCAAAGCCTGATCCTGGTGCCGCAGTTGCTGTTGATGCTGGTGATGGCCGCTGAGCAGAAAGCATTTAACCCGCACACTGTTCGCTTCGCCGCCGTGGGCGGGGCGCGGGTATCCCAAGATCTGCTGCAACGGGCCCAGCGCATCGGATTACCGATATTTGAAGGCTATGGGTTGTCGGAATGCGCTTCGGTGGTATGCCTCAATCGACCACAGGCCCATCGCGCCGGCAGTGTTGGCCAGCCGTTGCCCCATGTGGAGGTACACCTGGCCGACGACGGTGAAGTCATGATCAAAGGCTCGACCCTGCTGGGTTACCTGGGTGAGCCCACGCTTGACGGCCAATGGTGGCCCAGCGGCGACCTGGGCGAGTTCGACGCTGACGGCTACCTCTATCTGCGCGGGCGCAAGAAGCATCAGTTCGTGACCAGCTTCGGCCGCAACGTCAATCCCGAATGGGTCGAAGCCGAACTCACCCAAGGCGGTGACATCGCCCAGGCTTTCGTCTATGGCGAGGCACTGCCCCACAACCACGCGCTGCTTTGGCCCAGCCGCGCCGATTGCTCCGATCATGCGCTGGAGATGGCCGTGGCCAAGGCCAACGCGGCATTGCCCGACTACGCACGGGCCCATCGCTGGACGCGACTGCAGGAACCTTTTACGACGGCCAACGGCCTGCTTACCGCCAACGGCCGCCCGCGCCGTGATGCCATCGTCGAGCATTACCGGGCGCTGCTCATCCCATCCGTTTCGTCCCAGGAGTTCTCTTCATGAATTTTTTCGACACGTTGCAACAAGCCACCGAGCAGGAGCGGCAGACGCTGTTCAATCTGCCGATCATCCGTGATGCCCTCAATGGGCAGGTCAGCCTGGCCAGCTATCGGGCGTTCCTGATCCAGGCGTACTACCACGTACGCCACACGGTCCCGTTGATGATGGCCTGCGGCGCGCGCCTGCCCACCCGCCTGGAATGGCTGCGCAAGGCCGTGTGCGAGTACATCGATGAAGAATATGGCCACGAGCAGTGGGTGTTGGATGACATCGCCGTGTGCGGTGGCGACAAGGAGGCGGTGCGCAACGGCCAACCGTCGCTGCCCATCGAACTGATGGTCAGTTACCTCTACGACTTGATCGCCCGGGGCAATCCGGCAGGACTGTTCGGCATGGTCAACGTGCTCGAAGGCACCAGCATCGCCCTGGCGACCCATGCCGCCGACAGCATCCGCCAGCGCCTGGAATTGCCGCCCACGGCGTTCAGCTACCTCAGCTCCCACGGGTCGCTGGACATCGAACACATGCAGACCTACCGCGGCTTGATGAACCGGCTCGAAGATCCGGCGGACCAGGCAGCGGTGATTCACGCCTCCAAGGTCGTGTACCAGCTCTACACCGACATGTTCCGCGGCTTGCCCCGCGATGGGGGAGCGTGATCATGCGCCTGTGCGATGCCCGTGTTGTATTGACCGGCGCCAGCGGTGGGATCGGACTGGCCATCGCCGAGGCGCTTTGCGCCAGTGGCGCCCGGGTACTGGCCGTCGCCAGGCACCGCGAAGCGTTACAGCCGTTGATCGAGCGCTACCCGCAACACATTTGCTGGGTCGGCGCCGACCTGACCTTCTTGGCCGACCGGCGCAAGGTCCTGGTCGCCGCCGAAGCGCTGGGCGGTATCAACCTGCTGATCAATGCTGCCGGGGTGAACCACTTCGCCATGCTCGAACAATTGGACGATAGCGAGATCACCGCCATGCTGGCGTTGAACATCAGCGCGCCGATCTGCCTGACCAAACTGCTCCTGCCGCTGCTCAAGGCGGCCGACAGCGCCATGGTGGTCAACGTGGGTTCAACCTACGGCTCCATTGGCTACCCCGGCTATGCCAGCTACTGCGCCAGCAAGTTTGCCTTGCGCGGGTTTTCCGAAGCGTTGCGCCGGGAGCTGGCCGATACCCGCGTCGGCGTACTGTACGTGGCGCCACGGGCCACGCGTACATCGATGAACAGTCCGGCAGCCGATGCCCTCAACGAGGCACTGAAAGCCAATGTGGACGACCCGCAAACCGTGGCATCGGCGGTTATCCACGCCATCATCGGCGACCGCCGCGAGCTCTATCTGGGCTGGCCTGAACGCTTTTTCGTCGGCCTCAACAGCCTGCTCCCCAACCTGGTGGACCGTGGCCTGCGCAAGCAATTGGCACTGGTCCGCCGCCTCAGTCATAAACCCGAGAACGAGCACCTCAAGCCATGAAAAAGATTTTTACCTGTCTACTGGTCGCGGCCTTGAGCCAAAGCGTCTGGGCACTGGACGCCGTCGACCAGCAGCGCCTGGGCGACATCCAGCAGCGCTGGGCGCACATTCAATATGAGCTGCCCGAGGGGCAACGTGCCGAGGCCTTCGAGAAGCTGGCGGCGCAAGCATCGCAGTTCAAGCAGGAACGCCAGTCGGTGGCCGAGGCGTGGATCTGGTCCGGCATCGTCAGCAGCGGTTGGGCCGGCGCCCAAGGCGGGATCGGTGCGCTGGGCAAGGTCAAGGACGCCAGGGCCGATCTGGAAAAAGCCCTGGCGCTCGACCCCAAGGCACTGCAAGGTTCGGCCTACACCAGTCTCGGCGCACTTTATGACCGGGTGCCCGGCTGGCCCCTGGGGTTTGGCGACTCGGACAAGGCCGAGCAGTTGCTCAAGCAAGCGTTGCAACTCAACCCCAACGGCATCGATAGCCTGTACTTCTGGGGCGATCACCTCTACCGTCAGAAGCATTATGTTGAAGCCAGGGCGGCCCTGCAAAAGGCCTTGCTGGCAGCGCCGCGACCAGGGCGCGAAAGCGCCGATGCGGGAAGGCGCAAGGAAATCCAGGCGCTGCTGGCCGACGTGGACAAGAAACTCGACTGACAGGAGTATGCGTGCGTTTATTACTGATCGAGGATGACGTGGCACTGGGCGAAGGCATCCGGGAGGCGCTGGTGCGCGAGGGCTATACCGTCGACTGGCTGCAAGACGGGAGCAGCGCCTTGCATTCGTTGCTCAGTGAAACCTTCGACTTGGCGGTGCTCGACCTTGGGCTTCCACGGATGGACGGCCTGCAAGTGCTGCGTCGCTTGCGCGACAGTGGCTCCAACCTGCCCGTGCTGATTCTCACCGCCCGTGATGCCACCGAGGATCGCATCGCCGGGTTGGATGCCGGGGCCGACGATTACCTGGTCAAGCCCTTCGACCTGGCGGAGCTCAAGGCCCGGCTCAGGGCGTTGCTGCGGCGCAGCGCCGGCCGCGCCCAGGCGCTGATCGAACATGCCGGTATCAGCCTGAACCCCGGCACCCAGCAGGTCAGCTACCAGGGCAGGCCAGTGGCATTGACGCCCAAGGAATATCAGTTGCTTCATGAACTGCTTTCACCGCCGGGTCGGGTCATGACCCGCGATCATTTGATGCAGTTGCTTTACGGCTGGAGCGAGGAGGCTGAAAGCAACACGCTGGAAGTGCATATCCACCACCTGCGCAAGAAATTTTCCACCGATCTGATTCGCACCATTCGCGGTGTGGGTTATCTGGTGGAGGAGCGACGATGACTTCGATCCGCCACCGCACGCTGACGTTGATCCTTGGCCTTTTGTTCCTTGGCCTGCTGATCATCACCGTCTTCAATTTGCATGACAGCAACCATGAAATCGCCGAAGTCTACGACGCCCAACTGGCCCAGAACGCCCGCCTGCTGCAAGGCGTCATGCGCATGCCCATGGCCAGCAAGGAGCACGCCGAGCTGTACCAGGCGTTCAATGCGGCGCTGGGGCTGGCGGAGCCCAAGGTCGATGGCCATCCCTATGAAAGCAAAATCGCTTTCCAGGTCTGGAATGCCCAAGGTGCGGTGCTGGTGCATACCTCCAGTGCCCCGTCTTTCAAATCACCTCCAAGTGCCCCTGGTTTCAGTGAGGTGGTCGACCAGAGGAACCATACATGGCGGGCGTTCGTCCTGGACGACGCGCAATACGGCCTGAAAATCTGGGTCGGAGAGCGCGACGACGTACGGGCGGACCTGGTTGATCGCATCGTTCGTCACACAGTGGTGCCCAACCTGATCGGCAGTTTGATCCTGGCCGCGGTGATCTGGCTGGCTATCGGCTGGGGGCTCAAGCCCCTGGTGGATATGGCCGCGAAGTTGCGCGCCCGCCACCCGGGTTCCCTCGAACCTTTGCAAATGATGCCGCTGCCCACGGAACTCGAACCCATGCAGGCGGCGCTCAACCGTGTGCTTGCGCAGATCCAGGAGGTGATGGGGCGTGAGCGACGCTTCATCGCCGACGCCGCCCATGAAATGCGCACGCCCCTGGCGGTGCTCAGGGTACATGCGCAGAACCTGATGGAGGCGGGCAATGAGCAAAGTCGTCGCGAGTCCTTGGAGCACCTGCTGGTCGGGGTTGATCGCACCACGCGCCTGGTCAACCAGCTGCTGACCATGGCACGCCTGGAGCCGCCAGCTGTTGTGCCGGCGCCGGCGCTTATCGATCTACCCGCCACGGTGCGTGCCAGCCTGGTGCAATTGACCCCCTGGCTGTTGAGTCGGGGCCTGGAACCGGTCCTGGACGTTAGCGATGGGATTGAGCCGGTTCGAATCGACCCGGTGTCCATCGACATCGCCCTGAATAATCTTGTGACCAACGCAGCCAATTTTTCTCCGGCCAACGGCACGATCACCGTACGGCTGGCCAAGAAGGAGGATCACTACGAGCTGTCTGTCGAGGACCAGGGACCGGGTATCAACGAGGCCGAGCGTGAGCGGCTGTTCGAGCGATTCTACAGCCGTGGCAATGACCAGGGAGCAGGGCTTGGCCTGACGATTGTACGGACCATCGCGAATCGTCTGGGAGGACGCATACGCTTGGAAAATCGCCCCGAGGGCGGGCTCTGCGCGACCTTGGAAATAGGGCTCCTTTGAGCGAGTTTCCCGTATCACAACGGTTTGCGGGCCCGGAACGCTGCTCAGACAGGCTCCTCGAGTAACTGGGCATAACGAGTCGCTGGTTAAGGCGGGAAGGGACCCCAACGCCGGGTTTCCAGCGCAGTAAACAACAACATGCCCACCAGCATGGCCAGCATGAACATGACGGCTTGCCAATGCCCGGTCAGCAAAATCGCGACGGCGGGTCCGGGACAGATTCCGGCGATGCCCCAGCCGATGCCGAACAGCAGGCTGCCTCCGATCAGTCGAGGGTCGAGTTCGCGCTTGACCGGCAACTGCATCGGATTGCCCAGCAGCGAGTGGGTCCGCTGGCGCGCCCAGGCCAGGGGGGCGATGGCTGTGCCAATCGCGCCGATCATCACTAACGCCAGGGAGGGGTCCCAAGTGCCGGCCAAATCCAGGAAACCCAGCACTTTTTTCGGGTTGGTCATGCCTGCCAGGAGCAGGCCGATGCCGAAGAGGAGTCCAGCGATGAATGCCGTCAATTTGCGCATGATCAACCTCCCATCACATGTCGCAGGACAAATACTGTAGCGAAACCGCTGAGCATGAAACACGCCGTGGCGGCCATCGAGCGTGGCGAGAGACGCGACAGGCCGCATACGCCATGGCCGCTGGTGCAGCCCGAGCCGTAGCGGGTGCCTACTCCGACCAACAGGCCCGCGACAATGAGGCCGAACCAGCCGGTTTGGAACTCGAGTGGAGGCAATGCTGCAAACACGCCCCATAACAGCGGTGCGGCGACCAGGCCCAAGAGAAACAGGGCTTTCTCACCCAGCCCTTCGCCGCCACGCTGCAAGAAGCTGCCGATCACCCCGCTGATGCCTGCAATCCGCCCATTGGCGACGACAAACAGACTGGCCGCCAAGCCGATCAACATCCCGCCGGCAAGGGATGACCAAGGCGTAAAATTGAGCCAGTCAAGATTCATCAGAGTGCTCCGGTATTCGATGGTCGATGTTCACCCAGATTCCCGCAATAAGCACGATCTGTCTGTTGGGTTGGACTCAGTCAAACTGCTGCGGCGCAATCACCCACACGCTGCACGGCATCTTATACAACAGCGCCTCCACGGTACTGCCGATCAGCTTGTGCACGCCGCGGTAGTGCACTCGTCCCATGACGATGACATCGATTTCATGGGTGGCCGCGTAGCTAGCCAGCACCTTGGCCGGGTCGCCCATGATCATGCGTCGCTGTTCAGGGGCGATGCCGTTGCGTTCGGCCAGCGCGTCGAAGGCTTCGCTCTGGGATTCGTAGAGTTGGCGGGCCAGGGTCGAGGAGAAGAACATCGAGCCATTGCCGAAGCCGTATTCGGCGGCGGTCATGGAGGACAGGTCATAGGCGTAAATGACTTCCAGTGTTGCGTCGCAGGTCGCCGCGAGTTTGTTGGCTTCGCTCAGGATCCGGTCGTTGAGGCCTTCGTACTGTCCATCGTGATGGAAGGGGTCGATGGCCGCCAGAATCCTGCGCGGGCGCGCATGGGTGACCTTGTTGACAAAATGCAGGGGCGCTTCGCAATCGCGCAGCAGGTGCACATCCAAAGGCGTGAACATCATGCGCGAGAACCAGGACTCATGGTCCACTGACTTGATCAGCGCATCCATCGGCTGCTCCTTGAGGTGAGTCAGGATCTCCTGCAAGGGTCGCTCGACCCAGGCCACTTCTGTCGTGACTTCAAGGCCAAGGTTACGCAGCGGCCTGGCCTGTTCCTCCAGCCACTGCCGGTGGCGTTCAACGTAGCCCAGGCGCATCTGTTCCAGCGCCTGTTCATTGACCAGGCCGGCCGTCGCCAGGCCTTCAAGGTAGTCGAAAGCGACAATGTGCAGCGCCGCGCCTTTGGCCCTGGCCAATGCGGCCGCCCGGTCGAAGGCAGGGCTGTGCTCCATCAGCGGTGACACGACGAGCATCAAGCGTGGTTGAGTGGACATGACATACCTCCCGGACAAGTACCTGATTGCACCGGGCGACCCTTCGCTCGGCGTGGTGGCTGGCTTGATCATGATCGCCATCGAGCGTGGTCATTTGATCTGCGTCAAACTCCTCTCCAAAGCATGGCATCAGGGGCGGCAGCGGCGGGGCAATAGCGCTATGGTTGCTCATGATCAAGCGTTCCAGGGCGAGAGCAGAGCAGGCCGGGTGTTCTTTCTGGCTGCCGCGACCACCGGAGCCCTCGCCATGGAGCCTTTGCAATGACTGAAACCCTGGCCTTCGCCAATGCCGCCGCTGCGCTGGGGATCGGCCTGCTGGTGGGACTCGAGCGTGAACGGCGCAAGGGTGAGGGGGACCGGCGCGACTCTGCGGGCCTGCGTACCTTTGCCATCACTTCGCTGCTCGGTTACGTCACGGTCCAGGCGGGCGGCCCGGTGTTACTGGGGTTCATGACCCTGGCCCTGGGGGCGCTGGTGACGGCGGCATACTGCAGGAACCTCGACAAAGACCCTGGCATCACCAGCGAAGTGGCGTTGTTCGCGGTGTTGGGATTGGGCGCGCTCTGCGTGAGCGCTCCGGTCTTGGCCACGGCGATTGGCGTGGTGATGGTCGGGCTGCTTGCCAGCCGCCAACCGTTGCACCGCTTTGCCCGCAGCCAACTGAGCGCCGCCGAACTGCGTGACGGCGTGGTGCTGTTGATCGCGGCCTTGGTGGTGCTGCCCCTGGCGCCGGATCGTTTCCTGGGTCCGTACCATGCAATCAACTTGCGCACCATTTGCACCCTGACGGTCATGCTGATGGCGGTAGGGGCGCTGGGGCATGTCGCGGTTCGCACCTTCGGTGCCCGCTACGGCTACGCCCTCAGCGCGATTGCCTCGGGGTTCGCCTCCGCGACGGCGACTGTCGCTGCCATGGGTGACATAGCGGCAAAGCAGCCCGATAACCTCAAGGTCCTGAGCGCCGCGGCTGTCCTGGCCAACCTGGCGACACTGGCTCAAATGACGCTCATTGTCGGTGCCGTTGAACCGGCGCTGTTGCATTGGATGTGGGGGCCGCTGCTGTGTGGCGGTTTGATGACTTTGATTTACGCCGGCCTGCTGATGTTTCCCCTACCGAAGGAATCGTCCGCCAAGCCGATCAAGTTAGGCGGGGCGTTCAGTCTCAAGTTGGCCTTGATGGTCACACTGACCATGACCGGTATCACCGTCCTGTCGTCGGCGATGCTTGATACATTCGGGCAGGCCGGTGTGGTCGTTACCGCCATCTTCAGTGGGCTGGCCGATGCGCATGCCTCCACGGCTTCCATTGCTTCACTGGCAAAGGCCGGCTTGCTGCCTTTTGACGGCGTGACCGTACCGGTCTTGATGGCGTTGAGTAGCAATTCCCTGAGCAAATGTGTGGTGGCTTGGCTCAGTGGTGGGCGAGGCTTCGCTGGGTATGTGGTACCCGGCCAAGTGCTTTTGACGCTAGCGATGTGGGGCGGGGTGCTGTTCCCCAATCTTTGAAACTCGATGATTTCATTTTGATGAAGATCAAGCCTCGTCTCTGGCGTGGGTGCAATGCTGAGGCCTCAATCCTTCAGATGGCAGCCGCCACGTACCGAGGTGTTTCATGTCCCAGACTCAACGTTTATTGCTGGTAGCGCCCGACGCGATGATCCGCACTCCGGCGTTCGATCGAGCCACCGAACTGGCCCTGGCGCTGAACCTGCCCCTGCACATCATCGCGATCGATTATTTGGAACTGCTCTCGGTGGCCGGCCTTTTCGCGCCCGAGCAAGTTAAGCTGGCACGAGAAGGCTATATAGAAACGCACCGGCATTGGCTGTGGCAACAGGCCGAGCTGGCGCGGCGGCATGGTGTTGAGGTTACGAGCGAGGTTATCTGGAGCAAAGACGCCTACCAAGCCTTGCAGCACTACGTCAAAGAGATGCCCTTGGCATTGATCATCAAGGACGCCGAGCCGGAACCGGTGTTGAAGCGAATCTTTTTCACGCCGCTGGACTGGCGCTTGCTGCGCGACTGCCCGGTGCCGGTGCACTTGGTCACCGATGCGCGCCACCCCCGGTTGCGGCGTGTCCTGGCGGCCGTTGATGTGCTGCGCAGCGAGGAGCAGGACCTGGTGTTCAATGACCAGATCGTCGACGCTGCCGTGAAACTGGCCGAGCAGTGCAACGCCCAGGTCGAGTTGCTGCACGCCTTTGACTGGACGGCCGTGTATGCCTCGGACATGGGCATCGGCGCGCTGCCCCTGGCCACCGGGCTCTACGAAGCGTTGGGCCAGGCCCAGCACGAAGTCTTCGAGTCCCTGGCCGAGCGTCACGGGGTTGCGCCGCAGCAGCGCCATTTCATCGAAGGCGCGCCCCTGAACAGCATCTGCAAGTTTGCCGCCGATCAACAGATCGATGTCATTGTCATGGGCACCACGGGGCACCGTGGCCTGGATCGGCGCCTGGGCACGACGGCCGAACTGCTGTTGCAACGGTCACCCTGCAGCGTCTGGGCGATCAAGCCGCAGGCCTGATGGGGTACGCTGCGCGAGGCCGCTCAAGGCCTCGCGTCAGCGTATGAGCTACAGGTAAAGCCGGTGGATGACCTGCCGGGTATCGTCGGGGTCGGAGCGGGTTTCGAATCCCAGGCTATGGGCCAGGTCGCGCATCGGGGCATTGTTGGCGGCGTCGACGGAATACATCTGGTGATAGCCATTCTTGCGCGCTGCCTCGATCAGGTGTTCCATCAGCAATGTGCCCAGCCCCAAGTGCTGCCATGGATCGGCGACGGTCACCGCGCACTCGCATTCGTGTTCGCCCGTTGCGCAATAACGGCTGACGCCTATTTCGATCAACTTGCCGTTGTCGTGGACCAGCGCGATATAGGCCATGTGAGTCTTGCAATCAATGTCCATCAACTGATCGAGCATGGCGGTGCCTGGTTCGTTGATTTGCGCCAGAAAGCGCATGTGGCGGGACTCCGACGAAAGGGCCTTGATGAAGTCATATTCGCGCTGGCGGTCTTCTTCCCTGAGCGGTCGGATCAGTACATGCCTGCCGTCCTTGAGTGCCTGAATCCAATGTTTGCCGCTGATGCGAGCGTACAGGGCAGCAGCGCGTTCGTTGTGGTCTTTGACAGTCAGCATGATGCGATCCTCCATCGAGTGGAAACGTGCGAAGCCGCAGAGAAGCCGCGCATTGGGTTCCGTTTTACCCTCTCGGCAGCGCTCGGTTCTGATCTGGATCAGTGCCCCAGTACCCATCCGTCGATTGCCCTGCTCTTGATATAGATCAAACCGCTCCAGGCTTGGATGGGTGCACGCTGTAGACCACGCCGCAAGGTTTGAACCTGAGGCGAACAAGCCCCTGGAGGTGTGCGATGCGGCAATACCAACGTCTGCTGTTGATCGTCGAACCCGACCTGCATCCCTCTGCCGCCATGCGCCGGGCCTGCGCCCTGGCCAGGGCCAGCGGCGCTGCGCTGCACCTATGCGCCTTCGTCCAGCCGCCACCACGCACCCATCTTTGGGGGGAGAAAATTGACCAGGCGACGGTCGAGCAATATCTGCACCGCTACCGTCGCTGGATGATGGAGGAAGCGTCGATGCTCAAGGAGGAGGGGCTGGACGTGACGACGCACGTGGTGTGGACCACTCATCCGTTGCTGGACATCCTGCGTTATATCGAACAGTTCCAGCCCGACCTGTTAATCAAGGACGTCACCCTCGAACCCTTGCTCAAGCGCGTGTTCGCAACCCCCCTGGATTGTCATTTGTTACGAGACAGTCCGGTGCCGGTGCATTTGGTCAGCCAGGCAGTGCATGGTCTGCCGCGGCGGGTTGTGGCCGCAGTGGACCCTTCGGACCCTGAGGCCAATGCGCTGAACGAGCGCATCGTCCATGCGGCCGGCGCACTGGCTTCGCAATGCGAGGCTTCATTGCATTTGCTGTATGCCTGCGACCTGTCGCCTGCGTTCGACGGCGAAACGTCATTGTTGGCCGGCGCCTGGGATGACGATTTTGCCAATGCGTTGCGCGAATCGCTGCACATGTCATTCATCAACCTTGCTGAACGTTGCGGTGTACCGGCCGAGCGCCGACACTTCGTGATCGGTCTTCCAGTGCCGGTGATCCAGGAGTTCCTGGAGGAGTTCGAGGTGGACGTCGTGGTGATGGGCACAGTGCAACGCACCGGCCTGGAGCGCTTGGTGGGTAGCACGACGGAGCGAGCCTTGTACTCGGTGCCGGGCAGCTTGTTGGTGGTTAGATGATAAGCATGAGGAGTCGATGATCTGGCGGATGGGTAAATCGCGATCGCGGGCAGGTTCAGCCAGGCGCATAAAAGGGGGCTACAGGTATCTCTCCACCAACAATGGAGATTTCCTCGAGCCGCGCACCTTTGCGCACCACGAACAAGGCATCCATCCCGCGTTCCTGCGCCAGACGGGTGCCTTCGGTTTCCCCCAGTACCATGAGCGCCGTCGCCCAGGCGTCGGCAAGCATGCAAGAGGCGGCCAATACGGTGACGGCTGCAAGCGAGTTGCGTAAGGGCGCGCCAGTACGTGGGTTCATGGTGTGGGCATAAGACTGACCCTGCACATCGACCCAATGCCGGTAGTCCCCGGACGTGGCGATGGCGGTATCGCTGAGCTCCATCACGCCCATGACCTCGCGTATACCCCGACAGGGTTTCTCGATGGCCACGGTCCAAGGCCGGGCGTCAGGTTTTTCGTGGCCGGCGCGCATTTCGCCGTCAATGCCCACGAGGTAGCGCATGATCCCAAAACTTTCCAGGCTGCGGGCCAGTTCATCGACAGCAAAGCCTTTGGCGATGCCGTTCAGGTCAAGGTTCAGCGGTGCCCGTTTGCGAACCTGTCGACGTTGTGAGTCCACTATCAGCGCTGTGTCGGTCGGCAGCGGAGTTCGCAGCGGCAATGCACTGAGTGTCGGCTGCGTGATGGTCAGTTCGCCGGGACCGAAGCCCCAGGCGCCTACCAGATCGCCCACGGCGATGTCGAAGGCGCCGCGCGATTGCTGACCGACCCGCAACGCGGTGGAGAGCACCATGGCCAGCTCTTCAGGCACGGATATCCATTCCTGCAAGGGCGCGTCGTTAAGGCGATTGAGGTCGGAACCGGGCTTCCAGATGGACATCTGCTGGTCCACCCGGGCCACTGCGCGCGCCAGGCTGTGGCTGATTGGGTCGGTGTCGAGTCCGGTTTCGGCGTAGAACAGGGCGGTGTAGCGAGTGCCCATGGTTTCGCCGTTCAGGCTGTATCGCTGCCATTCAGTACACGTCTTCACGATAGCGTCCTTGTGCCTTGAGGGTGAGCACATCAAGTTCGAGCGGTGCCAGTATTTCGTCCAGGGCCAGCATCACGCCTCTGCCCATTTCGCGGCCGCCGCATACCAACACCTGGGCGCCTTTTGCGATCAACCCGCGCAGGATCCGGGCATCGCTGATCAGCCGGTCTTGCACGTAGGAGCGGTCCTTGGCCCGGGAGAAGGCCGCATGCAATGCGGTGAGCCGATGGTCAGCCAAGTAGTGGTTGAGCTCGGACTCATAGAGAAAGTCCGAGGCAGGATTACGCCCGCCCCAATACAAATGCATGGGGTGATGGGCTTTGTTGTTGCGAATAAAACCAGCCAACGGACCTATGCCGGTCCCGGCGCCAATGAGGATCACCGGGTGAGCACTGGACACCGGACGAAACTGCGGGTTGGGCTGGATAAAGGCTTGGATCGGCGCACCGATGCGCAAGCCGTGGAGAAACTCCGAACACACGCCTCCCTTGTGCTTGCGTACACAAATCTCCAATACGCCGTCCCGCGAATGACTGGCCAGGGAATAGAATCGCGGAACGGGGTCGCCCGGAGGCAGGATGCCAACCAGGTCGCCCGCTTCAAAATCCGGCAGCCTCTGCGAAGCGGTGAAACGCAATACATGCGTGGGGGCATCCATCTGTTCGCCATAGGCAATGCGTTCGGCCAGCACCCATTGCTGGGTGTGTGGGTGCGGCGGGATGTGTGTCAACGCCAGGTTTTGCCCCAACACCTCGCTCAAGGCCTGACCCCAGTGTGTAAATGCCTGAGAAGACTGGCGATTGATCGTCCCCAGCCCCATCAACGGCGAACCCCCGGCCTGCAACAGGGCTGCGTGCACGTGATGGGCAAAGCCACAGAAGTGTGGAAACTGACGGTCGCCAAAGCCCAGCACGGCAAACGGCAGGCCGGGCTTCAAGCGGGCTTCGGCCAGCCGTGCCAGGAACTGTGAAGCCGAGGCTGGGGCATCGCCGTCACCGTGGGTCGCCGTGAGGATGAATAGGCGTTGAGCGTTGGGGTAGTCGTTGGCGTATTGATTCATCATCGCGCTATGCACGCGGTGGCCGACTTGGTGCAGAGCATCATGCAAGGCGTTGGCGAAGCCCCAAGTGCCGTTGGTCTCGGTGCCCACCAATATCACGGTGTCGGCCGATTGCGCCGGACTGTTATGACGGATGTTCGGACCGGCCTGTTGGCGACGGCGCCACATCAGGATGCCGGTGATGCTCATCAACGGCACGCAGAGGGCACAGAGGCCCAGCAATAGGCCCAACCACCAGAGCCCTTCACCGGTGTGCAACCGGTAGATCAATTCGTAAAGGTTTTGCATCGAGTCGTGGGCTTGATAGGACAGCAGGGTGCCGCTGACCGGATCCACGTAGCCGTCGCCCTGGGCCGTGCGCAGGGAAAACACGTCCTGAGGGTTATCGGGGCTGGGGTAGACGAGCTCGCGCAGGTTATTCAGATCAGTGTTTTGCAACGCTCGCAGGCTCGACACCGGCGACGCCGGGCCAGCGCTGATGTGATCGGGAAACGTAGGTTCGAGCTGACTGCCATCGGCGATAAATTCGAAGGTCGTGGCACACAGGTAGAGCCCGCTCAGGGCTGACAACATGAGCCCCAGCAAGGCCAGGCGACCCACTTCAGCGTGCCAGCGCTGGCTGAAGTTGCCGCGCAATGGCCGCAGCAGATTGCGCCAACCGCCCACTCGCCGCACCAGCAACAGCGCTCCAGACCCTGACAATATCAGCATGAACAGCGCGCCGATGCCCGAGATCCCGTGGCCCGGTGTGCCCAGCAACAGCGCGCGGTGCAGATCTTTTATCCAGCGAAAAAGGGCCGAGGGCACGTAGGGCGCCAGACTTTCACCCGTCAGTGGATCGACCTTTTCGGCCCCAGCCTGGCCGTCCTGATTGAAGTAGACGACAACGGTCCCTGACGCTGTGCGCTGGATCTGCTCCACGCCTGGAAAATGGCTCGCAACACGCCCGGCCAATTGGGCGACAGTGACTTGCCCGGTCGAAGTGCCGGTTGCGTTCAAGCGTTCCAGGGCCGGATCGACAGACAGTACTGCGCCGCTGATGGCTAACAACATCACCAGCAGGGCGGCGACCAGGCCGGGCAAGGAGTGGAGTTGGCGAAGCATGTTCAGCCTCCAGAAGTACAGGTGCTACAACGCGTAGGTAAAGGATTCGATGTAGGTATTGCCTGTCGCCGGTTTGCCTGCACCCGCCGAGGTCAGGGGCACGCTGACATCGGCACGGGCATCGCGCTTGTCTTCGACGGCGCTGTCGATGCGGATCTGATACCCGGCATCGATCAGGGTGTCCGCCAGCTCGACGCTGACCTTGAGGGTGTCGCCGCTGCCGACGCTGGCACCGCTGACGCCGTCGAACTCGCTCGGGTTCATCTTGCTTGCGCGGGCCCAGTCGGCCAGATGCTTGTAGTACTTGGCTTTCTTGCCGGCGACCCAAAGGGTTTTCTGATATTGGCCATTGGCGTCTGTGACATAGATCACCAGGTAGGCATCGTTTCCGCTGTAGCGTTTGAGCTGCGTGGTCAGGGTCACTTCACGTGCCTGGGCCAGTGTTGGCAGGGCGATGATGCCGGCGAGAAAGGTTGCAGCGATGATCTTCTTCATGGGGTGTCCTTTTGATCGTTGGGTCAAGAGCCTGGACTCGATTGCTGACAGCCAGCTGAACCCTGGCCGGCGTCATGCTCGTGCCGTTGCGCAGCGTCGTTGCTGGCAGACCTTATGGTGGATTCCTGACAACCACCTGAATCTTCAGATTCACGTCAGCCAGGGCGGGTAGGGTGCTGCACGATCACCCTCACAGGAGCTTGAAATGCGGGTTTTATTGGTTGAGGACGCGCCGGGGTTGGGAGAGGCGGTGCGCGAGCAGATTACCGAGGACGGCCATGCCGTCGATTGGGTGCAGCGGCTCGCTCATGCGCGCAATAGCGTGCGCGCGATCCCCTACGACCTGATACTGCTTGACCTGATGCTGCCCGACGGGCGCGGGTTGGATTTCTTGCGCCAGCAGCGCCGCGCAGGAGACGCAACGCCGGTGATCATCCTGACCGCCCAGGACCAGATATCCGACCGTATTGCCGGCCTGAATGCTGGCGCCGATGACTATTTGGTCAAGCCCTTCGATTTGTTCGAGCTTTCGGCTCGGGTGGCGGCAGTGGCCCGTCGTTACAGCGGCAACCCCAACCCGCAGATCAGGCTCGGTGAACTGCAGCTCGATATCAGCGCACGTACGGTGCAGGTGGCCGGCGTTTGCGTCGACCTTACCGCGCGGGAATGGGCGCTGTTGGAGGCCTTCATCCAGCGCCCCGGTGCGCTCCTGTCCAAGGCGCAGCTTGAAGAGCGGCTGTACGCCTTTGGCGCCGAGATCGAGAGCAACACCATTGAGGTCTATATCAGCCGGATGCGCAAGAAGCTCGGTCGCGACCTCATCGAAACCGTGCGTGGCATGGGCTACCGATTGGTGTCGCCATGAAGCGCTCGTTCAGCCTGCAAAAACGTCTCGGCCTGGGACTTACGCTGGGCATGACTCTGCTTTGGCTGGCAGCGACGGCCGGCGCTTGGCGGGGATTGCAACATGAGTTGGACGAGGCGTTTGACAGTGCCCTTGAAGAAACCGCCCAGCGCATGTTGCCCCTGGCTGTGCTAGGCCTCGGCAATCGGACGGAGCCGGGCCAGATGCAACAGGTAGTGAGCTTGACGACGCACAAGGCATACCTGACGTACCAGGTGCGTGATGCCGGCGGCAGGGTCCTGATGCAGTCCTACGATGCCAACCCGAAGATATTCAGCGAACAGCCCTTCGAGGGCTTTTCCAGCACTGGAAAGTACCGCTTATACGGCGCCAGTACGCAAGACCAGACGCTGTTCATCGAAGTCGCCGAGCCCTTGCACCATCGCCGCGAGGCCGCACAGGAAGCCTTGTGGGCCTTGTTGTCGCCCTTATGGCTGTTGATTCCCGTCAGCCTGCTGGGCACCTGGGCATTGGTGCGCCTCAGCCTGCGCAGCGTGCGGGCTTATCGCGGCGCCTTGGAGGCCCGTGGCGCAGGTGATTTATCGCCGATCAGCGTGACACGCCTGCCCTCGGAAATCGATCCGCTGGCCGACGCGGTCAATCACTTGCTGGAACGCATGCGCAAGGCCCTCGACGCCGAACGCAGCTTCACCGCCAACAGCGCACATGAGTTGCGCACGCCGTTGGCCGCGACGTTGGCGCAAGTCCAGCGCCTACACCATGAAGCCCCCGAAGGTCCGTTGCGGTTGCGTGTGCAAAAGATTGAAAGTGCATTGCGCGAGTTAGCACGCCTGTCGGAAAAACTCATGCAGCTGGCCAAGGCCGAGGGGGGCGGGCTTTTATCACAAACGCCCCAGGATCTTATCCCCTCGTTGGCACATGTGGTGGACGAGTGGCAGCACAGCAGCGCTCGCCGGATCGACTTGCAACTTCCGGCGCAGGCCTGCGTTTATTCGAGCATTGACCCAGACGCATTCGGCATTCTGTTGCGCAATTTGATTGAGAACGCGCTCAAATACGGAGCGACGGATCAACCCATCCAAATCATCCTTGACGACCAAGCGCTGCTGCGCGTGATTAACGGCGGCCCGACCGTGCCAGAAGCCGTGTTGCACCATTTGACCGAGCGTTTTGTGCGCGGTGAGAGCCGAATCGGTGGTGCTGGGCTGGGGCTGGCGATTGCCAAGGCGATCGTGCAAGGAATCAACGGCAGAATGTCCCTGATGTCACCCGCCGATGGCCGGCAAGACGGCTTCGAAGTCCGCATCTGGCTTCCGCTTGCACGTGTCGAAAGCTGACTGCAGCACGGTTCCCGAGCGTTTTTGCTAGCCGATGTCGAGCGCGGTCCTTAACTGCGAAGGGCTCCGTTCGTCAGCCACACCTGCTTTCCAATCTTGACAACCCGCAGGGGGAGGGCAAATACTCGCCCCAAGATTCATATAGATGACTACATAACAAGGTGAATAAGGTCGATGAACGCGCTTTCCAGTGATGTCCGCCTGCCGCTATATCAACGCCTGCGCGACCATTTGGCCGAGCAGATCGCCAACAATCGCTGGCGGCCGGGGGAGGCGATTCCTACCGAGGCTGCGTTGTCAGCGGAGTACCAGCTGTCCACCGGCACGGTGCGCAAGGCGATCGACGCGTTGGTCAGCGAAGGCGTGCTGGAGCGCCAGCAGGGTCGAGGCACTTTCATTCGTCGGCCGCAGTTTCAATCCTCGCTGTTCCGTTTCTTCCGGTTTCAATCCGCCTCGGGAGAGCGCCGGGTGCCGGAAAGTCGAATTTTATCCATCGAACCGGTGCCTGCGCCCTCGGCTGTCGCCCAGGCGTTGGGCCTGCCGGTCGATGCGCCGGTGATCCGTCTCGTTCGTGTGCGGCTGCTGGACGAGGAGCCGGTACTCGCCGAAGAAATCTGGCTGCCGCGCAGCCGGTTCCAAGCACTGCTTGAAATCGACCTGAATCAAAAAGGGCCATTGCTTTACCCCATCTACGAAGAAATCTGCGCTCAGGTGGTGGCCTACGCCGAGGAAACCCTCACCGCTGAGTCGGTGAACGAGGTCCACGCGCGGCTGCTGCACGTACCGGTCAACAGCCCGGTGGTGGTGATCGAGCGGCTGGCGAGGGATTACGCCGGCAATCCGCTGGAATGGCGACGCTCTCGCGGGCATGCCGAGCATTTCCGCTACAGCGTGGAAATCCGTTGAACCTGCCGGTTTAGCGGACACCGGCGGCGAGTCGGTCGCCGTTGTCGTTTTCGTTTTGTTTGCCAAGCCTTGCCCCGTAGCGGCGCGGTTCGCTCTCGGCTGCCTATCGTTCCACTTATAAGGATAAGAACCATGTTCAGTTGGTATCGCCAAGTCACAGCGCGTGAGCGCAAAACGTTTTGGGCCTGTTTCGGCGGTTGGTCGCTGGACGCCCTCGAAGTACAGATGTTCGGCCTTGCGATTCCGGCGCTGATCGCTGCTTTCGCCTTGACCAAGGGCGACGCGGGGCTGATCAGCGGCGTGACGCTGGTGACTTCAGCCATTGGCGGCTGGGTCGGCGGCACGCTGTCGGACCGCTACGGGCGGGTGCGCACGTTGCAATGGATGATCGTGTGGTTTTCCGTCTTCACCTTCTTGTCGGCGTTCGTCACGGGTTTTCACCAGCTATTGATGGTCAAGGCCCTGCAAGGGTTCGGCATTGGCGGGGAATGGGCCGCCGGTGCGGTGCTGATGGCCGAAACCATCAATCCCAAGTACCGCGGCAAGGTCATGGGCACAGTGCAAAGTGCCTGGGCGGTGGGCTGGGGCCTGGCGGTGGGCGTCTTCACCCTGATCTACTCCTTCGTCCCGCAGGACATGGCCTGGCGGGTGATGTTCGTCGTCGGCCTGCTGCCGTCGTTCCTGATCATTTGGGTGCGGCGCAATGTCGAGGAGCCGGACAGCTTCCAGCGCCTGCAAAAGGACAAGGCCATCCCGCAGAATTTCTTCAAGTCCCTGGGCGGTATCTTTCGTCCCGAACTGATCCGTGTGACCTTGTTCGGCGGATTGCTGGGGCTGGGCGCGCACGGTGGTTATCACGCGGTGATGACGTGGCTGCCGACCTTCCTCAAGACCGAACGCAACCTGTCGGTGCTCAATTCCGGTGGTTACCTTGCGGTCATCATCTTGGCGTTCTGGTGCGGTTGCGTGGTCAGCGGCCTGTTGATCGACCGCATTGGCCGGCGCAAGAACATCGTGCTGTTCGCGCTGTGCTGTGTCGTCACGGTGCAGTGCTACGTGTTCCTGCCGCTGAGCAATACCCAGATGCTGTTCCTAGGGTTCCCGCTGGGCTTTTTCGCGGCGGGCATTCCGGCGAGCCTCGGGGCCTTGTTCAACGAGTTGTACCCGGCCGATGTACGCGGCGCCGGCGTGGGGTTCTGCTACAACTTCGGCCGGGTGCTCTCGGCAGTGTTCCCGTTCCTGGTCGGGCACATGAGCGATTCAATGTCGTTGGGCTCGGCCATTGGCATCGATGCCGGGATCGCCTATGGCGTGGCGGTGATTGCGGCGCTGTGTTTGCCGGAAACCCGGGGCCGCAATCTGGATGCATCGAACCCATCGCAGCCAGCCCCGGCCTTGGACAACCAGGGCGCGCGAGCCTGACGACCTCTACCTTCGATAGATGAAACCCATGCCTGATAACCGTTTCACGCCGATCACCGGCATCGATTCACATGCCCACGTGTTCAGTCGCCAGCTGACCCTGGCGACGGCGCGGCGCTATACCCCGGGTTATGACGCCACGCTCGAACAGTACCTGGGCCACTTGCACGCCCACGGCCTGAGCCATGGCGTATTGGTACAACCCAGTTTTCTCGGCACCGACAACCGCTATTTGCTGGACGCGCTACGGCAGGCGCCGCAGCGGTTGCGCGCAGTCGTGGTGCTGGAACGGGATGCCAGCGCTGCCGAAATGGGCGATATGGCCCGGCTGGGCGTAGTCGGCGTTCGCTTGAACCTGATGGGCCAAGCCTTGCCTGACTTTAGCGCCACTGCCTGGAGAAGCTTCTTTGGCCGCATTGCCGAGCTGGACTGGCATGTCGAGTTACATGCCCCCATGGCGGACCTGCCAATACTGTTGCGGCAGTTGATACCGTTCGGCGTCAAGTTGGTGATCGATCACTTCGGTCGTCCGGATGCGCGTCTGGGCCTTGATCAGCCGGGCTTTGCCGAGTTGATCGAGTGGGGACCTGGCGGGCAGGTCTGGGTCAAGGTGTCGGGCATTTATCGATTGGCCGCCACCGACCAGCAGAACCTCGAATTTGCCCGCGCCTCGTTGTCGTTGCTGGAGCAGAGCTTCGGTCCGCGGCGCCTGGTATGGGGCAGTGACTGGCCCCACACGCAGCATGAGCAGGACGTCGATTTCGCAACGGTCGCTGGGCAGTTGCAAGCGTTGCAGTGTTCGCCCTCGCTCATGCACGCGTTGACGGTGCAAGCGCCCCGGGAACTCTTCGGGTTCTGAGTGGCAAAGACAGTAATATCAAGTTCGCTGAACTAGGGCCGTCAATAAGGATCTAGAGTCCATTACCGTGCTGTAGAAATATCCATGCCTATCGGCGGCTCGGGTAGGCAGCACGGGAAGCAAGGGCGTTGCAGCCAGGCGGTTTGAGGATGACAGATGTCGAATATTGAAGAGCTACCCAGGGAAGGGCTTGCACCCAGCGAGTATGAGAGCCTGATCGCCATGGGAACGGACGCGCTCGATGCGATTCCCGGTGCGGTGTATCTCTGTGATCGCGACGGGTGGCTCGTCAGGTACAACCACGAGGCGACCGAGTTGTGGGGAAGGGCGCCGGTACTGGGCGAAAACGGTGACCGCTTCTGCGGCTCCCATCGTCTTTTCTCGCTCGAAGGAACGCCCCTGGCGCATGACCATGGCCCGATGGCTTGTGCCCTCGCTGCAGGCGTTGCGGCGCGCAATCAGGAAGCCATCGTCCAGCGTCCGGATGGCTCGCGGTTCGTGGCGCTGATGAATATCCGCGCGTTGCGAGACCGGCGAGGCATCATCCAAGGGGCAATCAACTGCTTCCAGGACGTCTCGGCGCATCACGCCATGGCCGATGAGCTTCGGCGCAAGAGTGCCGACCTCGAGGACTTTTTCGAAAACAGTGCCGTGGGCCTTCATATTGTGAGTGGCGAGGGCATTATCCTGCGCGCCAACAAGGCCGAACTGGCGCTCCTGGGTTACTCGGCGGACGAGTACATTGGTCGTCACATTACCGAGTTTCATGTCGATGAGCCGGTGATCGGCGACATCCTCACCCGATTGCAGAGCGGTGACCGTCTGGAGGGCTATCCGGCGCGCCTGAAGGCCAAGGACGGTTCGATCAGGCATGTAACGATCACCTCGAATGGGCGTTTTGCCGACGGCAAGCTTTTCAACACGCGTTGCTTTACCGTCGATATGACCTGCGTCCATGCCGCCGAAGTCGCGCGACAGGAGAGTGACGACCGGCTTTCGGCGACCTACGAAGCGGCCACGATCGGCATTGCCGAGGCCGACATCGACGGTCGCCTGTTGCGCGTCAACGACGCCCTTTGCAAGATGCTGGGCCGCTCGCGTGAAGAGCTCCTGTCGATGACCTTCCTCGACTATACCCATCCCGAGAGCGCAGCCCAGGACGCGGCGCTGTACGCGCGTCAGGTGGCGGGGGAATTCGACAATTACGAGCTTCGCAAACGCGCCTTGAAACCTGATGGTGAAGTCCTGTCTCTCGACATCCACAGCTCTTCGGTCCGGGACGCAGGCGGTAAGTTTCGTTACGGCGTGCGCGTGTTGCAGGACGTCACGCTGGCGCGGCGCATGGAGAACCAGGTCCGCGAGAGTGAACGGCACATGCGCAACCTTCTCGAGGCGCTGCCGGCGGCGGTGTATACCACCGACGCCGAGGGCCGCATCACGTTCTACAATCGCGCCGCTGTCGAGCTGTCGGGTAGAACGCCGCAGTTGGGCGACATGTGGTGCGTGACCTGGAAGCTGTTCAATACCGACGGCACTGCGTTGCCGCATGACCAATGCCCCATGGCGGTGGCCTTGAAGGAGAACCGGCCGATACGCGGCGTCGAGGCCATTGCCGAGCGGCCGGACGGTACCCGCGTACCGTTCGCCCCGTACCCCACGCCGTTGCACGACGCCGATGGCAACCTGGTGGGCGCGATCAACATGCTGGTGGACATCACCGAGCGAAAGCAGGCGGAGAACCGGCAGAAGACGTTGATCGACGAGCTCAATCATCGGGTCAAGAACACCCTTGCCACGGTGCAGTCGCTGGCCGCCCAGACGGCGCGCAATGCAGCGGATGCAAAAGATGGTTATCGGCGATTCGAAGCCAGGCTGCTGGCGCTGTCCCGGGCCCACGACCTGTTGACCAAGCGGCATTGGGGAAGTACACCCCTGGACAACTTGGCCCAAGAGGTGTTGATGCCGGTCTTCGGGGCCGAGCCCGACCGTGTCGTGTTCGAGGGGCCTTCCATTGATGTTGGCACGCGTGTGGCGCTCAACCTCACGATGACGCTCAACGAGTTGGCGATCAACGCACTCAAGTACGGCGCCATGTCAGTCGAGACGGGGACGCTGTCGGTCGCTTGGCGCGTGCAATCTCAACCGAACGGCACGCTGTTGAACCTGGACTGGCAGGAGCAGGGCGGGCCACCCGTCTCCGAGCCGGAGCGGGAAGGGTTGGGTTCTCGCTTGATGAAGCGCTGCATCGAGCGCGACCTGGGTGGGGAATTCGACCTCAACTTCTCCCCGCAGGGGCTTCGCTGCCGCCTGTCATTCATGATCGGAGCGTCCGGGGCATGACCCCATTCGCGGGGACCCGGGTGCTCGTTGTCGAGGATGAAGGCGCGATCGCCTTGTTGATCGAGGACATGCTGGAAGAGTTCGGATGCCGGGTGGTGGCGTCCGTTGCCCGACTCGCCCCGGCTTGTGAAATGGCCAGGACGGTGATGGTTGACCTGGCCATCCTGGACGTCAACCTGGCCGGCGAGCGGGTGTTCCCGGTGGCCGATATTCTGCGCAGTCGCCATATCCCCTTTCTTTTCAGCACAGGCTACGGCGCCAGCGGCGTACCGCCCGAGTACGCGGGTTGCCCGGTCTTGCACAAGCCGTATTCCGAACGCGAACTGCAGCAGACAATCGCCGTTGCGCTGGCCGGTGGCTCGCGATAGCGGCCTGCCAATCCTCGTCACAGAAGTTGGGCCGGTGTGTTTTGTGCCTTTGGACTGTGCTACACCTCTTACCGACCGATGCTTGCTCACCGGCAGGCGATCTTTCTAAAACCTTTGACGGAGTAATCATGAGTCTCCACGGTCATTACGATCCGCAGAACATTTTTGCGTTGATCCTTCGCGGCGAGGCGCCGTGCTACCAGATTTACGAGGACGCCGATGTGTTGGCGTTCCTGGATCTCTTTCCCCAATCGCGCGGTCATGTCCTGGTCATTCCCAAAGCGTCCCAGGCGCGCAATATCCTTGAAGTCGAGCCGACGGTCCTGGGGGCGATGATGTCCGCCGTGCAGCGGCTGACGCGCATCATCGTCGAGGAGTTGCAGCCGGACGGTGTCCAGGTCGCGCAGTTCAATGGCGCGGTGGCCGGGCAAACGGTCTATCACATCCACATGCACATCATTCCGCGCTGGGAAGGCGAGGTGCCTGGTGTGCATGGCAGGGGCAAGGCGGATCCAGAAGAACTTGCAGCGCTCCAGGCGCGCCTGGTCGAGCGCATTCGCGCAGGGGCCTGACGCAGGGCCGCATGAAGGGCACGGTTGGCGCGCGTTGGATCAGCTGCCGTGCCCCTGACTATTGCGGATCAGCTCATACGCCCGGCGCACCAGCGGATTGAGCGTGTTCGGCCGGATCCACAAGTGATAGGTCACGTCCGGTAATCGCGGCAAGCCATCGTTCTCGCCCAGTACGCGCATGTCCGGGCCGAGCATCTCCATGCTTCGCGGCGTGACCCCCAGGCCGGCGCGCGTGGCGGCCTTGATGCCGATCAGGTTCGACGCCAGGTACGCCTGGCGCCACGGGATATTCGCGCGCTCAAGGGCCTCCAGGGCATAGCGCCGATAAATACTCGGTTCGTCCACCAGGATCAGCGGCAAAGGCTCGCCAGGGTTGTGAATGTACTGGGCCGAGCAGATCCACCACACCGGCGACGTACGCAAGGCAAAGCCTTCCAGGCTCGGGTCCTGGCGGGTGGAAATGATCATGTCGACCTTGCCTCGGTGCAGGTCGTCCATCAGGAACGGGCTGCGGCCCACATCGATTTCCAGGCGCAGGCGCGGGGCCGAACGGGCGATATGGCTGAGAATCGGCGGCAGAATGGTGTCGGCGATATCATGGGGCGAGCCGATGCGCAGCACGCCGCTCAGGCTGCTTTCGCGCAGGGAACCGAGAATGTCATCGTTGAGCGACAGCATCTGCCGGGCGTGGCGCAGCAATTGCTGGCCGGCTTCCGTGAGCTGTTTCTGTCGCCCGCGTTTTTCGAACAGGCTCACGCCCACCTGTTGTTCCAGCCGTTGCATGTGCTGGGTCACCGATGATTGTGTACGGGAAAGCTGCGCGCCAGCTTCGGCAAAGCTGTGGTGATCGACCACGGCGATGAACGTGCGCAGTAACTCGAGATCCAGGGTCGACATAGGCGGTCATATCAAGGGAACAAAGATAAACATTACATAGTTTTATGGATTCAGTGGAAGCTCTTTACGAAAGTTTGGCTCGGGCGCAGCAAATACAGCCATATAAGCGAATGGCCTAAACGCGCAACCGTGTGAGTTATAACGATATGAGATATTTGCATTTCCGTTGCGTCCACGCTGTACCTAGCATGCCCACTCATCAGGTCGGGGTACGCCGATCATCCATGAGGGGAATTCCATGTTGCTCGAGCGCTCACCCGTAAAACGATTGCTGCCTGTCATGTTGGGCGCCTTGATCTCGCTATCGGCCGTCAACATCGCGCGTGCCGATGCCACCCTGGACAAGATCGAGCAGCGCCATGAGTTGGTGGTCGGTGTGCTGCTCTCGGGCGGACCCTTCGGCGGCATCGATCCCGCGACCCAGAAACCTCGCGGCTTGAACGTTGACCTCGCTGAAGAACTCGGTCGGCAGCTGGGCGCCACGGTGCAACTGGTGCCGGTATTGCCCGCCAACCGCGTGCAATTCCTGCAACAAGGCAAAGTCGATCTGCTGGTTGCCAACATGGAATGGACAGCGGAGCGCGGCGACATCCTAGGGTTCGTGCCCACGCCGTTCTACCGCGTCGGTGGCACGGCGGCCGTGCTCAAGGACAGCAAGATCCGTCGTTGGGAGGACCTGAAGGGCCAACCGGTGTGCACCTCCCAGGGCAGCAGCTACATCAAGCCGCTCACCGAGCTGGGCGCAGAGATCAAGGCTTTCAAGAGCTCCTCGGAATCGCTATTGGCCCTGCGGGGCAACAACTGCGTCGCGGCGGTGCATGACGCCACCCTTATCAATCCGTTGATTGCCGAGAACGCCGAATGGCAGGGCTACCGCGCCCTCAATCCGGAGCTGAACCCTGCGCCTTCGGTGATCTGGACCCGCAAGGGCGAAAGCGATACCCAGGCCCGACTCGACCCGATCATCAAGCAATTGCACCGCAGCGGCTGGCTGATCGAAGCACAGACCCGCAACCGCATCACCCCCGCGTCACCGGCCCTGGTGGAATTGCAGAAGCAGTTCCAGGCCAACGGCGCCTGACCGCCGTCGCACTGTCCACCGTCCTCAACGACCGTCGCTCAAGGTACGCCACGCATGACTGCATTTTTTTCCGTTAGAACCCTGGCCTCGTGGTGCCTGGCAGGCGCCGCCGTTTGCGCTGCCAGCCTGGCCCAGGCCGATGCAACGCTGGACAAGATCGAACAGCGCCACGCCATCAGCGTCGGGGTGATGCTCAGTGGTGCGCCATTCGGCACGATCGACCCCAAGAGCGGCGAACACCTGGGCTACAACGTCGAGTTGGCCAAGGGCATCGGCCAGGCGCTGGGGGTCGAGACGCAAACGGTGTCGGTGCTGGCGCCGAACCGTGTGCAATTTCTTCAGCAGGGCAAGGTCGACATCCTGATCGCCAACATGCAGTTCACCGAGGAGCGCGGCGAGATCCTCGATTACGTGCCGACGCCTTATGAAGAAGTGGGCGGGGCTGCGTTGATCCGCAAGGGCGCCGGCATCACCCAGTGGGCCGATCTCAAGGACAAACCGGTCTGTGTGTCCCAGGGCAGCAACTTCATCAAGCCGTTGCAGGAAACCTACGGCGCGCAGATCAAGGCGTTTCGCAGTCAGTCCGAATCGCTGTTGTCGCTGCGCGGCAATGGCTGCGTGGCAGCGGTGCACGTGAGCCCGACGATGCACGCCTTGCTGAGCGAAGCCGAATGGCAGGGCTTTGAAGTGCCGCTGCCGGGGGATTTGATTCCGTCCAATTCAGTGATCTGGCTGCGCAAGGGCGAGCACGACACCCAGGCCAAACTCGACGCCATCGTGCGCGATTGGCATCGCAGCGGCTGGCTGCTCGAGTTGGGCGAGCGCACCGGCATGGCGCCGTCCCAGGCCTTGCGTGATTTGCATGAGCAATACCGCAACGCAGCGCCGCTGGCCGCTCAGCCATGAGCCAATCGTTGTGGGCGACCCTGCAAGCATTGCTTGGCGCCGACCATGTGCAGAGCAGCGAGGATGCTGCGCCGTACCTGACCGACAAGCAGGGCCGTTATGTCGGACACGTGCTCGCCGCCGTGCACCCGGGCACAACCGAAGAAGTCGCGGCAGTGGTCCGCGCCTGTGCGGCGCAAAGTACGCCGATCGTGGTGCAGGGCGGTAACACCGGATTGATGGGCGGCGCCACCCCGGACGCCAGCGGCCGCGCCGTATTGCTGCTGCTCGATCGGATGAATCGCGTGCGTGCGGTGGACACCGACAACGACACCCTGACCGTCGAGGCCGGTTGCATCCTGCACACAGTCCAGGAAGTGGCCCGTGAAGCCGGTCGCCTGTTCCCCTTGAGCCTCGGCGCCGAAGGCAGCTGCACCCTCGGCGGCAACCTGGGCACCAACGCCGGCGGCACCGCCGTGCTGCGCTATGGCAATGCCCGTGAGCTGACCCTGGGCCTGGAGGTGGTCACCGCCCAAGGCGAGATATGGAACGGCCTGCGGGGTTTGCGCAAGGACAATACCGGCTACGACCTGCGGGACCTGTTCATTGGCAGCGAAGGCACGTTGGGCATTATCACGGCGGCGACCCTGAAACTCTTTCCGCAGCCCCGGGCCCAAGTCACGGCATTGCTGGCTTTCGACTCGTTGGAACAGGCCGTGGCTTTGCTGTCCCATGCCCGCAGCGGTTTCGGCGCCAACCTGACCGCGTTCGAGTTGCTCAGTGCCGAGTGCCTGGCGTTGTTGCGCGAGCAGTTCCCTGAAGGGCCGCGACCTTTTCTCGGCGCGCGCCAGCCGTGGTTCGCGCTGCTGGAACTGTCGGATAACCACAGTGAGGGGCATGCGCGGGAAACCTTCGAACAGGTCCTGGGCGAAGCCTTCGAGCAAGCCCTGCTGGCCGATGCGCTGATCGCCGAAAGCCTGGCCCAGAGCCAAGCGTTCTGGCAGTTGCGCGAGAACATGAGCGAGGCGCAAAAGCGTGCCGGTCGGAACATGAAACACGACATTTCGGTACCGATTTCCCAGGTCGTGGCGTTCGTTACCCATACCGATGCGCTGTTGCAGCAGCATTACCCGGGGGTGCGGTTCTACACCTTCGGTCATCTGGGCGACGGCAACCTGCATTACAACGTCGCCCATCCGCTGGACGCCACGGTGGACGCACACATGGCGAATTACGCCGCACTCAGCCAACAGGTACATGACAGTGCCCACGCCCACGGCGGTTCGATCAGTGCCGAGCATGGCATCGGCCAGCGCAAGGTGGGCGTGCTGGGGCGCTATAAAAGCGAAGTGGAGCTGGACCTGATGCGCCGCATCAAGCAAGCCTTGGACCCGCACAACGTGCTCAACCCGGGCAAGGTCCTGCAAGGAGGCCAGCCATGACGCTTCGTCTGTCCAAGCGCGTGCAACGCGTCTCGCTGTCAGCCAATGCCGCCGCCAAATCCCGTGCCATGGCCTTGCGGGATGCCGGCCGTGCGATCCTCGACCTGACCACCGGCGAGCCGGATTTCGACACCCCCGACCACATCAAGCAGGCTGCCTACGCCGCCATTGCCGCCGGGGCTACCAAGTACACCCCGACGCCGGGCGTGAAGGCGTTGCGCACCGCGATACAACGCAAGCTCGGCCAGGAGAATCGCCTGGACTATCCGCTGGAATCCATCGTGATTGCCAACGGCGCCAAGCAGATCATTTTCAATGCCTTCGCCGCGACGCTCGATGACGGTGACGAGGTGCTGGTGCCCGCACCGTATTGGCCGTCCTTTCCGGACAGCGTGCGCATCAATGGCGGTGAGCCGGTATTCATCGAATGCGGGCTGGAGCAAGGCTGCAAGCTGACGCCGCAGGCGCTTGAGCCACACATCGGCGAGCGCACCCGCTGGTTGATCCTCAACGGCCCCGGCAACCCCAGCGGCGCGGTGTACAGCGAGGCCGAGCTTCGCGCTCTAGCCGAGGTGCTTCGGCGCCATCGGCAGGTGCTGGTCCTGCTGGACGAGCTCTACGAACACATCCGCTTCGATGGCTCCCAGGCCTTCAGTCTGCTCAATGTCGCGCCGGATTTGCAGCCACGCTGCCTGCTGGTGGGCGGAGTCTCCAAGACCTACGCCATGACCGGCTGGCGCATTGGCTTCGGTGCCGGGCCGCAGACGTTGGTCGAGGCCATGACCGTGGTGCAATCGCAATCCACCTCCGGCGCTTCTTCGGTCGGGCAAGCTGCCGCGTTGGCAGCGTTCGAGGGTGGCTTGGATTTTCTGTCGGCGCAGGTCGCCGCCTACCGTCAGCGCCGGGACGTGTTGGTGGAGGCCTTGAGCCGTGTCGATGGGCTGCAAGTGCTTGAGCCCCAAGGCGGCTTTTTTGTTTTCGTGCGCTGTGCCGGGTTGCTCGGGCGCTACCGCCCGGACGGCCAGCGACTGGACACCGATGGGGATGTTGTCGCGTATCTGCTCGAAGAAGGCGTCGCGGGTGTGGCGGGCAGCGCCTATGGCTTGTCGCCGTGGTTTCGCCTGTCGATTGCCACGGCCACCGAGACCGTTCGTGAGGCCGGGCACCGTATTGCTCACGCCTGCGCTCAACTGAGGGGCGAGCCATGAGTCATGGGTTGCAATGGTTCGTCCAATGGAGCGCCGGACTCGGCCTGAACTACAGCTTTTTGCTCGATGCCTATCAGCGCGGGACCCTGGAGCAGGGCGCGTTGACCACATTGCTGCTGTGCCTGTTGACCATCGTCGGCAGCCTGCTGGCAGGTGTCGGCCTGGCGGCGATGCTGACCTCGGGCACGCCCTGGTTGGCGAAGCCCGCCCGAGTATTCGTCGAAGTCACCCGCAACACGCCGACCCTGGTGCAGCTGTATTGCGCATTCCTGGTACTGAACATGCTCCTGACCCAGGCGGTAGGCGCGGCCAACCCGCTGACGCCGTTTGCCTGGGTGGTGATCGTGATCTCGCTGCACAAGGGCGCGTTCCACGCCGAAGCCTTGCGTGCCGGCATCGAGGCCGTCCCCGCGGTAACCCTGGAGGCGGCCAGCTCGTTGGCATTCAGCCGTCGCCAGTTGCTGTGGAACGTGCAGCTGCCGCTGGCCCTGCGGTTCGCCTTGCCGGCGCTGATCAACAATCTCATTGATCTGGTGAAGATGACCGCCGTGGCCTCGGCCATTGCCGTGGGGGACATCACCTACGCCGCCATCATGATCTGGACCCAGAGCGATAACGTGCTGGAACTGATGATCCTGATCCTGTCGTTTTTCGGCCTGTTGAGTTTCATCGTCAATTGCGTGGGGCGCTTCCTGGAAGCGCGCCTGAGGATGCCCGGTTATGGCCATTGAATCTTCCGTGGGCGCGCCGCTGGCCTGGCCGCGCCGGCATATCGGCAAATTGCTGTTGCTGGCCGCCGCGCTGCTCTGGCTGCTGTACATCGCCCCGCAAAGCCCGGTGCTCAAGGCCTTGTTGCAATGGAGTCCGGCGCTGATCGCCGGGTTCGGCCAGAACGTTCTCATCAGCCTGCTGGCCATCGGGCTGGGTTCGGTGGCTGGCGTGCTGGTGGGCGCCATGGTCCTGTCGCCCCTGCGCCTGTTGCGTTTGCCGGCGCGGATCTGGGTGCAGGTTTTCCGCAACGCGCCCTGGCTGGTGCTGATTTATTTCACCACCTATGTGTTCCCGTTCGAGATCCGTATCGGCAGCGGCTATGTCTCGTTCCCGGACTGGGTCAAGGTCACGCTCGGGCTGGCACTGCCGGCCAGCGCCAATGTCGCGGAAATCTTCCGTGGCGCCATTGCGTCGATCCCCAGCACCCAATGGGAAGCCGCGCGCTCCCTGGCGTTTACCCGCGGGCAGATCTTCCGCTCGATCATCCTGCCGCAGTGCTTCAAGCGCATGTTACCGCCCTGGATGAACCTTTACGCGGTCATCACCATGGGCACCGCATTGGCCTCACTGGTGGGCGTGCACGACGTGATCGACACCGCGCAGATCGCCAGCAACACGGTGAACCTGACGGGCTTCACGGTGGTGATCTACCTGAGTCTGCTGGTGCTGTTCTTTGCCTACTGCTATCCGATCTCCCGCCTCACCCAGCATTTGGAGCGACGCTATGCCTTCTACTGAAACCGTCGCCGAACCTTTGGTCAGCCTGCGCGACCTGCATTTGTCGTTTGGCAGCAACCCGGTGCTCAAGGGCATCGACCTGGACGTCCACCGTGGCCAGGCTGTGTCGATCATCGGCCCGTCCGGCTCGGGCAAGTCGACGATCCTGCGCTGCATCACCGGCCTGTTGCAGCCCCAGCGCGGCAGCATTCGCGTCGGCGCAACCGAGGTCCACACCCTGACCCAGGAAGCCCAGCGCATCGAACTGCGCAAGCGCGTGGGGTTTGTGTTCCAGCAATACAACCTGTTCCCGCATTTGTCGGTGCTGGAGAACCTGGTCATCGCGCCGCGCAAGGTCCTGGGGCGTAACCGCAGCGACGCCGAGAGAGACGCCCGCGCCTTGTTGGCCAAGGTGCGCATGGAGCACAAGGCCGACGCTTATCCGGGCCAGCTCTCGGGCGGTCAGCAGCAGCGGGTGGCGATTGCCCGGGCGCTGGCGATGCGCCCGGAGCTGATCCTGTTCGATGAGGTGACCTCGGCCCTGGATCCGGAAACCGTCGGCGAGGTGCTCACGGTGATCCGCGAGCTGACCGAAGAGGGCATGACCTGCGTGCTGGTGACCCACGAAATGCGTTTCGCCGAAGAAATCAGCGACATCGTCTATTTCACCGAGAACGGGGTGATCGTCGAGCATGGCAGTGCCGCGCGGATTTTCCAGCACCCGGCCAGTGAGCGCACCCGAGAATTCTTGCGGCATGCGCTGGGCGACCCTGGCCGTCGGCCGCCCATCGCCAACGACCCCTACCTGCTGACCAACCTGAGTCGCTACAGCCTGTCCGTCTGACTTTCCAGCCTGAACAATGGAGCCTGCCCCATGAGTACGTTTAGCCGTCCCGATGTCATCGAAGATTTCCTGCAGAAGGTACGCGTGATTCATCAACGTGGCGTCGACCGCGCCGCCCTGGTGGAAATCGTTGCGCTGTTGGAGGCCCTCGCCGAGCGCCGCGACCTGTTCAATTTCGACGCCTTCCCGCCGCCAGTGGCGGGGCAGGGCAGCACCGCGTTCCGCTACCGCCTCAATGACGACGGCGACACCCCGACGCTGTACGTGAACTCGCTGTTGCCGGGCAAAAGCACGATCGCGCACAACCACGAGACCTGGGCGATCATCAGTGCCGTCGAGGGCCAGGAAATCAACTACGTCTACCAGCGTGACGACGAAGGTCGCGAGCCTGGGTACACCACCTTGCGCCTGGAAAAGGAAGTGGTGGTGCAGCCCGGCACGTCCATCGCGTTCCTCGGCGAAGACCTGCATGGCATCCGCGTGGCTGGCGAGCAACCAACCCTGCACTTTCACCTCTATGGCTTGCCGCTGGAGTCGCTCAATGGCCGTTACGGCGTCGAAGCCGACGGGCGCATTCTCAACTACAACGCTTCGCAGATGGCGCCGTCGATCAAGGCCTATGCCCACTGACGCCACCTCACGTTTGTGCCATTTCATTTTTCCAGCGGGACTTCCATGAGCCAGACCATAACGCCCGGGCAATTGCAGCAGTGGTTGTTCGACGGGCAAGAAATCGCCCTGTTTGATGTGCGCGAGCACGGCCAGTACGGCGAAGCCCACCTGTTTTTCGGGGTGAACCTGCCTTACAGCCGTCTGGAGCTGGAGGCCCTTCGCCTGGCGCCAAACCTCCAGGTTCGGTTGGTGATTTATGACCAGGATGGCGGCGGCCTGGCTGAGCGCGCGGTCCTGCGCCTGGAAGCGCTGGGGTATGCCAGCGTGCACAGCCTGGCCGGTGGCGCGCAGGGTTGGCAGGCGGCCGGTCATCAGCTGTTCGCCGGTGTGCATGTACCGTCCAAGGCGTTTGGCGAGAAGGTCGAGGAGGCCCGGCACACACCGCATGTCACTGCCCGCCAACTGGCCCAATGGCAAGCCCGGGGCGAACCGCTGGTGATCCTCGACGGCCGACCGTTCGAGGAGTACCGCAAGATGACCATTCCCGGTTCGATCTGCTGCCCCAACGGCGAGCTGGGTTATCGCGTGCACGACCTGGTGCCGAACGAGCAGACGCCCATCGTGGTGAACTGCGCCGGTCGAACCCGCAGCATCATCGGCGCCCAGACGCTGATCGACCTGGGGCTGAAGAACCCGGTCTATGCCCTGGAAAACGGCACGCAGGGCTGGTATTTGGAAGACTTCCAGCTGGAGCATGGCAGCGACCGTCGGTACGCCGATGAAGTGTCGCAAAGCAGCCTGCCGACGCAGCGCCTCGCGGCAGCGCGTTTGGCTGAGCGCGCCGGTGCGCCGACTGTTGCGGCAGCGCAGGTCGAACAGTGGGCGAGGGAGGCGCGGCGCAGCCTGTTCCTCTGTGATGTGCGCACCGCCGAGGAATTCGTCGCCGGCACGTTGCCGGGGGCGCAACACACGCCGGGTGGGCAGCTGATTCAGTCCACCGATCTTTACATCGGTGTGCGCCAGGCCCGCGTGGTGCTGTTTGACAATGACGGTGTACGGGCACCGATCATCGCCGGCTGGCTGCGGCAGTTGGGGCATGAAGCCTATGCATTGGCGCAAGGCGTGGACAGTGGCCTGGCGTTGCCGGCTGCGAAGCTCGTCTTGCCTGAAGCGCTGCCCCTGATCAGCGCCCAGGCCTTGGCCGATGCGCTGAAGGATGATGCGGTTGCATTGATCGACCTGCGTCCGAGCATGGCCTACCGCAAAGCTCATATAGCAGGGGCTCGCTGGTCGATCCGACCGCTGTTGGCTCGTGCCCTGGCAGGTGAGCGACGTCCCGTGGTGCTGGTGGCGGACGATCCCCGGCTGGCCGCATTGGCCGCGCTGGAATGGCCCGAGGCGTCGTTCAGCGTGCTGGACGGCGGATTTGATGCCTGGCGTGGGGCAGGGTTCGCGGTGCGGGAAGGGGCTGGCACGCTGGCGGACGAACAATGCATCGACTTCCTGTTCTTCACCCATGATCGCCACGCGGGAAACAAGGATGCAGCGCGACAGTATCTGGCCTGGGAGATCGGCTTGCTGGCGCAGATGAACGACGACGAAATCGCCAGCCTCAAGCCCTTGCATCCGCCCCATCGCAAGCCTGCCGGCGAGCGAGTCCGCACCCGCCTGGTCCATGGGGCGCGGCCCGAGAACGGCAACGGCGCGCGGTCAGTCAATGTATCGGTCAGCCGTCTGAGCACGGTGCTGTTCGACAACCTGGCGCAAATGCGCGACGCCCGCTCACGGCGCGACAGCGAGCGAGTGCTGACCTATGGTGCGCGGGGTAATCCCACCGCGTTTGCCCTGGAAGATCTGGTCACTGAATTGGAGGGCGGCTACCGCACCCGCTTGTTCGGCACGGGGCTGGCGGCGGTGGCACAAACGTTCCTGGCCTATTTGCGCCCCGGCGACCACGTGTTGATTACCGATGCGGTGTATTCGCCGGTACGGCGCCTGGCGCGGGACTTTCTCGAAGCCTTCGGCATCGAAGTCAGCTACTTCGCCCCCGATGGCAGCGACTTGCCCGGGCGACTGCAAGCCAACACCAAAATGGTCTACACCGAAGTCCCCGGTTCGTTGCTCTACGAACTCTGCGACCTGCCGGCCATCGCCGCCCTCTGCAAGCCGCGCGGCATCCTGTTGGCGGCGGACAATACCTGGGGATCGGGTGTGCTGTACCGGCCACTGGAGTTGGGCGCGGACATCTCGATCATGGCATTGACCAAATACCTCAGCGGCCACAGCGACGTGGTCATGGGCAGCGTCTGTACCCGCCAGCAAGCCTGGCCGGCCTTGGCGGCCATGAGCGACACCTTCGGCAGCACGGTGAGCCCGGACGACGCCTACCTGGTACTGCGCGGCGCCCGTACGCTGTTGCCACGCTTGGATTTACACGAGCGCCAGGCATTGGAAGTCGCCCAATGGCTACAGGCGCAACCGCAGGTGAAGCGGGTGTTTCATCCGGCGTTGCCCGAGCATCCCGGCCATGCGCTGTGGCAGCGGGATTTCAAAGGCAGTAACGGATTGCTGTCCTTCGAGCTTCGCGAAGCCGACGATGCATACCTCGAGCGCTTCATCGATGCGTTGCAGCTGTTTGGGTTGGGGGCTTCCTGGGGCGGCTATGAAAGCCTGGTGACCGTCGCCGAGACCAGGGATCGCGACAGGACCGAGGACCGGGCGTTAAATCCTGTGGTGCGGCTGCATATCGGCTTGGAGGATGTCGACGCGTTGGTTGAGGACCTGCACAATGGGTTCGCGGTGGCTGACGCGGCCCCTTAATGCGCAACTGAGCCGTCGCCACCGCGAGCAGGCTTGCTCCCGCAGATTGTTTGCTCCGCTATTGCAGCGGCACATACACATCGGTCTGCCATTGATCCTGCGGCGTCTCGGGATACACGCTCAGGTAATGGAAGAACAGCGGCTGGTCCCGCAGTTCTTCTCCACTGGCAGGCAGCCAATCGCGGTAGACCGGATAGATCGTTTCGCCGATGTGATCCGGTGACCCCGCATGTCGCACCACGGCGTAGCGACCGCCAGCAATGATGCGTTCATGCACGCCGGACGCATTTGGCGCCACGGCCTCATGAATCTCGCCACAGATGGCGAAGCGAAACGCATGCGCCGGTGTTGTATCGGGGTTGTTGAACGGAATGCCAAAGGTCCGGCTCGATACCACCGGCGACTGTCCGCTGTGCATGCGCCACTCGACAAACTTGCGCACGCTTTCATTGACGAGCCCGGTGGGCCCGCAATGCTCAAGGGCAGCGACCCTGACTTCAGGGAATTGCACGATTCGTACTTGCATGATGATCGTCCTGGAAAAATGAGGGATGGCGAACACCGCATTCCAGACCTGCCAGTTCGGTTCCTTGCGAAACGCACTCGGCGTCATGCCAAACGCCCGCCTGAACGCCCTGGAAAAGGCCTCGGGACTTTCAAAACCGGCATCGGACGCAGCGTCCAGTATCGAATGGTCAGCGAGCGCAGCGAGGCGATGTGCCGCCCGTCGTAGCCGCATCAGCTGCACATAACGGGAGACTGGCACGCCGACGAACCCGGTGAACTGTCGGTGGAAGTGAAAGGCCGAAAAATTCGCCACTTGGCTCAACGCCTTTACCGACAGGTCGCCTTCGAGGTTGTCATCGATATAGGCGAGCACAGCGTCGAAGCGTTTGGTGTAAGCAGAGTGGGTCGGCATGTCAGGCACTGGTAAAGGCTCTTGGAGGTACGGTCGGCAATAGAGTCGACTATACCGGCATGGACGCGCCTAGCCGGGTTTGCTCAAGATTGATTTTTCCCGCCCGGCAGTATCGCTGCCCGTACTATCGCTTCAGTCAACCCGCATCCCACTGGCCTTCTCGAACACGTGCAACTGCTCGCAACGCCCCTGTAACGTCACCTGGTCGCCCAATGCCAGGCTGTCGCGCCGTGACAGTGAGGCCATCACCTGGGCCCCGCATGAATGCCCGTAGACATGGCTGTCGGCGCCGGTTGGCTCGATCAGTTCCACGCCCAGTGGCAGCGAGAACGTTGCGCCTTCCAGCGCCGCCAGGGTCACATGCTCGGGTCGGATGCCGACCACCACCGGCGTCGAGGGCAGCCGATCGATGTGCCGGCCGAGGGCGATCCTGTGGCCACCGACCCGCACGAACGACAGCGTACCTTCATGCTCCAGCGCACCCTCGATCAGGTTCATCGCCGGAGAGCCAATGAAGGTCGCGACGAAGAGGTTGACGGGACGGTCGTAGACCTCGATGGGCGCGCCGACTTGTTCGATGCGCCCGGCGTTCATCACCACGATGAGGTCGGACATGGTCATGGCCTCCATCTGATCGTGGGTCACGTAGATAGCAGTCGTGCCGAGCCGGCGTTGCAGCGTGCGGATTTCAATGCGCATCTGCACCCGCAGCTTGGCGTCGAGGTTGGACAGCGGTTCGTCGAACAGAAACACCTGGGGCTGGCGCACGATGGCCCGGCCCATGGCGACGCGCTGGCGCTGGCCGCCCGACAAGGCCTTGGGGTAGCGCTCCAGGTACGGCGTGAGGCCGAGCAGGGCGGCGGTTTCCCGCACGGCCTTGTCGATGCGTTCGGGCGACTCCTTGCGCAGATGCAGGCTGAAGCCCATGTTCTGCGCCACCGTCATGTGCGGATACAGCGCGTAGTTCTGGAACACCATGGCGATGTCCCGGTCCTTGGGCGAGAGGGTGTTGATGACTTTGCCATTGAGCTCAATGGTCCCGGCACTGACGGTTTCCAGTCCGGCGATCATTCGCAGCAGCGTTGATTTGCCGCAGCCGGACGCCCCGACCAACGAGACGAACTGACCGTCGGCGATGGCCAGGTCGATGCCGTGCAGCACCGCAATCGCGCCGTAGTTTTTTTGCAATTGTTGAATGTTGACCGTTGCCATTGGGAAACCTGCCTGTGTCGGAGCCGCAATTCAGGAAAGGCGCACAACCTTGGTCAGGTGGCGCGGTGCGGTGCTGTCCAGATGTTTGTGCTGGGCCAGGCGTTCGCCGAACAACTGCAACGCCGGCAGGATCGCCAGGCTGCGGTCCAGGCCCTGCTGGCCGATGCCGATCGAAAGATCGCCCGGACCGCCGAAACCGATGACTCGCGCACCCTTGGCTTGCAGTTCGGCGCACAGCTGGCTTTCTTCTTCAAACGTTTCGGGGCTGTAGATCAGCACCACGCAGGTTTTTTCGTCGACCAGGCTGACTGGCCCATGGCGGTACTCCAGCGGATGGAAGACTTGGGTGTAGGTCAGGCTCATTTCCTGCAATTTCAGCGCGCCTTCGCTGGCCAGGCCGTAATAGGCGCCGCCGCCCAGGTACACGAAGTGCGAGCGCGAGAGCAGATCGCTGTTGAGCTGACTGTCGAGGCTGCGCATCGCTTGTTCGGCGCTGGCCGCAATCGCCGGGTCGAGCTCCACACCGGCCAGACGCAAACCGAGCAGCAGCATCAGGCTTGCCGAGCTGCTCATGACGATGCCTTCGAGGGCGTGTGTCGGGGCAAACAGTACGTGGTCGCTGTTGCGCGCCAGGCTGCTGTCGGCTTCGCAGGTGATGCCCAGGGTTTCCAGGCCCCGTGTGCGGCTGGCATCGACGGCCTGCACGGTTTCGGTGGACTCGCCGCTGCGCGACAGGGCGATCACCTTCACGTCCGTTGTGGTGGCCAAGTAGGCCGCTGGGCGCCGGGCCCATTCTCCACCCGGAACGGCGATGGCGCGCTTGCCGTTGAGGTTCAATGCACCGGCGACGGTTTGTGCCAGGTAGTAGGAGGTGCCGCAACCGACCACCACCGTCGTGGCAGCCGTGAAGTCTGGCAGTGGCTGAGTCAACGCCGAAGCCCAAAAAGGAAATTGCTCAACGATGACCTGTTCAGTGATGTTCATGGGGCAGTCCTTTCAAGAGAGGGTTTATTTGGTCGCGCCGGCAATCAGCCCGCGTACCAGGAAACGGTTGAGGAAAATCACCAGCAGCACCGGTGGCAGCATCGCGATCACGCCAGCGGCATTCATCAGGCCGTAGTCGACGTAGTTGCGGGTGACGAATTCGGGAATCAGCACGGTCAGCGACTTGGTCGCGAGGGACGGCGAGAACACCAACGGAACCATGAACTGCCCCCAGGCGCTGAGGAACGTCAGGATCGCGGTGGCGATCAGGCCCGGCGCCGCCAGGGGCAGGACGATGCGGACCAGGGTGTAGGTGCGGCCCGCGCCGTCCAGCCATGCCGCTTCTTCCAGCGATACCGGCAGCGACTGGTAAACACTGCGCATCAGCCACAAAGCCAGCGGCAAGAAGGCGGAGACGTAGATCAGCGTCACGCCCAGGTAGGTATCGATCAACTGCAGGCTGATCATCAAGCGGTACAGCGGGATCATCACCGTGTACGCCGGCACCGCCATGCTCGCCACCACCAGCGCGAACAACAAGTCGCGACCGGGAAAGCGCAGGCGCACAAAGGCGTAGCCACCGAACGCGGCCGCCACCAGCGTCAACAACGTCGCGGCCACCGAGGTCACCAGGCTGTTGATGAAGGCCCTGGAAAACTGCGGCCACACCGATTGCACTTCGTTACCCTGGGACGAACTGCTGGCGCCGAACAACTTGGCGAAGTGCTCCAGGGTCGGGTGCTGTGGCCACAGATGCAGCTGGCCACTGAGCATCTCGCGCGGGTCGGTGAAGCTGGTGATAACCGCCCAATACACTGGGCCCAACGACCACAGTACGAGCGCCAGCAACGCCAGGGCGAACCCGGCCTTGCCCAGGCCTTCGAAGAAATATCGGCGCATCAGTCGAACCTCGTTTCGCGGTAGACCTTGAGCACATAGACCATCGATACCAACAGCGAGGCGATCATCGCCAGCACCGACAACGCCATGCCATAGGAGAACTTCAGGTTCTGGAACGCCGACATGTACACCTGGATGATCAGGCTGCGGGTGTCCAGGCTCGCCCCGTTGAGGATCCACGCTTCATCGAACAGGTTGAAGGCGAACACCGTCGACTGGCTGAGGGAAATGGCCAGGCCACCGGCAATCAGGGGCAGGGTGATCATGCGAAAGCACTTGATGCGCCCGGCGCCGTCGAGCTTGGCGGCTTCATACAAGTCACCAGGAATCGCCTGCAACGCCGCGAGCAAAATGATCGCGGTGAGCGGCAGCATGCGCCATACGTGGACCAGGGAAATCAGCAGCAACGCGGTGTGATGGTCGTTGAACCACACTTGGTTTTCACTGATCAGCCCAATGCCCTTGAGCAGGTTGTTCAATACGCCGTAGCTAGGGTTGTAGATCCACAGCCAGACCAGCGCATTGACCACCGGTGGCAAGCACCAGGGCAACACCAGGATCGCCAGCAGCCATTGGCGGCCATGCCGTACCTTGTTCAACAGCAGCGCGGCAGCCAGGCCTCCGAGGGTTTCCAGCACCACCGCCAGCACGACGTAGACCAGGGTGTTCCAGGTGGCGTGCTGGACGTTGCTGTCGGTCGCCAGGTTCTGGTAGTTGAGCAGGCCGACGAAGGGCGTCCCGGGGCGCATCGGGTCTATCCGATACAGGCTGTCGAACACCGTGGCCAGCAGCGGCACGAAGACCAGGATGGCCATCACCAGGATGATCGGCAGCACATACGCCAGGCCGAGCCAGGTTTCACCCGGTGTGGGGCGCAAGCGCTCCCTGATGGAGGTCAATGTCATCACGGCTGCATCGCGCTCTTGGCTTCTTCGGCAATTTGCGCCACGGCCTGGGCCACGGTCAGTTGCCCTTTGGCGGCCTGGTTCAGGGCACTGGACGCCGCACTGGTGAACTGCGGGTACCAGACGGGTGTGCCTTGCTTGAACAGTGGATCGACCAGCGTGGCCTGTTGCAGGATCACGTCACCGCTCTTGAGCTTGCCTTCGCTGTTGAGCTGCTTGAGCACGCTGGTGCGGGTGGGCAGGTTGCCAAGGGTCTTGTAGCTCTCGATCTGGTTCTCGGGTTTGATGAACCAGTTGATGAAGGTCCTGGCACCGTCTTTGTTTTTTGCCGTGGCGGGGATGCCCATGGCTTCCGGCAGGCCGATAGTGCGCGCGGTTCCGGTGGTGCTCAGCATCAACGCGGCGGCGACGTGTTCGGCCACCTGGGATTTGCTCGGGTCGCTGTAGACCGCGACGTTGCCGGCCCAACCGGCGAGGTCGAACGAGGCGTCACCTTTCTTGAACAGCTCCTGCACTTCGACGTCCTTGAGGCCGGTCGCCGCTGGGCTGATCAGACCTTGCTTGAGCGCTTCGATTTCAAACGCCATGGCCCGGTAGCCGGCCGAGTCGGGCTTGATGAATTGCGGTTCGAATTGCTCGTTGAACAGCTCACCGCCAAACACCTTGGTCAGCAGATACCAAGCGGTGGCGCTGCCTTCAGTGGCGGACAAGGGCAGGGCGATCGGGTATTGCGTGATGTTCTTGGCCTTGATCGCCTTGGCGTCGGCCAGCAACTGCTCAGGCGTGGTGGGTGCGGTCTTGATACCCGCACGGTCGAGGTGGTCGCGGTTGTAGATCAGCACCCGGAAATCGTTGGCATAGGGCACCGCCAACAGCTTTCCCTCAACCATGAAGAATTTCGCCGAAGGGATGTCCGCCAGGGTCGCGGCGTCCACGGCATCGTTGAGTGGCAGGTACCAGTTGGCGGCGCCAAATTGACCGACCCATGACCAGTCCACTTCCGTGGTGTCGGCCGGTGGGCTGCCGGCAATCATCGAGGTGGCGACCTTGGTCAGGATCTGGTCCCAGCCCAGCGTCTGCGTATCCAGCGTCACGCCGGTCTCGCTGGCGAGGCGGTCGGTCATGCCCTTGGGCAGGGTGCCCCAGGGCGGCAGCAGCACTTCAGTGACGTTGGCGGCGGCTGCGGCCACAGGTGCCAGGGTCGGGACCGCAAACGACAGCGGCAACAGCGCGAGCGATGCAAGCAAATGGCGTCGGAGCATGGCAAAACCTCTTCATCGGGAAAGGGGAGGTTGACGGCAGTGCAAGGGGCTAAAGATTCAGCGACAGTTGTTCGATCCAGCGCTGGTCGGGGTTCCATCCCGCGTTGTGAGCGGCGCGCCACAAGGCGCCACCGATGGGGGGCAGGCGGGGTGGGCAGGCGACGGCGCCAATGCGACGGCGAATGCCATCGAGCATCGGCGTGTGGGCGAAGACACCCCCGGCGTAACTCCAGGTCGCCGGCCCGCTCAGGCCCAGTCGGCGCCAAGCAGTGTTGATGTGTTCGGCCAGGTGCGCTGCGGCCTCGTCCATCACTGCGATTGCCGCAGCATCGCCGGCCACCGCCGAGGTCGACACGCATTCGGCCAGGGCCGCCATTGAGGCCCGGCGATTGGCTAGGCCGTAGACCCAATCCGCCAGTTGATCGGGGGCCAGGCCCAAGTGATCAAGCAGGGCCTGGGTCAGGTGTGGCTGATAGGCGCGGCCGTCGAGGCTGCGGCTGGCAAGGGTCAACGCTTGCCGACCGATCCAATAGGCGCTGCCTTCGTCACCGAATACATCGCCCCAACCGCCGACGCGTAGATGCTCGGCACCGGGCTGGTTACGGCTGGCCCAGGCCATGGAACCGGTACCTGCGAGAATCAACACGCCTGCGCCTTGCCCGGCGAATGCACCGTCGAAGGCTATGCGCACATCGTTTTCTACAAGGACCGGGCAGGACAATGCGCGTTGCGCGGTGTCGCGCTGGGCGATGGAACATTCGGCCAGTTCGCCATGCATCGGCAGCCCGAGCACGGCGGCGGCCAACGGCAGCCTGGCGGCCGCTTGCAGCAGTGCGTGCAACTGAGCGGACCACTGTGGATTGGCGATCGGATCAAGTCCGGCCGCCGTTTCACAGTGCAGCACCCGGCCCTGGCGATCGGCTACCGTCACCCGGGTTTTCGAGCCGCCGCTGTCCAGCCCCAACACGCAATCATTCATGCCTGTACGTCCCGGGCGGCAATGGCTTGGCTGGAGGCTTGCAACGTGGCGCAGCCCTGTTCGTGCAAGCGCGCCCACCAACTGGCAGACAACTGTTCGTCACTGATCACCGTCAGGTTCTTGTCCAGCGGGGCAACACGGTAGGTGAGGCGCTGATCGAACTTGCTCGAGTCCGCCAGTAGCAGGGTTTTGGCGGCGCGGGCGAGCATCTTCTGGTTGAGCTGCGCTTCACTGGCATCGAGGCTGTAGATGCAGGCATCCGGCGCGATGGCACCGGCACCGAGGAACAGTTGATCGAACCACAAATTTTCGATCATCGCTTCGGCCAGGGCCCCGACCATCGATGCGTTCTCTGCCCGCAACTGCCCACCGAGCAGGACGATCTTGATGCCCGGTGTGTTCATCAACACTTGAGCGACGTTCAGGCAGTTGGTGAACACCGACAGCGGCATCGGGTCCAGGCGCAGGCGGCGGGCCAGTTGCAGCACCGTGGTGCCCGCGTCGAGGAAGATGGTCGAGCCCGGCGCGATCTGCTCGTAGGCCAGTTCGGCAATGGCGCGCTTGGCGAAAAGGTTCTGGTTTTCCCGCAGGTCGAAGGCCACCTCGACCCCGGCGCTTTTGGCGATACGCGCACCGCCATGGGTGCGGTGAATGGTGCCGTCGGCCTCCAGGCTCAGCAGGTCCCGGCGCACGGTCGCCAGGGATGCATCGGCGACTTCGGCGATGGTCTGGATAGTGCTTTCGCCATGGCTGTAGAGGTGCTGACAGATCAGTGAAAGGCGCTCGTCTTTAGTCACTTGGGCTGCTCATTAGTGATTCATAGGAATGAAATATAGAGCCAAAAAAATCACTGTCAATCAAAATAATGATTGAAGTTGATCGTTTTCCTCTCGTATGGTGATCTCCCACGTCATCGAGAGGCACTGCTCATGCAAGGTCATTATCTTCAAAAACTGTCAGGTGCCCACGGCCAAGGCCGCGCCATCGGCATTACGTCGGTGTGTTCGGCACACGCCCTGGTCATTGAAGCGGCGTTGCGCTGCGGCCAGGCCGGCACGGCGCCGGTGCTGATCGAGGCGACGTGCAACCAGGTCAACCATGAGGGTGGCTATACCGGCATGACCCCGGCGGACTTCCGCCGCTTTGTGCTGGAGATTGCACAGCGCGTGGGTTTCGATCCGCAGCGCTTGATCCTCGGCGGCGACCACCTGGGGCCGAATCCCTGGCGCCACCTGCCGCCGCAGCTAGCCATGCTCAACGCCGAACGCATGCTGGAAGCCTACGCCCGGGCAGGTTTCAGCAAGATTCACCTTGATACGAGCATGGCCTGCATGGGCGAGAGCGATCCGCTCGACGGCGCGCTGGTGGCCGAACGTGCGGCACGCCTGGCGGCCGTGGTCGAGCGAACGGTGAACGATGCCGGCCTGCCGTTACCGTTCTACGTGATAGGCACCGAAGTGCCGGTGCCGGGCGGCGCCTCGGAGAAGGTTGAGGACCTTGAGGTGACCACCCCGCAATCAGCCTTGGAAACGATCGCACTGCATCGCCAGGCTTTTATCGCCCAAGGCCTCGACAGCGTGTTTGCGCGAGTCATTGGCTTGGTAGTCCAGCCTGGTGTCGAGTTCGGCAATGAGAACGTAGTGGTCTATCAACCTGAAAAGGCCCGGGCCCTCAGCGCCATTCTTCAGGGTGAGCCGCAACTGGTATTCGAGGCTCACTCCACCGACTACCAGCCAGCCAGCGCGCTGCAGCATCTGGTGCGCGACGGCTTTGCGATTCTCAAGGTCGGCCCCGGCCTGACCTTCGCCCTGCGTGAAGCGCTCTACGCGCTGGACCACATCGCTGCCGCGCTGCGCTCAGTGCCGGAGCAAGAAAGCCTGCGCAGGACCATGGAGTCACTGATGCTCGCTGAACCGCACTACTGGGATCACTATTACCACGGTGACGACGCCGCATTGCGCGTGCAGCGACACTTCAGCTACAGCGACCGCATCCGCTACTACTGGCCGTTTGCAGCGGCGAGTCGCGCGGTGGAGGAGATGTTCCTGGCCTTCGGTGATGAGCCGATTCCTGAAACGTTGGTGAGCCAGTATCTGCCGCTCCTGTACCCGCAGGTGGCGAGCGGACAGGAAAGCAGCACGGCACGTGAGCTGGTATTGGCGGCGATTGGGCAGGTGTTGGGGCAGTATCGGGAGGCGTGCGGGGGGTAGGCGACTGCCCAGCGGGGCCTGTGCGCTCAAGGGTTCGGTCCGGGTCGACCGTTACCCGCATTCAACCCAAACGCGATACCTGATATGCCGATCAAACGAGTCTTCCGGGTTTTCGTAAGCTTCGAGTTTTTCCAGGAACCCCGATTGTTCAAGGCTAGCCAGGTCTTCAAGGGTCCATTCAGAAGGAAATTCGCTGGAGAAGTCCTTACCCAGATGTTCAACCCAATGATCAACCGGGAAGGGGAGGTAACCGATCCACTCCGATTGATAGGTAATCTCGTCGGAGTCGCTTCCAATCACCCTGGCGTCGATCGTGTTCTTAATCGTTTTTTGACGTTCATTCATGGTGTTCGACCTGGCTCTCAGGGCCGGTGGCATGTGGCTCCGACTGGAATTATAAATAAAGAAACGGCTAGGTGGTGTTTTCCCGTTTTCGACCCTTGGTCGCCTCACGCCTCGTCACAGCCTCGCGAGCGTCTAGATTCTAGTCAGAGCCCGGGCGTGCAGAGAGGTGTGCAGGATGAGCAACGAAGGAAGGGTGCCCGAGACGAAAGGGGTTACGGTGCAGTTACTTGAATCGATTGACCTGGGGCCGGAAATCGAGGGAATGGCAGGGCGCCAACTTCGAATGCGTAAGGTGACCATCGAGCCTGGAGGCGTCTTCGGGCCGATGCACGACCACAAGGACAGGCCCGGCACTGTCTACATCTTGCAGGGAACGATTACTGACCATCGAAATGGAATCGCCACGGACTACGGACCAGGCGTGGGCTGGCCCGAGGACAGGAACACCACACACTGGCTTGAGAACAGAGGCGCCATAGCGGCGGTGGAAATCTCGGTCGATATCGTCAGGCAAGAATAGGTTTTGGCTTGAGTGCTGGCCCCATCCCAACCGACAGCCACAAGTCGCCTACAATCATTAGCGTATCTGGCCTCGCACGCCGCCAGACGACTTCTTGCGCCGAGTCGCTTTCAGGACGGGTTTTGTCGTCCACGTGCAATCGCCAACCCCCGGGAGTGGCAAGCTGTAAAGATGCCCCGGATCAGGTGCGCCAAAGACACTTGGCCGGAGAGCTAGGATGGCGATCGGATCTGCCACGCTACCGTGACGTGGGCCGACGCCCAAGCCAAGACTCCGGACGGCTGCCGCCATGCGGCGGTGTCGTTCGAGATGCCGAGGTACGTTTATGCCTGATGAGACGCTTCACCTGCCCTTGATCCACAGCGTTCTGGAGCGCGAGAAGGACACCCCCGGTGCCTTGCTGCCGATTCTCCATGCCATCCAGGGAGGCTGCGGGTACGTGCCCGACGTCGCCGTCCCTGAAATTGCCCATGCCCTCAACCTCAGCCAGGCTGAAGTGCGCGGGGTGATCAGCTTCTACCACGACTTCCGCACCACGCCGCCGGCGCGCCATACCCTGCGCCTGTGCCGGGCCGAGTCCTGCCAGAGCATGGGGGCCGAGGGCCTGGCGGCGCAGTTGCGTGAACAACTCTCGCTGGACGACCACGGCACCAGCGCCGACGGCAGCATCAGCCTGCGGCCGGTCTATTGCCTGGGGGCCTGCGTGTGCTCGCCAGCCCTGGAGCTGGACGGCGAACTACACGCCAGGCTCACCCCCGAACGTCTGCGCCAGTTGGTCAATGGTTGCCTGGAGGATGGTTCATGCTGACGCTCTGCATTCCCCGCGATTCAGTGGCCCGCGCGGTCGGCGCGGACAGGGTGGTCGATGCGCTGGTCCTCGAGGCCGAACGTCGCCAATTGCCCCTCGAAATACGGCGCACCAGTTCCCGGGGTCTCTATTGGCTCGAACCGCTGGTTGAACTCGAAACACCCGAAGGCCGGTTGGGCTTTGGCTCTGTCACGGTACAGGACGTGCCGGGGCTGCTCGACGCACTCGCCCATGATCCAGGCAGTCATTCCTCGGCCCTGGGGCTGGTGGAAAACATTCCTTATCTCAAGAGCCAGCAGCGCCTGCTGTTCGCTCGCGCCGGCATCACCCAGCCGCTGTCCCTGGACGACTACCGCAATCAAGGCGGGTTTTCGGGCCTGGCCCGGTCCATCCAGATGGACGGCGCCGACGTGGTCGCCAGCGTGCTCGATTCGGGCCTGCGCGGTCGCGGCGGTGCGGCGTTCCCGGCGGGCATCAAGTGGCGCACCGTGCGCGATGCTGTCGGTGCGCAGAAATACGTGGTGTGCAACGCCGACGAGGGTGACTCCGGGACGTTCGCCGACCGCATGCTGATGGAAGGCGATCCCTTCTTGCTGATCGAAGGCATGATCATCGCAGGCATCGCCGCAGGCGCCACGATGGGTTACATCTATGTGCGCTCGGAATACCCGGCTGCCATCAGCACCCTCAACGAGGCCCTGGGCATCGCCCGGGAAGCCGGTTACTTGGGCGCCGATGTCAGCGGCAGCGGGCATGCTTTTGAATTGGAAGTACGGGTGGGCGCCGGCGCCTATATCTGCGGTGAGGAAACGGCGCTGCTGGAGTCCCTCGAAGGCAAGCGCGGCACGGTGCGCGCCAAGCCACCGCTGCCCGCCATCCAAGGTTTGTTCGGGCTGCCGACGTTGGTACACAACGTGGTGACCCTGGCCTCGGTGCCGATCATCCTGGAGAAGGGCGCGCAGTTCTATCGCGACTTCGGCATGGGACGGTCCCTGGGCACGATGCCGTTTCAACTGGCCGGTAACGTCCGTCACGGCGGGCTGGTGGAACGCGCCTTCGGCCTTAGCCTGCGCGAGTTGGTGGAAGGTTATGGTGGCGGTACCGCCAGCGGTCGGCCATTGAAGGCCGCACAGGTGGGCGGGCCATTGGGCGCCTGGGTGCCCCCTGCGCAATTCGATACGCCGCTGGACTACGAAGCGTTCGCCGCCATGGGCGCGATGCTCGGCCACGGCGGCGTGGTGGTTGCCGACGACAGCTTGGACATGGCCCACATGGCCCGCTTCGCCTTGCAGTTCTGCGCCGAGGAATCCTGTGGCAAATGCACGCCATGCCGGATCGGCTCCACCCGTGGGGTGGAAGTGGTGGACCGCTTGATTGCCAGCACCGATCCCGCTGCCCGTCAGGAACAGGCTGCGTTGCTGCAAGACCTGTGCGACACCCTGCAATACGGCTCGCTCTGTGCCCTGGGTGGGATGACGTCCTACCCTGTCGCCAGCGCCCTGAAGTATTTCCCCGCCGACTTCGGTCTGGCGACCACGGAGGCCGACCAATGATCAACATCTTCGATCCCAGCAGTGACATGGACCTGGGCACCCCGGCGCGTGAAAGCGACGTGCAAGTCAGCCTGACCATCGACGGTCGCGAAATCAGTGTTGCTTCCGGTACCTCGGTCATGCGCGCGGCGGCCTTGCTCGGCACCGCCATCCCCAAGCTCTGCGCCACCGACAGTCTGGAAGCCTTCGGCTCCTGCCGCATGTGCCTGGTGGAAATCGACGGCATGCGCGGTTATCCGGCGTCCTGCACCACACCGGTGACCGAAGGCATGGTGGTACGCACCCAGACGTCCAAGCTCGCGACACTGCGGCGCAACGTGATGGAGTTGTACATCTCCGACCATCCGCTGGACTGCCTGACATGCCCGGCCAACGGCAACTGCGAACTGCAGACGGTGGCGGGGCAGGTGGGCCTGCGTGAAGTACGTTACGGCTACGAAGGCGCCAACCACCTGGCCGAGGCCAAGGACGTATCCAACCCTTATTTCGACTACGACCCGAGCAAATGCATCGTGTGCAGCCGCTGCGTGCGAGCCTGCGAGGAAATCCAGGGCACCTTCGCCCTGACCATTACCGGGCGCGGCTTTGACTCCCGGGTGGAAGCGGCCGGCGGTGATAACTTCCTCGACTCCGAATGCGTCTCCTGCGGCGCCTGCGTGCAGGCTTGCCCGACGGCGACCTTGATCGACAAGAGCGTGGTGGAAATCGGTCAACCGGAGCGCAGCGTCATCACCACCTGTGCCTACTGCGGTGTGGGGTGTTCCTTCCGCGCCGAGATGAAAGGCGAGCAATTGGTGCGCATGGTCCCGGACAAGAACGGCCAGGCCAACCACGGCCATTCCTGCGTCAAGGGTCGTTTCGCCTGGGGTTATGCCACGCACCCGGACCGCATCACCAAGCCGATGATCCGCAAGCACATCAGCGACCCGTGGCAAGAGGTCAGCTGGGATGAGGCCGTCACTTACGCTGCCGGCGAGCTGCGCCGCATCCAGCTCAAGTACGGGCGCGACTCCATCGGTGGCATCACCTCCAGCCGTTGCACCAACGAAGAAACCTACCTGGTGCAGAAACTGGTGCGCACCGCCTTCGGCAACAACAACGTCGACACCTGTGCCCGGGTTTGCCATTCGCCTACCGGTTATGGCCTCAAGCAAACGCTGGGGGAATCCGCCGGTACGCAGAACTTCGACTCGGTGATGAAGGCTGACGTCATCCTGGTGATGGGCGCCAACCCGACCGATGCGCACCCGGTGTTCGGTTCCCAGCTCAAGCGTCGGCTGCGTCAGGGCGCGCGGTTGATCGTCATCGATCCGCGCCGTATCGATCTGGTGGATTCCCCCCACGCCCGCGCCGACCTGCATTTGCAGCTGCGCCCAGGCACCAACGTGGCGATGCTCAACGCACTGGCTCACGTGATCGTCACCGAAGGGTTGGTCGACCAGCGTTTTGTCGAGGAACGCTGCGAGGCGGCAGATTTTGCCCGCTGGCGCGACTTCGTCAGCCTGCCGGAAAACTCGCCTGAAGTGCTGGGCCCGGTCTGTGGCGTGGACGCCGATCAGATCCGCGCCGCCGCACGGCTCTACGCCACCGGCGGCAACGCGGCCATCTACTACGGCCTCGGCGTCACGGAGCACAGCCAGGGCAGCACCTCGGTGATGGGCATCGCCAACCTGGCAATGGTCACCGGCAACATCGGCCGCGAAGGCGTCGGGGTGAACCCGTTGCGTGGGCAGAACAACGTCCAGGGCTCCTGCGACATGGGCTCGTTCCCCCACGAGTTGCCCGGCTACCGGCACATCTCCAACGAAACCGTGCGTGCCCAGTTCGAACAGGCCTGGAACGTGACCTTGCAGCCCGATCCGGGCCTGCGCATTCCCAACATGTTCGAGGCCGCCCTGGACGGCAGCTTCAAGGCGCTTTACTGCCAGGGCGAGGACATCGCCCAGAGCGACCCTAACACCCAGCACGTGACCGCAGCGCTGAGTGCCCTGGAATGCGTCATCGTCCAGGACATCTTTCTCAACGAAACGGCCAAGTTCGCCCATGTGTTCCTGCCGGGCAGCTCGTTCCTCGAGAAGGATGGCACGTTCACCAACGCCGAACGCCGCATTTCTCGGGTGCGCAAGGTCATGGAGCCCCTGGCCGGCAAGGCCGATTGGGAGGCCACCATCGCCCTGGCCGACGCCCTGGGCTACAAGATGAACTATCGTCATCCATCAGAAATCATGGACGAGATCGCCAGCCTTACACCGACCTTCACCCGCGTCAGCTACGCCGAACTGGACCGTCACGGCAGCCTGCAATGGCCGTGCAACGATGCCGCACCGGACGGCACGCCGACCATGCACATCGACGAATTCGTTCGCGGCAAAGGGCGCTTCATGCTCACCGGCTACGTGCCGACCGAGGAGAAGGTCAATAGCCGGTACCCGTTATTGCTGACTACCGGGCGCATCCTCAGCCAGTACAACGTCGGCGCCCAGACGCGGCGCACCGACAACGTGGCCTGGCACGAGGAAGATCGCCTCGAAATCCACCCGGCCGACGCCGAAAACCGCGGCATCGTCGACGGCGATTGGGTTGGCATCGGCAGTCGCGCCGGGCAAACAGTGCTACGGGCCAAGGTAACCGAACGGGTGGCGCCGGGCGTGGTGTACACCACGTTCCACTTCCCGGAATCGGGCGCCAACGTGATCACCACCGACAACTCCGACTGGGCCACCAACTGCCCGGAATACAAGGTTACGGCGGTGGAGATCGTGCGGGTCAGCCAGCCTTCGGAATGGCAGAAACGCTATCAGGCCTTCAGCGATGAACAAGGACGCCTGCTCAAGGAGCGTCGCCATGCCGAAAAAGCCGAGGTGCGTCGATGAGTTCTGAAAGCCTGATCAAGATGGCCAACCAGATCGCCCAATACTTCGCCAGTGAGCCGGACCACACGCTGGCGGTGAATGGCGTTCGCCAGCACATCAAGAGCTTCTGGACCCCGGGCATGCGCCGGGAATTGGCGGGGTGGGAGCAGAAGCATCCCGATGCGGTGCTGCATCCATTGGTGCTGGAGGCGTTGGTAGAGCCGCAGGGCGCTGCCTGACAGGCATCTACACCAGGAAGACTGTTACTCCTTGTGGCGAGGGAGCTTGCTCCCGCTCGGCTGCGCAGCAGTCGCATAACCGAGCGAGGCGGTGTGCCTGACGAAACGGAATGAGGGGGGCCGCTTCGCGACCCAGCGGGAGCAAGCTCCCTCGCCACGGATCCGTGGGATGGCTCAGGTGTCGGACTGATGGGCCGACCAGTGTTTCATCTCTTCGGCAATGAAGTGCGTCACCAAGTCTCTGTACATCTTCTCTATGGCATCCGGGTCCAGCCCTTCGGCCTCGGCCCACTCACGCCGAGTCGCAAGCATGGCGTTGAAGCGCTCGGGGGCTCGCACTGCTGTCGCCGAGGTCTTGAATTTCGATGCGGCCAGTACGTATTGGAATCGTTTGCCCAGCAGTTGGATGACAGCCTGGTCGAGGGTATCGATTTCCTGACGGATGTCTTCCATGCCTGCGCACTGCGAGGGGGAGAGGCGATTGTTGACTTCCATGTGGTTTGCTCCGTTTGTTGAAGGGGGTCGGCTCGATCGAGCCGAACGGCCTATGTTGGTTTAGAAGTGCCAGTCTTTAGCTTCAATCAGCTGACAGAAGGGCCCCGCCAGCGTTGCATTGTGATGCGCGACGATAACATCTGCCTTCAGGGTTGGCGTGTCTGCGCAGGTATGACCGTCGGCGATCAGCACGGCATCGAACCCAAGATCACGGGCGGCGCGGCAGGTGCTGTCGACACAATATTGGGTCTTCATCCCGGTGATCACGATGCCTTCTGCTCCACGGGCTTTCAAGCGATTGGCCAGGTCCGTCATGACAAATGCGTTGGGGCGGCTTTTTTCGAAGATGACTTCGCCGCCTTCCAGCAACAGTTCCGGCACCAGTTGCGTTAGTGGACTTTCGGAGGCTATGGGCGAGCCGGGTGGACCCACATGACGAGCCAGAAAAATCGGGGCGCCGGCCTGGCGAGCCTGAATCAACAGGCCATTTAATGTGCTGAGCAGTGCATCGCCAGCCCAGGGTTTATCCGGGCCATGAAACAACCCGACCTGCATATCGAGAATCAACAGTGCATACATGGTGTTTTCCTTGCGTTTTTGCCAGTGACGCAAGGGCAAAAGAAAAGGCCCTTACCATCGCTGGCGGGCCTTTGGGATCCGTGTGTTACTGACTCACGACATCTCGCACGACCCGTCTGGGGTGGTCGTGGTTGTGGTGGTCGAGGCAATTCGAGAAAGAGTCATGGCCTGACGGTACCTGCCAGCGAACCGGCTTGGCAAGCCCTGCATGCTCGACCCCGTGGCGAGGGAACAAACTCCCTCGCCACAGGAGGTTGGCTAGCCTTCGAGACCGCGCCGTTCGATCACGCCGAACACGTCGGTTACATCTTGCACCAGGATCCGGGCGACGTTGGTGATGGTATTGATGTCGCTCTCTGCTGAGTCCCGCAGGCTGCTGCAGGCGACCAGCGTCAGGTAATCGAGCGTGGCGTGCAGGCGTTCGCTGACACAGGCGTGGAGTTCCGGAAGCGGGGCGTGGGTGTCGATCAGCAGGACGGGGTGGGTTGTGGCGGTTTGGGTGAGAGGAGTGAAGCGGGCAGATGCTTGATTCGTTGTCATAAAGTTGCACTCGTTCGATAGAAAGAAGAGCCACCTTTCTGCTGCGAATCATAGGGGTGGCAGTTGCGCGAGGGTTCGCAGACCGAGGAACGAATCCAAAACTCGGCAGACTCGAAAGCCTCCCGCGCGCAACCGCCATAAAATGAAAGCGGGCAAGTTTGCCTGAATTTCATTTGACGGTATCTAGATTTGTTCACTCGGGCTGCGAAACCCAATCACCAACCAAGGCCAGTGACGACCCAACTATAGAAGCCGATTCCAGCCGCAACAACCGACCTGTAGGACGCACGCGATCCCTGTGGCGAGGGAGCTTGCTCCCGCTCGGTGGCGCAGCCGCCGCAAAACCGGTGCCTGCGGTGTGCCTGGCGAAACGAGACGGCCGGTTTGGGGCCGCTTCGCAGCCCAGCGGGAGCAAGCTCCCTCGCCACGGGAGGTAAATTCCTACAAATATTTAGGACGGCCAGACACCGCCACTGCGCATATCCAGAGGCCAATCACATTCCCTTGTGGCGAGGGAGCTTGCTCCCGCTCGGCTGCGCAGCAGTCGCAAAACCGATGCCTGCGCTGTGCCTGGCGAAACGAGGTGGCTGGTTTGGGGCCGCTGCGCGCCCCAGCGGGAGCAAGCTCCCTCGCCACGGGCTTTAGCGGCTCTCGCTAGCGAAAGCCCCGAAAAAACGCCCTGATATCCTCCGCCAACAACTCCGGCTGCTCCAACGCGGCGAAGTGACCGCCACGGGGCATGGCGGTCCAGCGCTGCACGTTGCAGCAGCGCTCCACCCAACTCCTTGGCGGCATGGGCAGCTCCTTGGGAAACAGCGCCACCCCAACCGCAGGCTTCAGCCGTTCGCCGCTGTTGAACAGCAATGGTCGCTTGCTGCCTTCCACGTACTGGCGAAACGACGAACCGATGCAGTTCGTCAGCCAGTACAACGTCACGTTGGTTAGCAGCCATTCATGATCGATGGCGGGACTTTCATCGCACCAGGACAGGATCTTCTCCCCCATCCAGGCCAACAGCCCGGCCGGAGAATCATTCAAGCCCACGGCCAGGCTTTGTGGCTTGGTTCGCTGGATATGCCCATAGGCGCCTTCGGCATCGGCGAATGCCGCCGCGCGGTGCAGGAAGGCCGCTTCTGCCTCTGTCAACGGCGGTTCGGTTTCGTCAAGGGGAGGGCGATAAGAGCCCGGAATGTAATTCAGATGAATGCCCGTCACCCGCTCGGGAAACCGCACGCCGAGCCAGGTCGACACGCCCGCACCGATGTCCCCGCCCTGTGCGCCGAACCGCTCATACCCCAACCCCCTCATCAATTCATTCCATAAGCCGGCAATGTCATGCGGCCCCCGGCCTGGCTGCTGGAACGGCGCGGAAAAGGTGTAGCCGGGCAGCGACGGCACCACCACATCGAAGGCATCCGCAGCGTCACCGCCATGGCGGGCCGGGTCCGTCAGCAGCGGAATGATGCGCTGCATCTCGATGAAAGAACCGGGCCAACCGTGGGTCAGGATCAACGGCATCGGCGCCGGGCCGACACCCCGTTGATGAATGAAATGCACCCGCTGCCCACCGATGTCGGCGACAAATTGCGGCAGGCGATTGAGCGCTGCCTCCTGGGCGCGCCAATCGAAGGTGGTCGACCAGTGCGCAATAAGGCCCCGAAGCACTCCCATGTCCATGCCTTCACTCCAGCCCTGATTGGCCAAAGGCTCCGGTAGCCTCGTGTTCAACAGGCGATGCCGGAGGTCTTCAAGGGCGATGTCGGGGATGTCGATGGAGAAAGGTTCGATGAGCATGATTACGCCTTTGGTTGGGCGGTGGCTGACTGCTGAATCTGCGAAAACAACCAATCCACAAAAACCTGCGCTTCACCCACCGCATCCCGAGACACGCCGTAATAGTAACGAGGCAACGGAAGGCGCAACGCAGGCAATGGACAGGTCAGGCGCCCGTTGGACAAATCCCTGCCCAACAACGAAGCCGGGCACAACGCCACGCCGAGGCCATCGACGGCTGCCTGCAGGACGAGGTGCATGTGGTCGAATTGCAGGGTTGGCGGGTTGCGCAAGGGCTTGATGCCGGCGTGCGCTGTCCAATCCTGCCAATCGCTGCTGCGGGTCTTGCCTGACAGCAACGTGTGCCGCGCCAGGTCGTGGACGCTGTCCAGCGGCACGCTTTGCAGCAGCGACGGCGCGGCGACCAGCAGCAGGTCGTCTTCCAGTAATACGGTGGGCTGCACGTTCGTTGACCATCCGGACTGCCCACGGCGGATGACTACGTCGAAGGGGTCTCGCGATGGGTCTGGCGGGCGGGTGCTGGTGACCACTTCGGGTTTGATGTCCGGGTAGAGCGCCATGAAGTCCGGCAGCCGCGGGATCAGCCAGCGCACCGCGAAGGAGGGACGCACGTTGAGGGTCACTTTGCGCTGGGACGCGTGGCGGGTCAGGGCGGCAGCGGCGTTGGCGATCTGTGTCAGTGCCTGGTTGATTTGTTCGTAAAACGTCTTGCCTTCAGGCGTAAGCAACGACTGGCGGGTTCGCCGCTCGAACAGCCGCACGCCCAGGCGTTCTTCGAGCAGCTTTACGTGACGGCTGACGGCGCTGTGGCTGACGTGCAGTTCCTCGGCTGCGCGGCTGAAACTCTGGTGGCGAGCGGCAGCGGCGAAGGCGCGGACGGCGTTAAGCGGGGGGAGGTTGGCGATCATGTGTCTAATTTAGTCACATATGAGGCGCAATTAAAGCGTTTGTCAGCGTTCAGGCGTCACGCCAACCTGAAGGCCTTATCAATGCGCCTTCATGTGGAGTTACTCATGGCCGATTATGGACTTTTTCTGCTGCTGGCGACGCTGACGGTACTCAGCCCCGGGCCCGGCGTGGTGTTGACGATTTCCAATGCCCTGCGCCATGGCTGGAGTGGTGCGCTACCAGGCATCTTCGGTATCGCGTCCGGGGCGTTTATCGTGGCCGGTCTTTGCGCCAGTAGCGTCGGACTGATCCTGGCCGCCTCGGCGACGGCCTTTACGATGCTCAAGTACATCGGGGCGATGTATCTGTTGTACCTGGGCTTCAAGATGTGGCGGACCCAAGGTTTTATCCCCGAACTCACCGCGACTTCGTCGCGTCCATGGCGGCGATTTGTCGAGGCGCTGTCCATTCAGTTGCTCAATCCCAAGGCCGGGTTCTTCTTTCTTGCGGTATTCCCTCAGTTCATCAAGTCGGCGGGCAACTACTACAGTCAGTTTTTCTTGCTGGTGTCGTCCTATGCCGGGCTGGTCGTATTGATCCATTGTGGTTATGCGCTGATGGCGAACGGGGCCAGGGGCTGGCTCTCATCGGGCCAGGGGACGAGGGTCGTCGGCAAATTGTCGGGCGTTACTTTCCTGGGATTTGGTGTGTTGATGGCCTCTGCCAGCAAATGACCGCAGAGCGCCAATAAAAACTCAAACTGATGAAGCTCCAGCCGTCGCGTAAGTCCGGGTCGTAGGAGTTTCTCTGTGCGCGACTACCCCCGGCGCGAGCAGGTCATGCAATACGATGAAAGCGACCTGGCCTTCATCGACCGCCTATTGGCTGAGGTCGGCATCTGGTATCGCTTCACCAGCGACGAACGCCTGGGCATCGACGTGGTGGAATTGCACGACGACCAACGCCATTACCAGCGCGGCATCAAGCTGCCGTGTCGCCCGCAATCGGGCCTGGTGTGATCGAACCGTATATTCGCTTCAAGGGGCAGGTTGGCGAACAAGCCACGATGTTCCTGTTCGATCCTTGCGGTAATGCGCTGGAGTTCAAGGCGTTCAAGGATATGAGCCAGCTGTTCGCGAAATAAACAGGCGACGGGTTTCCGGACGAGGGCGTTTTGTGACTTGATTACTGTATGGTCACAAGTTGTCAACATTCTTGTGGATGCGTAAGCTACGCCCATGAATCAGCCATCAGCGTCTTCGCCCAGCACCCGCGGTCCAGCCGATCACGACATTCGCGACCAGATTGTCGCGGCGGCCCATGAACATTTCAGTCAATACGGCTTCGGCAAGACGACGGTGTCCGATCTTGCCAGGGCCATCGGGTTTTCCAAGGCCTACATCTACAAGTTCTTCGACTCCAAGCAAGCGATCGGCGAAGCCATTTGCACCAATTGCCTGGCGCAAATCGTTGCTGCGGTGGAACAGGCCATCAATGAAGAGGGCATTTCGCCGACGGAGCGCTTTCGACGCCTGGTCAGGACAGTGATTACCACGGGTGTCGACCTGTTTTTCAACGACCGCAAGCTCTACGACATTGCGGCATTTTCCGTGTCGGAGCGCTGGCCCAGTTCACGTAACTATGATGCGAAGATCAAGGGTTTCGTGACGCAGATCCTGCGGGAAGGTCGAGAACTCGGTGAGTTTGAGCGCCGGACTCCGCTGGATGAAACCGTGGAGGCGATCCACTTGACGCTTCGTCCTTTCGTCAATCCGTTGTTGCTGCAGTACAACCTCGACTATGTGGAAGTGGCCCCGACACTCACCACCAACCTCATCTTGCGTAGCCTGATGCCTTGAGCGTGAGTATCTAACCCACGCCTTGCACCGAGGCCGTAGCGCTTCAACGCCAGCCCTTGTTCTGCCCGGAACAGGGGCTCTTATTTGTCCGTATCGTGACTATTGACACATATGGTCACATGAATAAATATGGCGCGGCGTGAGGCTGGCGGGTGGGATGCGTTGCATGACGGCGTCCCCCCTCACGTCATTGCGACACACAGACAGAGTTCCCCCTACCGCAGCCACCGCTGCTGTTTTCCTAGAGTCCCAATAATGAAAAAAATCTTGCTCAGGGGGCCCATCGGCCTCGCCGTCATGCTCGCGTCCTCCCAGGGTTTTGCGAGCGGTTTTGCGTTGAACGAACAGAGCATCAGCGGCATGGGAACCGGATTCGCCGGTCGTTCTTCCTCGGCAGAAGATGCGAGTACCGTCTTCGGCAACCCGGCGGGCATGTCTCGTCTGAAAAAAGAGGAGGCCAGCCTCGGTGCGGCGACATTGGTCGCCAAAACCGATATCAGCCAGACCCGCAGTACGTTCGGCGGTGAGGAGGATGGGGACATGGTCCCGGCGACCACCGTGCCCATGGGGTATTACGTCAAGCCCATCGATGAACAATGGGCCTTCGGTGTCGGCTTCTATGTGCCGTTCGGCTTGATCACCGATTATGGAAGCGGTTATGCCGGACGTTACTACGCCAACAAAAGCGAGGTGACGACCCTGACGTTCCAGCCCACCGTCAGCTACGCCTTCAACGACAAGGTTTCGATCGGGTTCGGCCCCACCATCAACCGTATCAGCGGCGAGATATCCGGAATGGTACCCAATCCGCTGAGCCCTGGTCGCAACGATGGGAAACTCAAAAGCACCGGTGACGACACGGCGCTGGGGTTCAACGCCGGGATCCTCGTGCAGGCGACGGACCGCACGCGCCTGGGGGCTACTTATCACTCCAAGGTCAGCTATCACCTGGATGCCAAGTCCAAGCTCACGGGCGGGATCTTCAGCGTGCTGGGCGTCAGCGGTCGCAGCTATGACGCTTCGCTGGATGTGGATACGCCGGAGTCGGTGGACCTCTCTGTGACGCATCAACTCAATGATGACTGGACCTTGTACCTGGGCAGCACCTGGACACGCTGGAGTCGCTTCAAGGAGCTGACCATCGAGAACAGCGGTTTGCCTCCACTATTGAGCGGTCAACTGGGCACCGTCAGCGAAGAACAGAGCTGGCACGACACCTGGGCGCATGCGATCGGCACGGCCTACCGGTTGAACGATCAATGGGTGCTGCGTGCCGGCCTGTCGATGGACCAGTCGCCTGCCAACAACACCAACCGTGGCCCGCGCATTCCTACGGGCGACCGCAAGGTGATCAGCTTGGGTGCGGGCTGGACGCCGGTGGACGATGTCACCATCGACGTCGCTTATTCCTATCTGTGGGAGGAGAGTGTGCACGTCAACGAAACCTCCGCGACGCGGGGTGCCTACAGTGCCCGGTACAAGAACAGCGCGAGCGGGTTCGGTACTTCCGTCAGCTATCGCTTCTGATTGAATGAGCGTCCGGTCATTGGCCGGCCAGCGCGACGGGCTGCGCTTCGGGCGCCTGCCAGCCCCCACCGAGCGCCCGGAACGCGGCGACCGCTGCCCGGGCCGACTCTGTCTGGGCTTGCGCCCGGGCATCGGAGGCCTGCAGCAGCGTCTCGTCGGCTCGCAGCACATCGATCAGGCTGGCGGTGCCTTGCTCATAAGCGCTGAACGAGGACTCGCGAGCCTGTGCCAGCGACGTCTCGCCTCCGGTGAGGGTAACGGCTTGGGCTTGCCGGTTGACCAGGGCGGAGAATGCATTTTCGACATCCTCGGTCGCGCGCAACACGGACTGACGATAGGCCGCCAGGGCTTCGGCTTCCTGGCCCTTGGCTTGGTCGATCTGGGCGTTGATGCGGCCGAAATCGAACAGTCTCCAGCGCAAACCCAACACTCCCGAAGCCTGGCTGGCGCCGCCGCTGAACAAGTGTCCAGCAGATACCGAGGTGGCACTGCCCAGCAACGCACCGAGGGAGAATTTCGGATAGTACTCGGCGACGGCCTCGCCGATCCGCGCATTGGACGCGGCAAGGCGCCGCTCAGCCACGATGAGGTCTGGGCGACGACGCAGCAGATCGGCGGGGGTTCCCGTGGCGTTCATGGGTGGCGCCGGGGGGATATTGCCGGTGGATGCCAGTTGCGCGCGATGGGTGCCGGGCGGCGCGCCGAGCATGATGTCCAGGGCATTCATCGCCGTCTCCAGTCCGGTTTGCAGCACCGGCACTGTCGCCTGGACCTGTGCCAGTTCGCCTTCGGCTTGGTGAACCTGATAGCGGGCGGCGAGACCTTCACCATAAAGCAATCGAACTTTTTCCAGCAGCTCCTGCCGGGTCTTGGCCTGTCGGTTCGCGATGTCCAGTCGGGCCTGCAAACCTCGGACGGTCATGTACAGGTCGGCTGTCTGCGCCGCGACGGCCAGTCGCGTGGCCGCCATGCCCGCCTCGGACGCCTGGTACTCGGCCAATGCCGCCTCGCGCCCGCGACGCAGGCCGCCGAAGACATCCAATTCCCAACCTGCCTCAAGGTTCAGCGCATAGGCATTTCCATACCGATCGTAAACGGGGGTCGAATCCAGAACCTGGCCCAACGGTGTCTCGACGGACTGATAGGCGCGTGCGGCCTGGCCGTTGACGGTCCCCGACGGCAGCAGCGCCGCGTTCGCCGCCCCCAAGCCTGCCCGGGCCTGGGCGACGCGCGCCGATGCCTGGGCCAGATCCAGATTCTGGGCCAACGCCTGGGTAACGAACTCGGTCAGCGCCGGGTCAGCGAAGCCTTCCCACCAGACCGCAAGGCTGGCCTGCGCCGCGTTGGATCGCTGGTCGACGACAGGCTGGCGAAGGAAACGATCCGAAAGCGGGGCGTCCGGACGCAGGTAATCCGGACCGACCGCGCAGCCTGTTATCAAGGAGGCACTCATCAAAACAGCGAAGGGGCGTAGAGGAGGCATCGGGAATCCTGGAGGCAAGCTAGGTGTGACCATATTATATTATGGTCACACCCTGTCAATGCGACCACAGGCAGGGTTCGCTAAGAATGGACGTGGAAACCAAAGAACAAAGCACGCGAAGCAGGGCTTCACATTTTGTGACCATTGACATACATAGTCACTAGAATGAGAATGCGGCTCTCGTCCTTATTTATCAAAAGGGAACCTATGCTCCGGCTTCGACCCGTCACCCTTGCCGCTTGCCTGCTACCCCTTGTCCTGACGGCGTGTGGGGAATCTTCCACCGAAGATCCACGCACGCTTGCTCCTCTGGTGAGGGTCTGCGAGGTCCAGGGTTCGCCCGATATCGCGCGTTCGTTCACCGGCGTCGTGGCGGCTCGTGTCCAGAGTGACCTGGGGTTCCGGGTCTCTGGCAAGATCCTTGAACGCCTGGTCGACGCCGGGCAGACGGTCAAGCGCGGCCAACCGCTGATGCGCCTCGATCCAGTCGACCTGGGGTTGCAGGCGCGGGCACAGCAAGAAGCTGTCACGGCCGCTCGGGCCCGCGCCAAACAGACTGCGGACGATGAGGCGCGCTATCGTAATTTGGTGGCTGCGGGGGCAATTTCCGCGTCGGGCTACGACCAGATCAAAGCTGCTGCCGACACCGCCAAGGCGCAACTCAGCGCGGCCCAGGCGCAGGCTGACGTCGCCGTCAATGCGTCCGGCTATGCCGTGTTGCTGGCCGACGCTGACGGCGTCGTAATGGACACGCTTGCAGAGCCGGGGCAAGTCGTCAGCCCTGGGCAAACCGTCGTCCGGCTGGCCAGGGCCGGGCAGCGCGAAGCGGTCGTGCAGTTGCCGGAGACACTGCGTCCGGTTCCCGGTGCCACCGCGCAAGCCACGCTTTATGGCACGGCCAGCGGCGCAGTCACTGCCCGGCTCAGGCTGCTCTCGGATTCGGCCGACCGGGTGACGCGTACCTTTGAGGCGCGTTATGTGCTGGAGGGGGCGCTGGCCAATGCGCCGCTCGGCTCCACCGTCACGCTTCGTATCGCCGAAGGCGCTGCACAGGATCGCGTGCTGCAAGTGCCCATCGCGGCGGTCTACGACCCGGGCAAAGGCAGCGGTGTCTGGGTCATTGACGGTGAACCCGCGAAGGTCAGCTGGCGGCCCGTGCAGGTTGTCGGCTTGAGCGACGACACCGCACGCGTCGCGGGCGACTTGAAGATCGGCGAGCGTATCGTCGGGCTGGGGGCGCATTTGCTGCGCGAGGGGGACTCGGTGCGACTGGCCCAGCAGGACGGCGTGAAAGTCGCCGGGAGCCATCCATGAGCCTCAATTTGTCGGCAATCGCCGTTCGCGAGCGCTCTGTCACCGTATTCCTGATTTTTCTCATTGCTGTTGCGGGCACATTGGCGTTTTTCAAGCTGGGGCGTGCCGAGGACCCGCCGTTCACGGTCAAGCAGCTGACGGTCATCACCGCCTGGCCAGGTGCGACGGCGCAAGAGATGCAGGACCAGGTCGCCGAGCCGCTGGAAAAACGCCTGCAAGAGCTGAAGTGGTACGACCGCACGGAAACCTATACCCGGCCCGGCCTGGCCTTCACCATGGTGTCGTTGGTCGATCGCACGCCGCCGTCGCAAGTGCAGGAAGAGTTCTATCAGGCGCGCAAGAAGCTCGCCGATGAGGCCACCCGGCTGCCGGCCGGGGTCATCGGGCCGCTGGTCAACGACGAATATTCCGATGTGACGTTCGCGCTGTTCGCCCTGAAAGCCAAGGGCGAGCCCCAGCGGTTGCTGGCGCGGGATGCCGAGGCGTTGCGCCAGCGCCTGCTGCACGTGGGGGGCGTGAAGAAGGTCAACATCATCGGCGAGCAGGCCGAGCGGATTTTCGTTTCCTTTTCCCATGATCGACTGGCCACGCTCGGTGTGTCTGCCCAAGACATCTTTGCCGCGCTGAACAGCCAGAACGTACTCACGCCGGCCGGCTCGATCGAAACCAACGGGCCGCAAGTTTTCCTGCGGGTGGACGGGGCCTTCGACAAACTGGAAAAAATCCGTGATACGCCCCTCGCGATCCAGGGGCGTACCTTGAAGCTCTCGGACGTTGCCTCCGTCGAACGGGGCTACGAAGACCCGGCGACCTTCCTGGTGCGCAACAATGGCGAAGAAGCGTTGTTGCTGGGTGTCATCATGCGCGAGGGCTGGAACGGCCTGGACCTGGGCAAGGCGCTGGACGCCGAGACGCAAAAGATCAACGAAGGCATGCCGCTGGGCATGACCCTGACCAAGGTTACCGATCAGGCTGTGAACATTGACTCGGCTGTCGGCGAATTCATGGTCAAGTTCTTCGTCGCCTTGCTGGTGGTGATGATCGTTTGCTTCCTGAGCATGGGCTGGCGCGTCGGCGTGGTGGTTGCGGCGGCAGTGCCGTTGACGCTGGCCGTGGTGTTTGTGGTGATGGCGGCCACCGGAAAGAATTTCGACCGCATCACCCTCGGCTCGCTGATCCTGGCGCTCGGGTTGCTGGTGGACGACGCCATCATCGCGATTGAAATGATGGTGGTGAAGATGGAGGAGGGCTACGACCGGATCAAAGCCTCCGCCTACGCCTGGAGCCATACGGCCGCGCCAATGCTGTCCGGTACGCTGGTGACGGCGATCGGCTTCATGCCCAACGGCTTCGCGCAATCCACCGCCGGCGAATACACCAGCAACATGTTCTGGATCGTCGGCATTGCCTTGATCGCTTCCTGGGTGGTGGCGGTGGCCTTTACCCCTTTCCTGGGCGTGAAGATGCTGCCGGACATCAAGCCTGTCGAAGGCGGCCATGCGGCGATCTACAACACCCGCCACTACAATCGTTTCCGGCGGATCCTGACGCGTGTCATCGCCCGCAAGTGGTGGGTGGCCGGCACGGTGATCGCTACGTTTGTCGTGGCGATTCTCGGCATGGGTCTGGTCAAGAAACAGTTTTTCCCGACATCCGATCGTCCGGAGGTGTTGGTTGAAGTGCAAATGCCCTACGGCACATCCATCGAGCAAACCAGCGCCACCGCCGCCCGGATCGAGGCCTGGCTGCAAAAACAGGATGAGGCAAAAATCGTCACGGCTTATGTAGGGCAGGGAGCGCCGCGCTTCTACCTGGCAATGGCGCCGGAGCTTCCCGATCCATCGTTCGCCAAGATTGTGGTGTTGACCGACAGCCAGGAGGCGCGTGAAGCCCTCAAGTTTAGGCTGCGCGAGGCGGTTGCCGCAGGGCTGGCGCCCGAAGCGCGCGTGCGCGTGACGCAGCTGGTATTCGGACCTTATTCGCCGTTTCCCGTGGCTTACCGGGTGATGGGGCCAGACCCGTCGACGTTGCGTGAAATCGCAGCGAAAGTACGAGGCGTGATGCAGGCAAGCCCCATGATGAGAACCGTCAATACCGACTGGGGCCCGCTGGTGCCGACGCTGCATTTCAATCTCGACCAGGATCGCCTCCAGGCGGTCGGGCTTACATCCAGCGCAGTCGCGCAACAGCTGCAATTTTTACTCACGGGGGTACCGATCACGGCGGTACGCGAGGACATTCGTTCGGTGCAGGTGGTCGGTCGCGCTGCGGGCGATATCCGGCTCGATCCCGCCAGGATCGAAGGTTTCACGCTGGTGGGGGCGTCGGGCCAGCGCATCCCGCTGTCCCAGGTCGGCGAGGTGGATGTGCGCATGGAGGACCCGATCCTGCGGCGCCGCGATCGCACGCCGACCATCACAGTTCGCGGCGATATCGCCGAAGACTTGCAACCACCGGACGTATCGAGCGCGATTTTTAAGTCGTTGCAGCCGGTGATCGACGCACTGCCTGACGGGTACCGTATCGAGCAGGCGGGGGCCATCGAGGAATCGGGCAAGGCCGGCAAGGCCATCGTGCCCCTGGTGCCAATCATGGTTGCCCTGACGTTGCTGATCATCATTGTGCAGGTGCGTTCGATCTCGGCGATGATCATGGTGTTCCTCACCGCGCCCCTGGGACTGATTGGCGTGGTGCCGACATTGCTTATTTTCAATCAGCCCTTCGGTATCAATGCCCTGGTTGGCTTGATCGCACTTTCGGGCATCCTGATGCGCAATACGCTGATTCTCATCGGGCAAATCCATCACAACGCGCAAGAAGGGCTCGATCCGTTCCAAGCGGTGATCGAAGCCACCGTGCAGCGGGCTCGTCCGGTGCTGCTGACGGCCCTGGCGGCGATCCTGGCATTCATCCCCCTGACGCACTCGGTGTTCTGGGGAACGCTGGCCTACACCCTGATCGGGGGCACATTCGTGGGCACCATCATGACGCTGGTGTTCCTGCCGGCGATGTACTCCATCTGGTTCAGGATCCGTCCTGCCCACAGCGCCCAAACTGAAACCGCAAGGCTGGCCTAGGCGAGCGCCTGCCGAACAATGAAGAGGTTCTTATGATTACTCCCCAGGGTCAAAAACGAATCGTAGTCACCGGTCTTGGCATTGTCGGGCCGTTGGGGTGCGGGGTCGAAGCCGTCTGGCAGCGGTTGCTGGATGGACGCTCCGGTATCCGCAACCTGCCTGAGGCTGTAACTGAGGGCACCGGGGTTGCGGTTGGCGGCCAGGTGCCGTCGTTGGAGGAAGATGCCAGTGCGGGCTACGATCCGGACCGGGTTATTACGGGCAAGGATCGCAAGAAGATGGACCGCTTCATCGAGTTTGCCCTCGTGGCGGCCGACGAAGCCTTGCAACAAGCCGACTGGCACCCGACAGAAGTCGCGGACCAGGAGCGGACCGCCACGATCATTTCATCGGGCGTGGGTGGCTTCAGCACGATTGCCGAAGCTGTGCGGACCACCGATTCGCGGGGCCCACGCCGCCTGTCACCGTTCACCGCGCCGGCCTTCCTCGCCAATATGGCGGCCGGAAACGTGTCGATCCGGCACGGCTTCAAGGGGCCTCTCGGCGCGCCCGTCACCGCCTGCGCTGCCGGGGTTCAAGCCATCGGTGACGCGGCCAGGCTCATCCGCAGTGGCGAGGCGGATATTGCCCTGTGCGGCGGCACCGAAGCGGCGATTGATCGCGTGACCTTGGGTTGTTTTGCGGCGGCTCGCGCACTCTCCAGCGGATTCAACGAGCGCCCGCAGGAGGCGTCGCGGCCCTTTGATCGCGAGCGTGACGGCTTCGTCATGGCCGAGGGCGCCGGTATCCTGGTCATCGAATCGCTGGAGCACGCATTGGCCCGCGGAGCCACGCCCCTGGCTGAGCTGGTGGGCTATGGCACCAGCGCCGATGCCTACCACCTGACGGCAGGCCCGGAGGATGGCAACGGCGCTCGCCGCGCAATGGAGCAAGCCTTGCGACAAGCCGCCGTCAACGCTGCCGACATCCAGCATATCAACGCCCACGCAACCTCCACTCAGGTCGGCGACAACGGTGAGCTGGCGGCGATTCGTGCGGTGTTTGGCACAGGCTCGGGCGTGGCGATCACTTCGACCAAATCCGCCACCGGCCATCTTTTGGGCGCGGCGGGCGGTATCGAGGCGATCTTCACGGTGTTGGCGCTGCGCGATCAAATCGTGCCGCCAACGCTCAACCTGATTAACCCCGACGAGGCGGCTGAAGGGCTCGATCTGGTTGGTCTGAAGGCTCGGAAAATGCCTATCACTCACGCGCTGTCCAACGGCTTCGGGTTCGGCGGGGTCAATGCCAGCGTTCTGTTCCGTCGCTGGGCGCCTTGATTTTCCTTATGGGCGGTAAAAGGAATGCCGGCGAGGGTGACTAGTCGGGTGCTATCGACTTTATAGATGTCATCCAGCATCAAAAACATTGACCGCTTCGATTATGATCATCATCATAAGCCTGCCAGTCGATGACGCGCGCTGATGTCGGATCCATGACCGCTCACAGTTGCTGATCTTCCGACCGGATAATGTCGATAACCGGAAGGAAATTAATGATGAACAACAAACGTGTGGCATTGGTGACTGGCGCTTCATCCGGCATTGGGGAAGCCATCGCCCATAAGCTCGTCGCAGCAGGCTACAGCGTCTATGGCACCAGCCGGCGAGGCGGGGCTGGCGGCGGGGAGGGGGTCCCACTGTTGAAGCTTGATGTCACCGACGATGCCAGCGTCGAAGCGGCCATAGAGGCGTTGCTGCGGTTGGAGGGGCGGATCGATTTGTTGGTCAACAACGCCGGCTTCGGCATCGCACCCGCCGCAGCGGAAGAGAGCACGGTCGAGCAGGCCAAGGCTGTTTTCGATACCAACTTCCTCGGCATCGTTCGGATGACTCGCGCGGTTGTGCCGCACATGCGAAGCCGGGGTGACGGTCGCATCATCAACATCGGCTCTATTCTCGGGGTCGTGGCTGTTCCTTACGCGGCCCTCTATTGCGCCAGCAAGCATGCGGTGGATGGTTATTCGCAAGCGTTGGATCATGAATTGCGTACCCATGGCATCAGGGTTACGGTGGTCGAGCCTGGCTATACCAAGACTCAGTTCGAGACCAACAACCTTCAGCCCGACGCCAAACTCGACGTGTACGAAGCCATTCGAGTAAAAGTGACGAAAGTGGTGAACCAGGCCATGGCGACCGGCGACGGCCCCGACGTGGTGGCCGAAGTGGTACTGCAGGCCGCGCGCGCCGAGCGTCCGAAGTTGCGCTATACCGCTGGCAAAGCGGCCGGTCAGTTGCAGTTCCTGCGCAGCTTCGCTCCAGCGCGCTTGCTGGATACGGGCATTCGCAAGGCGCTGAAGCTCGATACCAAACTGCCTTCCCAGGCACACTGACTCGGCCTGGCCATAGCTGTCGCTGTGACTGTTGCATTCGCCCGGCTGCGATGACGATCCGTTTGAACGAACAGGACAAGAAATCATGACATTCAAGGCACTGCTCACGAGTAAAACCGGCGACGCGATCTCGACCCAGTTGGTCGACTTCAGGGACGAGGACTTGATGCCCGGTGACGTCACCGTCGCGGTCGAGTTCTCCACGGTGAACTATAAGGACGCCATGGCCCTGAGCGGACGTTCACCGGTCATTCGTCAGTTTCCGCTGATTCCGGGCATCGACTTCGCCGGCATTGTCGAGACGTCCAGTCATCCGGGGTTCAAGGCCGGCGACCGGGTGCTGGTCAACGGTTGGGGGCTGAGCCAGACCCACCACGGCGGTTTTGCCCAGAAGGCACGGGTGAGCGGCGACTGGCTGGTGAAAATCCCGGATGTTTTCTCAACCCGGGACGCCATGGCGGTCGGCACGGCAGGTTACACGGCGATGCTCAGCGTGTTGGCACTGGAGCACGGCGGACTGGCCCCTGATCGAGGCGACATTCTAGTCACCGGTGCCAGCGGCGGCGCCGGCTCGGTGGCAATCGCGCTGCTGTCTGGCCTGGGCTATAGAGTGGTCGCGTCGACAGGGCGCCAAGAGGAAGCCGACTATCTGCACGACCTTGGCGCGGCGCAGGTCATCGACCGCAACACCTTGTCGCAGGCAGGCGCACCGATCGCCAAGGAGCGCTGGGCCGGTGTGATTGATTCGGTCGGCAGCTATACCCTGGCCAATGCCTTGGCACAGACCCAGTATCGCGGCGTTGTCGCAGCCTTCGGTCTGGCCCAGGGCGCGGATCTCCCCGGCTCGGTGTTGCCCTTCATCCTGCGCAACGTAACCCTGGCCGGTATCGATTCGGTCAATGCGCCGCAAGAGGTGCGTCTGCAAGCGTGGTCGCGACTCGCCCAGGACCTGGACCTGGGCAAGCTGGCCCGCACCACCCAGATGGTTGGCTTGGCAGAGGTTCCGGCCGTTGCCGGGCGGGTGCTGGAAGGCAAGGTGCGCGGGCGCACTGTGGTGGATGTGAACGCATGAGCAACCCTTTCGGTGGCGCTGGCGTTTTTGTTCGTTGTACGTGCTGAGGGCAGGATAGCGGCTCGCGGATAGGCAGCCCTTGGAATGCGGCGGGCTCGCCCGCCCTGGGCTGCCAGCCTGCAAACTATCTATTGATGCATTTCCGTCACGGACATAGTGAACACCAACCTGGATCTGCCCGCATTGGCATAGGAATGGGGCACATCGGTTTTAGCCACTGCTGAACTTCCCGCCGGAATGACCAGCTCTGTTTCCCCTACCACGCATTTCAGCGTGCCTTTCTCCACATGAAACAATTCAAGCGTGCCTTGAGGGTGTCCCGGCGAAGCGAAAGATTCGCCTGGATGCATTTCCCAGCGCCACAGCTCGATCATGTTCGGGCCGGAAGCTCCCGCCAGAAGCCGCGCTGTACCTCCCTGGTCTCCCGTCCAGAGAATGGGGATGTCTTGGCTGTCGATGATATGGGCGGATGGGGCTTCGGTCACATTGACGATGTCTGCAACGGACAGGCCCAGCGCGGCTGCTATTTTGCAAAGGATGCCGATACTGGGATTGGCCGTGCATTTCTCGATTTCCACGACCATTCCTTTGCTCACGCCAGAGCGACGGGAAAGCTCATCCAGCGTGATCTTCTGCGCCTTGCGAGCCTGTTTGAGGGTGCGCGCGACGGCCAGACTGACGGCGTGAGCATCGGCACCTGGGGTCGTCGACAGACTGGTATTCGTGGTCATTGAGAGGTCACGGGAAGAAATGTGCGGGGATTTTCGGTCGTTAGTAATAGTCCCGTCAATCGGCTCATTCGTTATAGTAGATGAAATTGGTCATTATATTGACTTTGGTGGTCGGCGCTGGATAGCATGAAAAACGCCATTTGGATTCCTGGAGGTTTTTGATGCTGTCCGTACTGCCGTTAATCGACCAAGCCGTTGCAGAGCTGGCCCCGCAGTTCAGGGCCCTGAGCATTGTGGTGCAGGCCGCGCCGCTGACCCATCCTGAAGTCGCTCAGGCCGCTCTGGACCGTGCTTGCAAGGCGGTGCAGGAGGGTGGGCCAAGCTGGGGGGAGGCTCATCTGGCCGCATGGGCCGAAACATTCCGAAAGTTTGGGGCCAAGCCGCAGCGCACCCCTTGTTCTGCCGAAGCGTTGCGTAAACGGGTTCTGCGCGACGGCAGCTTGCCGAGCCTGGATCCCATCGTCGATCTCTATAACGCCATCAGTATTGAGTACGCCATCCCCGTCGGCGGGGAAAATATAGAGGCCTATACAGGTTCCCCGCGCCTTGCCGTCGCCGATGGCACCGAACCCTTTGACACCATGAAGGAGGGCGCTCCTGCTTTCGAGTATCCAGACGCGGGCGAAGTGGTCTGGCGAGATGACAAAGGTGTGACCTGCCGTCGTTGGAACTGGCGCCAAGGTGTCCGAACTCGGCTCGGTGCCGATGCAAAACACATGTGGTTCATCCTCGAAAGCTTGCCGGCGATGCCGCTTGAAGCCTTGACGGAAGCGGGGGACAAGTTGATCGAAGGCCTGCAGAAAATGATGCCAGGCGTCCAGATCGAGAATTCATTGATTGGCCCTGGGGCCAAATAGTCGACGGAACACCGTTGGGGAGATACGTAGGTCATTATATTGACTTTCCTGGTCAATGGAGTGAAGCTGGATCAAAGGCGATCAAAACCGCCCCATTGAATTCCAGCGGAGCACCACCTTGCCGGTGATCGCTCGAAAATGGCCTGAGGTTGTCTTGGATCATGAAGTACGTCAGCACACGGACGCCCGGTAGAACATTCGAATTCAGCGAGGTCCTGATGGGGTCCTACGCGCCTGACGGTGGCTTGTACGTACCGCACAAGGTACCTCGCTTGAAAAAAGAACAACTCTCAACGCTTGAATGGTTGCCCTTTCATGAATTGGCTCGCTATGTGATCGAGCCATTCCTGGGAGGCTGGGTTGAGCAAGATCTGCTGTCTCGGATGCTCAAAGAAACCTTCGATCCCTTCACAAGCAATGCAGTCGCGCCCCTTTACCAGACGGCAAGTAACGAGTGGATACTTGAGTTGTTTCATGGACCGTCAGGCGTCTACCAAGACTTTGGCCTGCAATTGATGTCTCGTTTTATAGAACACGGTTTGCTGATATCTGGAAAGAAGGCGCTAATTGTAGGTTGCACCGGCGGAGATACCGGAGTCGCGGCAATAAAAGCATTTTCAGGAATGCAGGGCGTTACCTTGTTGGTATTGCACCCCTCCAAAGGGATAACGGAAGAGGATCGCCGACGCTTACTGAGTGCTGGAGAAGGCAACGTTGTAAATGTAGCGGTCGATGGGGATTATGCTGATTGTCATCGTTTGTGTGAGCAGTTCTTCAAGCAAGACAATCATGCGCAGCAGTATCTTGTTTCGTTCAATTCAGTGCATTGGGTTCGCGTACTTGCACAGCTGACGTTCTATTTCTATTCCGCCCTTCAGCTCGGGGCGCCTAAAAGGGAAGTGGCCTTCAGTGTGCCGGCCGCGAATTTCGGTGCGCTCTATGCCGGGCACATTGCCAAACAAATGGGGCTGCCGCTTCGGCAGTTGATCGTCGCCACGAATACCAATGCCGGCCTGCATCACTTTCTCCAATCGAATCTGTACAGTCGAAATAAAATTCGTACGACCCGTACACCTAGCATGAATGTTTCGCTGGCGTCGAACTTTGAGCGTCTACAGTGGAGCATCTTAAATCGATGCGGCGAAAAAGTAGCTCGTAATATGGAATTGTTAGAAGGTGAGGGCGCCGTTCAATTAGAGCAGGATGGCTGGCTGGAGGCGCGGAAATTGTTCGATTCGCTCGCTGTGGAAGATTCGGATGCATTCGATTGCATGGGTGAGGTGTTTGCACAGAGCGGCTATCGGATCAGCCCCAACACCGCTATCGGCCTGCGCGCAGCCCGTGTCAGCAGGCGCAGCTTGCTTATACCGATGATCTGTCTGGCGACCACGCGTCCCAACAACACTGGCGTGCTAGACGATACGTTGGAAACGTTCGGCTTCCTGAGGTCAGAAGACGCTCCCGTACGGAGCGAGCAAAACTGCAATTCGATTCCTAACACTATCGGGGCGCTGACTTCTCTCGTCAGGTCCTTGTCCTAAGACACGGAGTCTCACTCGTTACAAGCTTGGAGCCAGAGATGAAACGTGTTCTCGATAAAACTGATGAAAAAATCCTGGAGGAGCTGACGCGTAATTCCCGCTTGGCGCACAACGACATTGCGATGAAGGTCAACTTATCCAGGAACGCAGTCAGGCTGCGAATCGAACGGTTGGAGCGCGACGGTTATATCAGGGGCTATACAATTATCAAAGGCATGCCCTCCAGTGATGTCGGCCCGATCAATGCGTTGATATTTGTCTATCGTAAAGACCGCATGCGTGACTCGGAAGTTGTTCGTTCCGTTGGAGCGATGCCCGAGATTGTCTCCTGCAATGTAATGAGCGGCGATCTTGATATTGTATTGACGGTTCAGGCAATGAGCGCCGATCGCATCCACAGGATATGGAATGAAGTTTCGGCGTTGCCGGGTGTGCTGAATACGATGACGTCGTTTGTTCTGTCCAGCGCAAAATAGCAAATTGTCCTGTTGTGCGAGCATTCTGCTCGCAACAACGTTCTGTTTGCCATATTCGTAAAGTCAAGTTGGCGGATTACTATCTCACTATCACAACATAACCATGAGACGCCCATCGTGACTGCGTATAAAAAAGCATTGCTTGGTTTTGGTGGTGTTAATCGCGCTCTGGCTCAGTTTATTGGGTGCGGGAGCAGGTCTTTTTGAAACGGCTTTTGCATTGCTCGACGATACCGTGAGCATTCACAAACAGAAAACCACGTCAGGTCAGTCATCATGAATAGCTTGAGTCTCTCGCTGGCTGCTGATTACAAGGCCATCACGGTGTTCAGTCCGTTCGACGGTAGCAAGGTAGGCGAAGTGGCAGACATGCCTGCGTCATCCGCCACCACGATAGTCGATACCGCGATTTTAGGTGCTTCGATTGCCAAGCAGATGCCGCGACATGAGCGCGCGCGCATCTTGGAGAAAGCCGCAGGTTCAGTCGAGCGTGACAAGGATACCTTCGCCAAATTGATCGTCGCGGAGTCTGGCAAAACGCTCAAGCAGGCGAGAAAGGAAGTGCTGCGCTGCGTCAACACGTTGAAGCTGTCTGCCGAAGAGGCCAAGCGTAACGCCGGGGAGGTCATCCCTTTTGATGCCTACGCCGGATTTGAAGCCCGTCAGGGATGGTTCACTCGTGAACCGTTGGGCGTCATCGTCGCCATCACGCCTTACAACGACCCGCTTAATCTGGTTGCGCATAAGTTGGGGCCCGCCATTGCGGGGGGAAACGCGGTTGTTCTCAAACCGTCCGAGCTCACGCCGCTATCAGCCATCAAGCTGGTCGAGTGCTTGATCGATGCGGGCCTGCCTCCGGTTGTCGTCACCGTTGCCACCGGAGGCACCGCGCTGGGCAAGGCGCTGGTCGCCCATCGCGCCGTGCGCATGGTGTCGTTCACTGGCGACTTTGTCACAGGTGAGCAGATCTCTCGCACGGCCGGCTTGAAGAAACTGGCCATGGATCTTGGCGGTAACGCACCGGTCATTGTGATGGCTGATTGTGACTTGGATGAAACAGTCGATTCATGCGTGTCGGGAGCTTTCTGGGCAGCCGGTCAAAACTGCATCGGTACCCAGCGGATCCTCATCGAGGCCCCACTTTACGAATTATTCAAAACGCGTTTTGTTGAAAAGACCCGTCAATTGATCGTCGGCAACCCTGCTGATGAGCAGACAGACGTGGGGCCGATGATTACCGAGGCGTCAGCCAAGCGTACCGAAGCGGTGGTCAACGACGCCATCACCAACGGCGCCACCGTGTTGTCTGGCAATACACGCAACGGTTCGCTCTATTCACCGACCGTCCTGGAAGGCGTCGACCGCTATTGCAGGTTGTGGTGCGAAGAAGCGTTCAGCCCGGTGGTCATCCTCCAGAGCGTCGCCTCCCTGGATGAAGCGTTGGCGCTGGCTAACGAACTTGAATACAGCCTGCATGCCGGGATCTTCACCAGCAATCTGAACGTTGCAATGACAGCAGCCAAACGACTGGAGGCGGGCGGGGTGATGATCAACGACTCTTCGGACTATCGCTTTGATGCAATGCCTTTCGGCGGTTTCAAGTACGCAAGCATGGGCCGTGAGGGGGTTCGTTTTGCCTACGAAGATATGACGCAGCCCAAGGTCATTTGCATTAACGGTGTGAGTGGAAGCTGAGCAACACCCTCGACTCCAGAACGAATCACAACAATAAAGAGGAATTGACATGCGTCCCGATAAACACAATCTTTTGACATTATCTGCAGCGACGCTGGCTGTTCATGGCGGGAACGTCGCGGATGTCACCAGTGGCGCTGTCCGTACGCCATTGGTCATGGCTAACTCCTATCTCCTCCCGGAAGATCCGGCGACCATGGACTGGTCCAGCCCGGATGGTCTCGTATATACGCGTAATCAAGGTCATAACCAGGTCTGTCTTGAAAAGAAGCTCGCAGCCCTCGAGGGATGTGACGACGCGGTGGTTTTCGCGACCGGCGTCGCGGCGTTGCACTCGGTGTTCTTTTCATTCTTGAAAAGCGGTGACCATGTCATTGTCAGTGACATCACCTACCAGGCAGTCTGGCGCCTGTTCGCAGAGCTACTGCCTGAACGTTATGGTATTGAAGCAACGTTCGTAGACGTCGGTGACCTGGAGTCGGTGCGTAAAGCCATTCGGCCCAATACCAAGCTGATCCACACCGAAACGATCGCCAACCCCACCACAAAGGTTGCAGACATCAGCGCGTTGGCTGAAATTGCACATGCCCACGGCGCACTTATCTCAGTGGACGCCACGTTCACTCCGCCTCCATTTTTCCGCGCAAGCGAACACGGCGTCGACTTCGTCATTCACTCATTGACCAAGTACATCAATGGGCATGGCGACGCCATGGGCGGGGTGGTGATTGGCTCCAATCAGCTGATCAACAAGATCAAAAATGATGCACTGGTGGATCTTGGCGCGACCATTTCCCCATTCAACGCGTGGATGATAATGCGTGGTTCAGTCACGTTGCCACTGCGCCTGAAGCAGTTGCTGGATACGGCTGAAAGGCTCGCTCGGTTTCTGGACTCCGACGATCGGATTGCCTACGTCTATTACCCGGGTTTGCCTTCCCATCCGCAGCATGAGCTGGCGAGACGGCAATTTGCAGGCAAAGGCTTCGGGGCGGTGATGGCCTTTGCGGTGAAGGGCGATCCTGATGCGCAGAACCGGTTTGTTTCGAATCTGCGCATCATCACTTCAGCTGTTTCTCTAGGGCATGACGAATCCCTGATCGTGCATGTGGGCGCGGAAGGTCGGGGGGGCTTTGACAAGTATCCCGAAGAGTTCCGCCAATACGGTCATTTGCGTTTTTCTGTGGGATTGGAAGACCCGGAAGACTTGATAAAAGATATTGGCTTCGCGCTGGACGAAACATTCAATTGATTTAAATACAGGCATCACGCAACCAGGGTTTGGTCAACCCGTTTTTTTACCCCCGTGCTCGCGGGGGGCTTTTTAATAATCGCTGATTGAATTGCCTGCGTTCGTGGCCAGTTATCTATTTTTTGTATTCGGGAGAGCGTCGTGGCTTGGATAAGTTTAATCGTGGCAGGAATATTTGAAGTGGTCTGGGCTTTTTCGATGAAACAATCTGAAGGGTTTACGCGATTAGGGCCAACGGTTATTACCTTTATCACCGTGATTGCCAGTTTCGCCTTGTTGTCGTTCTCGATGAAGAGCTTGCCGCTGGGCACGGCGTATACCATCTGGACCGGTATCGGCGCTGTGGGCGCCTTCGCGGCGGGTATTTTCTTCATGGGGGAGCCCGCCAGCCTGTTGCGGATCGTGGCGGCTGTTTTGATTGTCAGCGGCTTGCTGATGATGAAACTTGTGTCCGCCTGAAAGCGAGCATTTTGCTCATGATAACGTTCAGTTTGCCATATTCGTAAAGTCACTGTGGTCAGGTAACGTTTATGTAAGGCGCTGGCCTGTAACTAATAATATAGAGTGCCAAGTTTTAACGCAGTCAGATGTCTACTGCCCTTAATCCAATTACAATATCTAGGGATGTACTTATGATTTCGCTGAAAAAACTGTATTTGATAATGTTCTTTGCACTGTGCACAAACGCGGTGTCAGCCAAAGAGTACGCCACCTTGCGTTTCGGAGTGGATGCCAGCTACGCGCCGTTTGAATTCAAGGCGGCCGATGGCAGCCTCAAGGGATTCGACATTGATTTAGGCAATGCGATTTGTGCAAAGCTTCAAGTCAAATGCTTATGGGTGGAGAGCGATTTTGATGGCTTGATTCCCGGTCTCAGGGCCGGCAAGTTCGACGGCATTCTCTCGTCAATGACCGTGACGCCGCCGCGTGAAAAAGCGATCGATTTTTCAAATGAGCTGTTTTCCGGATTCACGTCTTATGTGTTCAAGAAAGGCTCGGGCCTGAGCTCAGATGTGGCGTCACTCAAGGGCAAGACGGTTGGCTACTTCCAAGGCAGTATCCAGGAAGCCTACGCCAAGGCTGTCCTGGACAAGGCTGGCGTAAAGATCCAGTCCTATCAAAACCAGGACCAGGTGTATTACGACCTGGTAGCTGGGCGGCTCGATGCATCCCTGCAGGACACCCTCCAAGCGCAGCTGGGATTTATCATGTCACCTCAGGGCGCCGATTACGAAATGAGCCCACCGGTCGATAGCCCGTATCTTCCCACCAAAACCGCCATCGGCATTGCCAAGGGCGATGCGCAACTCAAGGCTCTGCTGGATAAAGCGATCCAGGCCCTGCACGACGAAGGCACTTACGATTCGATCCAGAAGCAACACTTTGGCGATCTGAATCTGTACAGCGGCAAATAACCCCCCAGCGCTCGTCCGTTGGATGGGCGTCTATCGCTATAGGTTGTCGATCATGTTCGAAACACTATTAGGTGCCCTGGGGCTCGGCGCATTCAGCATGAAAGGGTTCGGTCCCTTGCTGCTCGAGGGTGCCTGGATGACCGTCAAGCTCTCGTTGTCCGCCCTGGCGCTCAGCGTATTGCTCGGGCTGATCGGGGCCAGTGCCAAACTTTCCAGCCTCAAGCTGCTGCGCTTGCCGGCGCAGCTCTACACAACGCTGATTCGTGGGGTGCCGGACCTGGTATTGATGCTGTTGATTTTCTACAGCCTGCAAACCTGGCTGACGGTTATCACGGACGCGTTGGACTGGGAGTACATCGAGATCAACCCCTTCGTCGCCGGCATCATCACCCTGGGGTTCATCTATGGCGCCTATTTCACCGAAACCTTCCGCGGCGCCATGCTGGCCGTTCCCCGTGGCCAGGTCGAAGCGGCTACCGCGTATGGGCTAAGTCGCGTCCAACGTTTTCGCTTCGTGGTCTTCCCGCAAATGATGCGGTTCGCGCTTCCGGGTCTTGGCAATAACTGGATGGTGATCCTGAAAGCCACCGCACTGGTGTCGATCATCGGCCTGGCCGACTTGGTGAAGGCTGCTCAGGACGCAGGAAAGAGCACCTACCAGTTGTTCTTTTTTCTGATATTGGCGGCGCTGGCATACCTGGTCATCACCAGCATCTCCAATGTCGTCCTGCGTTGCCTGGAGCGGTATTTCGCGGCGGGCTCACGGGAGGCGGTGCGATGATCGAATTGTTGCAGGAATACTGGCGCTCTTTCGTCTACAGCGATGGAAGCCAAATCACCGGTTTGGCAATGACGCTGTGGTTGCTCAGCGCATCGATTTTCATTGGATTCGTCGTGTCGATTCCACTGTCCATCGCTCGCGTTTCACCCAGGTTCTACGTGCGCTGGCCGGTGCAGTTCTACACGTACCTGTTCAGGGGAACACCGCTCTATATCCAGTTGCTGATCTGCTACACCGGCATCTACAGCTTGGCTGCGGTACGTGCCCAGCCGGTGCTGGATGCGTTTTTCCGCGATGCCATGAACTGCACCATTCTTGCCTTCGCCTTGAATACTTGCGCCTACACCACCGAAATATTTGCCGGGGCCATTCGCAACGTCGCCCATGGCGAGGTCGAGGCTGCGAAAGCGTATGGCCTCTCAGGCTGGAAGCTCTACGCCTTTGTGATCATGCCTTCAGCACTGCGTCGTTCGCTGCCGTATTACAGCAACGAAGTCATTCTGATGCTGCATTCGACCACGGTGGCGTTCACCGCCACGGTGCCAGACATTCTCAAAGTGGCGCGTGACGCCAACTCCGCAACTTTCTTGACCTTTCAATCGTTTGGGATCGCGGCGCTGATCTATCTGGCAGTGACTTTTGCCCTGGTCGGCCTGTTCCGAGTCGCCGAACGTCATTGGCTGGCTTTCCTGGGCCCGGCGCACTGAGCCCTTGCCTGACACGGCTGCTGCCATTCCGCTTTAGAGGATGATTACCGAAAATGTACAAATTGACCGTTGACGGCCTGCACAAGAAATACGGTAGCCACGAGGTGCTCAAAGGGGTTTCCCTTCAAGCGGAAACAGGTGATGTCATCAGCCTGATTGGCGCGAGCGGCTCCGGGAAGAGCACGTTCCTGCGCTGTATCAATTTTCTTGAAACCCCTGATGACGTTGCCATGAGCCTGGATGGAAAACCGATCCGCATGGTTAAAAACCATACTGGATTGCGGGTGGCGGATGATCGAGAACTGCAGCGATTGCGCACCCGCTTGGCCATGGTGTTCCAGCATTTCAATCTGTGGGGGCATATGTCCGTGCTCGAGAACATCACCATTGCCCCACGTCGTGTGCTGGGCATCAGCAAAAAGGATGCAGAAGACCGTGCCCGACGGTACTTGGATAAAGTCGGCTTGCCTGCCCGTGTTGCCGATCAGTTCCCTGCGTTTCTTTCAGGCGGCCAACAGCAGCGCGTAGCGATTGCCCGTGCGCTGGCCATGGAGCCGGAGGTCATGTTGTTCGACGAACCCACTTCAGCGCTGGACCCGGAGGTGGTGGGCGAAGTATTGAAGGTTATCCAGGGGCTCGCCGAAGAAGGCCGGACCATGATCATGGTGACCCATGAAATGGGATTTGCACGCAAGGTGTCGAACCAACTGCTGTTTCTCCATCAGGGGCTTGTCGAAGAACAGGGTGGGCCAGAGATTCTGGATAACCCCCAAAGCGAGCGCCTGCAGCAGTTTCTGTCCAATGGGCTGAAGTGAAAGGCCTTGCCGTGAAGATCACGCTGACGCGGTCCACATTCTGCCAAGGGCAAGCGCGACATCGCTCCTGCATTGATCGGTCATTCGCCCGGGATACTGATCGAACATATGCGGGACGCCCGGGTAGACGTGAAGCTCGCTGGACACGCCTGAGCGGGAGAGTTTCAGTGCGAAGTCCACACCTTCCTCAAGAAAAAGATCCAAGCTTCCGACGCCGATAAAGCTGCGTGGCAACCCCCCTAGATCATCCGCCAGCGCGGGTGAAAACAGGCAGGCTTTTTCGTCTCGGGCGGCATACGACCCTTGCAGGCATTGCCAGCAAAACTGGTTGGCCTGTGGCCGCCAATTCAACGTGCCGGTGGTGGGATTGGCCGAAGGTGCTGCCGCCGAGCCGGTTCGGTGGTCGAGCATCGGGTAAATCATGAGCAGGCCTGCGACTGAATACTCGCGGCGCTCGCGAACCAGCAGGGCCAATGTGGCAGCCAGGCCGCCACCGGCACTGTGGCCCATGATCACGACTTTTTGCCGATCGAGGCCAAGCGCATGGCTTTGACGAAAAAGCCAGTCCAGCGCCGTGTAACAGTCCTCCAGCGGCGCAGGAAATGGATGTTCTGGAGCCAGCCGATAATCGACCGCGACGATCACCGCTTGCAACTCGTCAGCGAGATCGGCCAAGTAATCGTCGGCCATTTCCGGGCTTCCCAGCACGAAACCGCCGCCATGCAAGTAGAGGATAGAGGGGAGCGATGGGGTCTCAATAACAGGGGCAGGTCGGTAAATGCACAGGCGCACCCCATCGGCATCTGCGGTATCGCCTGTCCAGCGCTGTTCGCCGCGCGACGTCTCGGGGGTTTTCGAGTTCGCGCCTATTCGGGCTCGGATGCCGGGGAGGGCGGCGAGCGTCCATTCGCTGGAGGGTTCTTCAAGGAAAAACGCGTAATCGGGGTCCAGCAGGTGGTCAACGTTCAAGGGATACTTCCTCCTTGTCAGGGGGCTGATCGGCCCCCCGCCGATTTAAACCCTATAACCAACCCTTGATCTGCGTACACACAGCTTGGGTAGAAATACCGTAACGATCATGCAATGTCGGAAGCGCGCCAGCATCGAGAAAGGCGTCCGGCAAGGCGATTTGCCTGAACGTCGGCGTCACTGCATTGCGCAACAGCACGGTTGCCACCGCTTCGCCCAATCCGCCGATGATGGAATGATTTTCCGCCGTCACTACCAGTCGCCCCGGCTTCCTGGCCTCCGCCAGAATGGTTTGTTCATCCAAGGGCTTGATGGTGGGAACGTGCAGCACCGCGACATCCACGCCGTCAGCTTGAAGCGCCTTGGCCGCTTCCAGGGCGCGCATGGTCATCAAGCCAGTGGAAATGATCAAGACGTCATTGCCGGTGCGCAGGGTCTTGGCTTTGCCGATCTCGAATGTATAGTCATATTCGTCGAGCACCAGCGGTACGTTACCCCGCAGCAATCGCATGTACACCGGGCCTTGATGCGCCGCTATGGCGGGCACGGCCTGTTCGATTTCCAGGGCATCGCAGGGATCGACAATCATCAGGTTGGGCATGGCGCGCAAGATCGCCAAGTCATCAGTTGCCTGATGGCTGGGACCATACCCGGTCGTGAGCCCGGGCAAGCCACAAACGATTTTGACGTTGAGGTTTTCCTCGGCAATCGCCATGCAAATGAAGTCATAGGCCCGGCGCGAAGCAAACACCGCGTAAGTGGTGGCGAAGGGCACGAATCCCTCCCGAGCCATGCCCGCCGCCGCGCTCATCAACAACTGCTCGGCCATGCCCATCTGGTAAAAACGCTCCGGGTGCGCTTTCGCAAAAATATGCAGGTCGGTGTATTTGGACAAGTCAGCCGATAAGCCCACGATATCCTGGCGCTGATCCGCGAGCGTGGCCAAGGCATGTCCAAAAGGTGCGGATCTGGTGGCCTGACCTTCAGCGGCAATCGATGCAATCATTGCGGAAGTTGTCAGTTTTTTCTTCACGGTCGCCGGCGCCTGAGCCGTAGTGTTGGTCGCGTTACTCATAGCGTCTTGCCTTCTTCGAGGTTGTTCAGGGCCACATCCCATTCATGCTCATCCACGCGGATGAAGTGAGTTTTTTCGCGGGTTTCCAGGAACGGCACGCCTTTGCCCATCTTGGTATCGCAAATGACCACGCGCGGTTGCGCGGCGCGATGGTGGCGGGCGGCGTCGAACGCCTTGACCAAAGCGTCGAGATCGTTGCCGTCTACCCGCTGGGTGAACCAGCCAAAGGCTTGCCATCGGTCAACGATGGGTTCAAATGCGAGCACCTCGCTGGAATGCCCGTCGGCTTGCTGGTTATTGACGTCGACGATGGCGATCAGGTTGTCGAGTTTCCAGTGCGAAGCGGACATGACCGCTTCCCAGGTAGACCCCTCATTCAGCTCGCCATCCGACAGCAGGTTGTAGACGAAAGAGGCGGATTGCTTGCGCTTCAAACCCAGGCAGGCGCCAACCGCGATACCCAGCCCCTGGCCCAGCGAGCCGCCGGTGATTTCCATGCCGGGGGTGTATGCGGCCATGCCGGACATGGGCAAGCGGCTGTCATCCGAACCGTAGGTTTCAAGCTCGTCCAGTGGAATGATTTCAGCTTCGATCAGCGCGGCGTATAGCGCGATCGCATAGTGGCCGATGGAAAGATAAAAGCGATCACGCTGTTCCCATTCGGGATCTTCGGGCTTGTAGTTCAAGGCATGAAAGTACGACACGGCCAGCAAATCTGCCGCGCCCAGCGCCTGGCCGACGTAGCCCTGGCCCTGGACTTGACCCATGCGCAAGGCATGGCGGCGAATGTTATGGGCACGCTGCACCAGGGTGGTGGACGACGCGCGAGATAATGTGACAGTCATGGAAATTCTCCGTTAACTCAACGATTGACCGACGCGGCTGGAATGCGCAGCACCAGGCAGGCACCGATACACAGCACAGCGGTAATCAGGTACATGCCAATGGCGCTCGAACCGGTCGTGGTAGTGACCCATCCAATCAGGTACGGCGAGCAGAAACCCGCAAGATTGGCGAAGCTGTTGATTCCGGCGATCCCCGCAGCGGCGGAGACGCCACCGAGCAATGTGGTGGGCAGCATCCAGAACAGCGAAGACGCCGAGAGCACACCTGCTGCTGCAAGGCACAGGCACAACACCGACAGCGTCAGGTTTGCGCCGAACACCGCCGCCAACGTGAGGCCCAGCGCGCCGGCGATCATGGGCCCGACCAGGTGCCAGCGGCGTTCTTGGTGCTTGTCGCCGCTGCGCCCCATGAGGACCATCGCGACGATGGCGCACAGGTAGGGGAGACTGGTCAGCAATCCGATGTACATCGGGTCGGCTACCCCGGCGTTGCGGATAAGCGTCGGCAACCAAAAGGTGATCGCGTATTGGCCCATGACTACGCAAAAGTAGATGCACGCGAGAGTCCAAAGGCGACGGTCCCGCAGGAACGCCCCGACCGATGCATGGGTGACCTTGCGGCTGTTGTCCTCGGCCAACTCTTTGCTCACCAGCGTTTTTTCTTCGTCGGTGAGCCAGGTCGCCTGGTGGACGCCATCCTTGAGGTAAGCCAGCACCATCAGGCCGACGATGACGGTCGGAATGGCTTCGATCACGAACATCCACTGCCAGCCCGCCCAGCCATGAAAACCTGCGAACTTGGTCATGATGTAGCCCGAGAGCGGCCCGCCGATCATCCCTGAGAGCGGAATGGCGATGAACCACAGCACGGTCATCTTGGCGCGGCGGTAGGAGGGGAACCAGTACGTGAGGTAAAGCAGCAAGCCCGGCGCGAGACCGGCCTCGGCGATACCCAGCAGAAAGCGCAACGTATAGAACTGCCAGGCGGTTTCGACGAAAGCGAAGAGGGCGGAAATGATGCCCCACGAGATCATGATGCGCGCGATCCAGCGCCGGGCACCGACCTTGTGAAGGATGAGGTTGCTTGGCACTTCGCAGAGGAAATAGCCAAGGAAGAACACGCCCGCGCCTAGGCCGTATACGGTCTCGCTCAGGGACAGGTCATTCATCATCTGCAGCTTTGCGAACCCGACATTTACCCGGTCAAGGTAAGCGCACAGGTAGCACAGCATCAGGAAAGGCATCAGTCGCCAGGCAGTTTTTCGATACGCGCTTGAGCGTACCGAGGACACAGCGTCGAGTGTCATGGTGGTCATCATGATGGTCTGATCTCTTGTTTTTATAGAACGCCGGACTTGCGGCCCGACGTATCTTCGATCCAGAACTTAATGGACAGCGTGTGGCAATCCCTGTCGTCAGTGGATCAACATGCCGCCGTTTACATCGAGCGTGATGCCGGTGAGGTAAGAGGACAAGTCGCTGGCAAGAAACAGCGCCGCATTGGCGACATCCTGGGCGGCGCCAAGCCGGCCCAGCGGGATGCTTTCGATGATGGCGTGGCGCCGATCATCCTGCATCAGGCCGCCGGTGATGTCGGTATGGATCAAACCTGGCGTGATGGAGTTGACGCGAATGTTGTCCGCGCCAAACTCCCGCGCCATGGCCTTGCCCAATCCGAGCACACCGGCCTTTGCCGCGCTGTAGTGCGGCCCGCCGAAAATTCCGCCGCCGCGCTGGGCAGAGACGGAGGACATGCAGACGATGCTGCCCGAAGCCTGGGAACGCATCGCCGGGATGACCGCCTGCGACATCAATAGCGTGCCGCGCAGGCTTACATCCAGAACCTTGTCATAATCGCTGGGACGAATGTCCAGGGTCTTGATCGGTTGCGTGATGCCGGCGTTATTGATGAGTATGTCGATACGGCCGTACTGCTCGATAACCTTGGCGACGGCTGCTTTGACTTGTGTCTCATCGGCGACGTTGGCGGCCAGGCCCAGATGGCCGTCGCCGAGGGAGGCCGCAGCGTCACGGGCGGCGGATTCGTCGAGATCCAGGATCACAACGCGGGCGCCGTGTTTGGCGAAGGTAATCGCCGTTGCGCGGCCGATACCACGTTCGGATGCAGCGCCAGTGATAATCGCGACTTTGCCTTGAAGAAGCATGAGGATTTCCTCTGATTGTTTTTATGGTTCGATTCAGTAATCGATGACTCAGAGTGGTCTCCGTCGGCAGGCCGAGCAATAACGCAAACGTCACTGCTACATGAATAAAATTCAGCGCTCGTCAACATAAGCCGCAAATGCTTGAATGGGATTACCCGTTCGAGACCAAAACAATAGGCTGGACACTGATGCACCAGGACGATATCCCTTCATCCAAGCTGCCACCGCTGAGAGCAATTCAAGCCTTCGAGCAAACCGCCCGTTTCGGCAACCTGGCAAGGGCCGCCGAAGTGCTGGACCTCACGCCCTCAGCGATCAGCCACCAACTGGCCAAGCTGGAGGTCATGATTGGGCGACAGTTGTTCGTCCGGGCGGCGCGCGGCGTAACGCTGACCCCCGTGGGTGCGCAGTACTTGAAGGACATTTCCGGTCTGTTGCAGAGTCTTGAAGTCGCTACGGAGCGGGCCGCGAGTGACGTGAGCCTGGATTGCCTGCGGCTGCATTCCTCACCCAGCTTCGGCTTGCTCTGGCTGATGCCCCGGTTGGAGTCGTTTCGCTTGACCAACCCGGACATCCAAATCAACTTGTCTTGCTCGTATGAATCGCTGCATTTCAGCCACGACAAGATCGATGTCGATATTCGTCATGGCCGGCCCGAGTGGCCCAGCTATGAAGTGCGCACCGTGCGCAACGAAAGCTTCGCTGTGCTGGCCTCGCCCAAGCTGATCGCGCGCTGCACGGTGAACACCGCCGCGGATCTGCTGGCGCAAGATCTGATTCTTTCCGAAGCGACCTTGCTCCGATGGCCCGAGTGGTTCGCCCAGCATGGCCTGGCACACCCCGAAAAACCCTACGCCTTGAGTTTTGACCGATCCTACATGAGCCTGGAAGCGGCGAGCCACGGCTTGGGATTCGCCCTCGAAAGCACACTGCTGGCGCAAAAATACCTCGCCAGCGGCTCACTGATTGAAGTCGCCCCCGAAGCGCTGAGCGCTGCGGTAGCTGCCCACCATCTGGTTTTCCCGAAGGCTCATTCCAGTTATCCCAGGGTCAGGCGATTTCTGGGATGGATGGAAGGGGAGTTAGGGCATGGTTTTGTGTTTTGAGGTTATGGCTGTTCGAAGGGTGAGTACCGTTTATTTTCTAGAGGCTCTCTGGATCGCCAAAGAACATTTTGACTGGGCTCTAAAACGGTAGTTACAGCCAGAAAACATAGAATTTTGCCCCAATTTTTGCCCCAATTGCACTGGGTGTGGGAGTGATCGCGAGTGGCGATTTATGACATGGATCTGGGTGGCCGTGGTTGGTATTCAGTGCGCCTCCCGATACTGGATGAGAACCCGAATGTGGCAAATCCGTGGTCGTTCGGAAAAGGATATGGAATATGAGTGGATATCCCTAAGCGAACTTGTCGGGCCTGTTTCTCAGCCCCTATTCAGCGATAATCTCTAGTTATCCAAATATTGATGGATCACACGCGCAGACAGTGCGCGGCAGCGCTCACAAATAGTAGAAGAAACACCAGGCCCCCTAACGCAAATGAAAGACTGCTCATATGGGCAACGAAACCGATCACCGCCGGGCCTATCAAAATTCCTGCATAGCCCATGGAGATAACCGCCGGTATGGCGACTCTTTGGGGCATGCGGTCCTGTTTTCCGGTGGCGGTAAACAGCACGGGAACAATGTTCGAGCATCCTGCGCCGAGCAATGCATATCCCAGTAACGAGGCAGGCCAGCCCTCGAATCCAAGCGATACGAGCATGCCGGTGGCAGCAATCATTCCGCCATAAGCCACCACGCGCACGCCGCCGAATCTGCGTACGAGGGCATCCCCTGTCAGCCGTCCCAGGGTCATCGCCGCCGCAAAACTGGCATAACCCAAGCCGGCCAAGGTGGGCTCCATGTTCCGGCTGGATACGAGAAAGACAGCACCCCAGTCCAGTACTGCGCCTTCGGTTAAAAAAACGATGAAGCACAGCGCGCCCAGTAAAAAGACAATGCCTTTTGGGATCGCAAAGATCGGGCCGTTTTTTTCGGTTCCATAGGTCAATAAACTTGGAATCGCTTTATACAGGCACCCCATTACCACGATGACGACGCACAGCACTGAAAACACCGGTTCTAATCCTATGCTCAACAGTGCAGTCAACGCGCCGGCACCCAGAATGCCTCCGACGCTGTACAGGCCATGGAACCCCGACTGAAGTGCCTCGCCACTGTTTTTTTCCACAATGATGGACTGAATGTTCATCGCACAATCCAGCATGCCCATAGCCGCGCCAAACAGCACTACGGCCAATGCCAGGCCCGGCAGCCAACTGAGGCTGCTCAACAGTACAAGCAATACACATAAAGTCGCAGTGGAACACACAATGACTGGGCGGCAGCCGTAACGTGCGGTGAGGTGCCCGGCAAACGGCATGGCAACAATCGACCCCACGCCCAGGCCCAGCAGCAAAAGCCCCAACCCGCTTTCGTCCAACCCCGTGCGCGCCTTGGCAAGCGGCACTAAGGGCGCCCATGCCGACATGACAAGCCCTGCGATCAGGAAAGCAATACGGGTTGACGTGCGTTCGCCGTAATTGGCGTTGATCGCTAACGATGACGTAGTCATTTGAATCACCCAAACAGGCACACGAAGAAAGGCCTGGCAGCGACTGCGCTGAGGCCTGGAAGGAGGAAGGGACAAGTTGCTAAGGCGTAAGCCTTTCAATGCACGACTGTATTGAAAGGCTTACCCATCAGGCATCGTTATTATCCGACAGACTTCAAGGGGATAGGCCCCTTGATCCTTTCCATCATGGTGGCGCAATACCAATCATCGAATTGGCAGACACCGGTCTCGGCGGTCTCGGAATACGGGCCTGGCTCATAAGAGGGTGAAGTCACACCACGCTGCGTGCCTTCTACCAGAGTGCGGTCCTGATCGTTGGTCGCGATCCATACCTTTGTCAGTCGATCAATGTCGTAGTCCACGCCTTCTACGGCAGTTTTGAGCACCAACCACTTGGTGGTCACCAAGGTTTCCGTCGCGCTGATGGGGAGCACGCGGAAGCTCAGAGCGTGGTCCCCCAGGAAGTGGTTCCACGTCGACGGATAGTTGAAGTACAGCAGTGCGCCGATATCCGCTTCGCCGGTGGTATCCAGGCGGCTGGTCACTGCGGGCTTGCCATCCATGGTGTAGCTCACCGCGCCCTTGGACAATGGGATGCGGGTCATGCGGAACTGGCCTTTGATGTCCATCACCAAGCGGCTCGGCAAGCCGGCTTTTTCGCATTTGTTCCAGTAAGCGGAAAGCTCGGGGTCGTCGTCGCCGCTGGTGCCGCCCACGGAAAGGTTGTCCACGAACGATTGCAGCAGCTCGGGGTGAGATCCGTCGCAGTGGTAGCACTCACGGTTATTTTCGAAGACCAGTTTCCAATTGCCTTTCTCGACGATATTGGACTCAAAGGCCACTTTGCAGTCATCGAGGTTATGCGGGGCGACAAAGGGGGTCACGGCGGTACGGAAGTGTTCGAAATCCGGTGCTTTGCTCGCGACACACACATAAATAAAGGTGTTCACGATTTCGCAGTGAACGCTTTTGAGGTTGTATTCGGATTTGTCGAAATCCTGCCCCATGTTCCCGGCGAATAGCAGGTTGCCGTCCAGCTCGTAGGTCCACTTGTGGTAAGGGCACACCATTTTGGCGACTTTGCCATGGTCGGCTTCACAAATCTTGGCGCCACGGTGGCGGCAAGCATTGTGAAATGCTCGCACCTGGCCGTCCTTGCCGCGTACCACAGCCACCGGGTAGTCACCCACTTGCAGCGTGAAGTACTGACCGGGCTTTTCCAGTTCAAACGTGTGTCCGGCGAAGATCCAGTCTTTGTGCCAAATTTGCTCAAGGTCCTGGCGATAGACGCCTTCGCTGCTATAGAGCTTTCCCGGGAGTGAGTGCCATGGTTTACGTTGGGCAATCAGGTCAAACACGGTTTCTTTATTATCCATCTTATCCTCCCAGGATAAATAACGTGAGCGCTCACCTTTAACGGTGACTTTTGTAGTGCTCTAAAAGTTCGGCATCGGTTGGCTGCTTAGTAGCGGTGCAATAACTTCATGGCCTTTTTTAGATAGATGACAGCCTAGGGGGCTGTCGCGACGCCCGCAAACGACATTTCGTAGGGGCAATCAATAATTCCAGGTTATCGATCAGCCGCTTCCTCGGAATGCGTAACGCCTGAAAATATAGGCTCCAGCGTCGTAATGGCTGAGTGCGCCTGACCCAATGAATGAATCGCGTGCTTCACCGCAAGGCTTCGTTCAACTCCAAGATTGCTACTGAACAGGTCGAATTTTCCATCCAGCTCAGCGGCCGTCATCGCGGTGTGCGGATCACCTTTTGCCGCTGTCACAGGGCTGACGATGATCGTACCGTCTTTCAAGGTAAGGGTAAGTCTGGAAAGAATTTCATCCGGGAAACGCGCGGAAATATCCGCCGCTTCGACAATCTCGATGCGTGAACTCAGCGAGAGAATATCGGGTGCGGTGATTGAGCCCCCCGTGATTTCATCAGGCCCCAGCTTGCCTCGCACAATCAGCGCTGCCAGCGGAAACGCCAACGCGTATTGGGCTTCATCTGCGTTACGTGGGGTATGGCCCTGCAGGCACATCGATTCGAAGAACGTTTCCACGCGAATTGTTTCAAGAGTGCTCGCGCTCACTTCGGGATGCTGGCGCTGTAATTCAAGCATTGCCGTCAAGGCGGGTTGTGCCCATCGGCATACGGGCCATGGTTTGAAGTACTGGCTATCGATTTCCCAGCGGTTTCCTATATCCGCCCAGTGCGGCGCGACACTTGGGTCTTCCACGATCTCCGCGGGGGCACCGGTCATGCCTGCCTGCGCCATCAACAGTGCATTCAAGCCAACGTAAGCGCCTGCTCCATGTGCATCGCGCAACATGGTCGGTGCCAGCACCACACGCATCATTGGGCAGCGTGCGCTGAAATACTCGGCAATGCCCAATGCGTGCCGAAAGGTCGGCTCATCGAACTCAAGCAATCGTGCTCCAGCACACACCACGCCCATGGCGGAAAAACCACCAGAAGCGTGGTAGGTGGGTGAGGTTGCCATCAATGCAGTGCCAGCGCGCAGCGCGGTTTCATAGCCAATGCACAGCACCGAAAGAAGTTCGTGCCCGCTGATCTCCAGGCCGTTGTGGTGCAATGCGTCGGCCAGGGCCAGCAACGCCGGAACCACCGTTGCGCCGGCGTGCCCTTTGGATTTGAAGTGCCCTTCGTGAGCGTCCAGGCTGTCTGCGGAAAATCCGCCAGCCCAGGCGGCTCCAAGCATACTGACGCGCTGGCCATCGAACATCAGCCGACTGGTGTACACACCACCGGGGTAGTGGAGGCGTGCATAGCTGCGCATTATCTCGCTGGTGTCATTGGATGCCGCACCGGCCATCACACCGACGATATCCAACAGGCTGTTTCTGAGTATCGCTTGCGTGTGGGCGGGTGCTTGTTGGAGATCGAAATCGCGACAAAATTCGAACAGTGACATCCCGGGCATTCCTTACGAAAATCATTATGGTGTCGCTGCACGATGATCCAGCGAGGGCTCACCGTTCCAGCAACATTTTCGTAGGGCAATCGATAACAAAAATGACGACTCTGCTTCTAAGGCATGCGGCGTCAGCGGGGGAACTTGGCCAGGAGCCATTCACGAAACCGGCGCAGCTCATCTTCGTTCTCGGCGTTTTCTCGACAGCTTAAGTAGTGCGAACTGTTGCGCAGCTGAACTTGCTGCTGGATCGGCCGCACCAACACCCCACGCTCTACCAGCCGGGTAACCAGGTGGTTCCAACCCAGGGCGATACCTTGGTGGGTCAGCACCATGCTGATCAGCAAGTTGTAGTCGTTGGCATTGAAAATCTGGGGGCTGTCTTGCGGGCGATCATCAATGTCAATCGACTGAAAGGCAAACCAGACACCCCAGTCAACGTGCTCGGCTACCTGGGATCGTCCGTAGGGGCTCAGGTTCAGCAGGGCTGAGTCTCTCAGGCCTTCGATCGTCGAGATTTCCGGGTGTTGCTCCAAAAATTGCGGGCTGCACACGGGATAGATCACGTCATGGCACAACGGGTAGCTTTTATAGTCGTCCCGGACACGGGCCATTTTGGTAATGAAGACGTCCGGCTGTACCCCGGGCTCCATGGTCAGGAAGTTCTGCGTCGTGACCAGGTTCAACTCAATGCCGGGGTTTTGTCTGATGAATTCGGGCAGGTGGTCTGACAGCCATAGGGCGGAAAAGGCGGGAGAGCAGCAGACGGTCAGCATTTTTTTGGAGGACTGGCTGCTGCGGATTCGCTCGGCTGCCTGGGCGATGTTTACAAATGACAGCTGCGCGGCATCAAAGAACACTGCCCCGGCAGAAGTCAGTTCGACAGCACGCCCTACGCGGTTGAAAAGCTGCGCACCCAAGTACTCCTCCAGCTCGCGAATCTGCCGGCTGATAGCCGCCTGCGAAACACAAAGCGCCTCGGCGCCGAGAGTGAAGCTCTCGTACTTGGCAGCCGCTACAAACGCTTTCACGGCCCTCAACGACGGCATTTTCAGCAGAATGCTGTCAGGGTCGACATGCTTTGACATCCTTACGTTCTCCTCATGCAGCCGCTCCCCAGCGAAGCGACGCGAGAGTAACTGAAGCCAGGCGGTAAAAACGGTGTGCAGGTCGTTTTTGAGACATTACGGGTCGTTCCTGTGTGCCGCAGCAAGAAAACTGTCCGCTTGAGACGATCTATAACCCGACGTTATCCAATTGTCCCTGTAAATGTAGTTGGAATTGACGGTGGGTTACTACTAAATTTGAAACATCCCTCTTTCCTAGGGGCCAAAAAATAATAAAAGGAAACCCGTCGTGAAACTCTCTATTCATTCCCGCTGCCGTTTAAAACTATTTTCGATCGTTTGCGCATCGCTTAAAGCGAATAGTGCTGAACACGAAGGGGCAAGGTATGACTAATTCCGACGAAATCATTTCCGTCAAAAATGTCTATAAGGTATTCGGCACTCAACCGGACCTTGCAATGAAGTTGCTGGCTGATGGGGCCTCGAAAGAAGAGGTCTTTAAAAAAACCGGGCAAGCTATTGGCGTCTTTGATGCGAACTTTTCCGTCCGCCGCGGCGAGATCTTTGTCATCATGGGGCTGTCGGGCTCCGGTAAGTCAACCATGGTCCGCTTGTTCAACCGCTTGATTGAACCCACCAGTGGCTCGATCTTTCTGAATGGTAAGGAAATCACCGGTCTGGCGGATAAAGACCTTCTGCAAGTGCGCAGGAAAGACATGGGCATGGTCTTTCAATCCTTTGCGCTGATGCCGCACATGAGCGTCATCGACAACGTCAGCTTTGGTTTGGAGATCAGCGGCGTCGCCGAGAAAGAACGCTACTGCCGCGCCATGGGCGCGCTGGCCCAGGTTGGGCTTGCTGGTCAGGAGTTCAGCTTTCCCCATCAACTCTCCGGCGGCATGCAACAGCGCGTCGGCCTCGCCCGAGCCCTGGCCAATGACCCGGCGATCCTGTTGATGGACGAGGCGTTTTCGGCCCTCGACCCGATGATTCGTAGCGAGATGCAGGGCGAATTGATTAAGCTTCAGGCCGAGCAGAACCGCACCATCATCTTCATTTCCCACGACATTGAAGAGGCCGTACGGATCGGCCACCGCATCGCAATCATGGAAGGCGGTCGGGTGGTGCAAATTGGTACACCGCGCGAGTTACTGTGCAACCCCATCAATAAATACGTGCGCGATTTCTTTAATGGATTCGACACCAGTCGAATCCTGAAAGCGGGCGATATCGCTCAACAGGACACCAGCATCACCTATGAGCCTGGTCGTCACACCCCCCTAAAAGCAGAAGCTTCGCTCAGAGAGATTCTGCATATCGTCGCGGCCTCCGCAACGCCTATGCCGGTGGTGGATGAAGTTGGCCTGTATAAGGGCTCGATTTCTCAAGGCCATCTTCTGAGCTGCCTGAATAATAGTTAATTTGAATAATCAGAGCAGTCTCAAGTTCTGAGGGCGAGGAAGTATCATGTCGGACTTTAATTATTTGGACCCGTTCCAAAGTTTCACTGTTCCATTGGGCGCTTGGGTTGAAGCGACGCTGACTTATCTGGTACATAACTTTCGGGAAGTCTTTCGCTCGATTCGATGGCCGGTTGACCAAGTGCTTGATGGTGTTCAGTGGGGCCTGCTTTCCGTGCCCCCCACAGTATTCATTCTTATCGCCGGATTGATCAGTTGGCAGATCGGCGGTAAACGAATCGCAATTTTCAGTATCGCTACATTGACCGGACTAGGCTTGATCGGTGTATGGGCCGATGCCATGGTGACTCTCGCTTTGGTCCTGACTTCATTACTCTTCTGTGCGGTTATTGGTATTCCCCTGGGCATCTTCTGTGCCCGCAGCGACCGAATGGAAGTGATCGTGCGTCCGGTGTTGGACGCGATGCAAACATTGCCTGCTTTCGTTTACCTGGTGCCTGTGGTGATGTTGTTTGGCATCGGTAACGTTCCAGGCGTGATCGTGACGATTATTTTCTCGGTTGCGCCCTTGGTGCGCCTGACCAACTTGGGCATTCGCCAGGTACCCGCCGATAAGGTCGAAGCCGCACGTGCGTTTGGCTGCACCGCCACCCAGATGCTGTTGAAGGTCCAACTGCCCCTTGCGGCGCCGACCATGATGGCCGGATTGAACCAGACACTTATGCTTTCACTTTCGATGGTCGTCGTTGCTTCGATGATATCCGTTGGCGGGCTTGGGCTGATGGTATTGAGCGGCATCGGCCGCCTGGACATGGGGCTGGCCAGCGTCGGCGGTGCTGGCCTGGTACTCCTGGCTGTCTTCCTCGATCGTTTGACCCAAGCGATGGGTGAGCGCAGCAGTGATCTGGCAACCGGCCAGCGTTGGTACGAAACCGGGCCGGTTGGCCTAGTGATGAAACTCAAGAAGAAAAAGAACGTAGCACACCCAGTGACTAACTAAGCACACCTGCTCACCTACTATAAATTCAAGCGTGGTGAAATATGAAACTTGCAAATCTCAAGCAAACCGTCGTCGCGACGCTGATGGCGTCCATGTTGGGTGCAACTGCATGTTCGGCAGCGTACGCCGCTGATGCAAACAAACCGGGTGACGGTGTTTCCATCACGCCTATTTTCCCGACTATCGCTGAAGAGCGTTTTCGCGGTGAGGTGGCGATTGCAGGCTTGAAAGACCTTGGCTATGACGTGAAGGCCCCAAAGGAAGTTGATTACCCCGCGATGTTCCTGGCGCTCTCCTATGGCGATGCGGATTTCACCGTGCATGAGTGGGAGAACCTGCACGCTGCCTTTTATAAGAAAGGCGGCGGCGACGACACCATGGTGAAAGTTGGCCAGGTCATGAAGGGCGTGCTGCAGGGCTACATGATCGACAAGAAAACAGCCGACGCATACAACATCAAGGATCTCTCGGATTTGAAGAAGCCGGAGATCGCCAAGCTGTTCGACGCCAATGGCGATGGCAAGGCAGACATGACAGGCTGCAACCCCGGTTGGGGCTGCGAAGTGATGGTTGAATACCACATGAAAGCCTATGGCCTGAGCCCAACCGTCGTGGACAACCGGGGTTCTTACTTCGCGCTGATGGCAGATACTATCGCCAGGTTCCAGCAGGGCAAACCCGTGTTGTATTTCACCTGGGTGCCGCAATGGATCTCCAGCGTGCTGGTGGAAGGGCGCGACGTCGTATGGCTGCCGGTTCCGTTCACCTCGTTGCCTGATGGCCAAGACAGTAAAGACACCTTTTATCAGGGTAAAAATCTCGGTTTCCCGGTGGATACCGTTAACGCTGTGATGAACAAAGAGTTTGCCGAGAAGAACCCGGTGGCTCGCAAGTTTCTGTCGGAAGTCAGTATCACCACGGACGACGAAAGTGCCCAGAACCTGCGCATGCAAAAGGGTGAGAAATCACTCGCTGACATCAAGCGCCATGCGGCCGAATGGATCAAGGCTCACCAGGCGCAATACGATGGTTGGTTGAGTGACGCGCGCGCCGCAGCCAAGCAATAGAAAACAGCAAGGAAAGTGCTGCCAGCTCGATTGAGCTGGCCGTACGCGGGACCGGCTGCGTTTGTTTTACGTAATAAAGTGATCAGGTGGCGAAGATAATGGATACCTTCCAAAGCTCGTTGAAGTTCCAGAATATTGGATTTCGGCAAACTACCGACTCGGTCGGTCATGAAAAAGTTGTACGGGTGGCATTCATTTTGCTCGACCACTTTTCATTAACCGCACTCTCAACAGCGATGGACGCGCTGGCGACCGGCAATCTGATCAACAGTAATACCGTCTACAAAGTATCGACGTATTCGCTCTTGGGCGGACTGGTTGAAAGTGATATCGGCATACCGTTGTCGTCGGAACGTTTGAACGTTGAAAAAATCAATCACGATGCACTTGTGGTTATCGGTGGCCAGCGGGTAAGGCTGTCCAGCAACCCCACCATTCGCCGCGCATTGAAAAAGGCGGCAGGGGGAAGGGGCATCGTCGCTGGTGTATGGAATGCTGCGTTTTACCTGGCCGATGCGGGCTTGCTCGATGACCAGGATTGCGCCTGTCATGCCGATAGTTGTGCGTTGATAAACGAGTATTACCCCCAAGTGAAAACGGGGGAGTCCGAATACACCTTTACCCAGCGGCGCGCGACGTGCGCTGGTGCTTCATCCACGCTGGATATGATCCTGGCAATCATGCAGGACCTCAGCTCACAGCGCGATGCTGATCTGGTGGATGAAATCAAACGTGTACATCAACCCAAAAAGCCTCAATTCAATACTGTAACCCTAGGTGCTGTCAGCCTGGTTAAACCGGTACCTCGCCCTCTGAACGTTGCGGTCTCGCTGATGGAAAACCACATTGAAGAACCCATGGAAATCGATGAGATCGCCAGCCACGTGGGGGTTTCGCGTAGACAGCTTGAGCGCAGATTTGCGCGCTATTTAAACGCGGCGCCCAACCGCTACTACCTGGAACTGCGACTTACCCGCGCCCGCCAACTGATTACTCAAAGTAATCGCTCGTTGACGGACGTGGCACTCGCTACCGGTTTTGTCAGCTATCCGCACTTTTATAAGCGCTTCAAGGATTTGTTCGGCCTGCCGCCCATGACGTTCCGGGATAACTACTATTCCAGCGACTTTAGCAATTCGGAACGCTATGCCATTGCGGCAGGTTTTTGAAACGCGTTTTGCCGCTGTGTCGTCGGTTAGTTACTCAGTTTATTTCGTCCTGCGCATTGTGTTGTGTTGGACCCGGTAATGCATTCAACTTAACGGCCTACTATTATGAAAGTTACCTCGTTACCCGCCGACGATAATAGCTGTGGCTGGTTTCATTTAAGCCGCCCGCGTAAGCCTAATCCCGCCCATCAGGGGCACAGTACTGCCCGTTGGGTGATTGTTGGTGCGGGCTTTACCGGGTTGGCGGCAGCACGGCAACTGGCGTTGAGTTTTCCGAATGACGAGATCGTGCTGGTTGAGGCTCAGGAGGTCGGCCTGGGGCCATCCGGCAGGAATGCCGGGTTCGCTATCGATCTGCCCCATGATATTGGGGCAGAGGATTACATCGGCGACATCACCCTCGCCAGGACCAGCCTGAAGCTCAATCTGGCGGGGCAATCCATTCTGCGCGACTTGGTCGATCAACATGGCATCGACTGTCAGATGAAGGCCTGCGGCAAGTATCAGGCGGCCGTGGAGGACCGCGGCATCGCGGTACTCGAAGCCTATCGGCGTGGGCTGGATAAGTTGGATCAGCCTTATCAAATGATTGAGCAAGATGAGCTGCCTCATCACCTGGGTACGCACTTCTACCGCAAAGCTTTATATACGCCAGGTGCCGTTCTGCTTCAGCCATCGGCACTGGTCAAGGGGCTCGCTGACCATCTGCCAGCCAACGTGACGTTGTATGAGCGTACGCCGATTCTCGAAGTTGAGTACGGTGCGAAAACCGTACTGAAACATGCCAATGGAAGTATCACCGCCGACAAGCTGATCCTCGCGAACAACTCATTTGGCATGCGCTTTGGTTTCCTCAAGGGCCGGATGCTGCCCATCTATACCTACGGCAGTATTACGCGGCAATTGACGCCAGAAGAGCAGGCACAACTCGGTGGAAAACCGTATTGGGGCGCGATCCCAGCTGATCCATTTGGGACCACCGTCAGGCGTACACCGGATAATCGCTTACTGATCAGAAACAGTTTTAGCTTTAATCCCGACGGCCGCAGCGACAGTCGATATAACGAGCGATTCCTACGCCGACATAAAGCCTCGTTTGATAAACGCTTTCCCATGTTGCCCAACGTCAATTTTGAATACACCTGGGGCGGTGCATTGGCCATGACTCGAAACCACAACGGTTTCTTTGGTGAGTTGGCCCCCAACGTTTATGGGGCATTGGGTTGCAATGGCCTAGGCGTGACCCGCGGCACAGTGACAGGGCAACTGCTTGCAGAGTGGCTCGCGGGCCAACGTGATGAACGGATCGACTTTCTATTGAACGCACCCGGGCCGAACAGTAACCCGCCGCAGCCGTTTCTCTCGTGGGGTGTCAACGCAAATCTTAAATGGGGGCAGTACCGCGCCGGTCGAGAAAGCTGAGGTCACTTTAGCTGGCTATTGCAAGCACTGAGGATAAGGACAAGAAATGAAGAGCGCTGTTGTTTCAATTGAAGACGTCCCGCTCAATGGGTTTCACCGGCTACTTACTGTTCGTTCAGGCGGCGGTTCCTTTGTTGACGGATACGTTCTGAGGATTATCGGCGTCGCGCTGATACATATGTCAAAGTCCCTGGCGCTGGATGATTTCTGGGAGGGCATGATTGCCGCCTCCGCATTGATCGGGATTTTTTTCGGTGGCTTCCTGGGCGGTTGGTTGACCGATGTCATGGGGCGCAAACATCTCTTGTTTGCGGGGCCTACCTTATTCATCGTCGCGTCCCTGGCGCAATATTGGGCCGAGTCGGCCATCGTTATATTTTTCCTGCGGTTGTTGTTGGGTATTGCCGTTGGTATCGAATACCCAGTGGCAACATCGTTACTCGTCGAATTCCTTCCCAAGAAATTCCGTGGCCCACGATTGGCGATGCTGACCATCCTCTGGTTCGCTGGTGCCGCGACCGCCTACATCGTCGGCGAAGTCATGTTCAATGCATTGGGTTCGGATGCCTGGCGACTGGTACTGGCCAGCGCCGCAGTCATCGGCGTCCTGTTGTTTATCGTGCGTCTGGGCACGCCGGAATCACCGCGTTGGCTGATCAAGCAGGGGCGAACAGCGGAGGCCGAGGCGATTATCAAGCAGGTGTATGGCGAGCATTTCTCGCTGGCTAATCTGCCCGAGGAACCTTCCGGCGAAAAGATCACGATCTTCAATCTTGTGCATTCCGGTTACGGTAAGCGCATGTTGTTTGTGGTGGTGTTCTGGACCTGTTCTGTCGTGCCGCTGTTCGCTGTTTATGCATTCGCCCCCAAGGTGTTGGCGGCGTTGAAAATTACCGGTGATTCGGCCTCGCTGGGCTCGGTTGCGATCACATTGTTCTTCGTCATCGGCTGCATTATCTCCACCCGGATAATCAATTCGATCGGTCGGCGAAATCTGCTTATTTACAGTTTCCTGTGTTCAGGCTTGGCGTTGTTGGGTCTGGCCATCGGCCATGCGGGCCCTAGCCTTCTGGTGCTGTTCTTTTTCGTCGTTTACGCCCTGTTTATCGGCGGCGCACAAGTGCTCACACTGGTTTATCCCAATGAACTGTTTTCCACAGAAATTCGCGCTTTTGCGGTCGGCGTAGGCACGTCGCTCTCACGCATCGGGGCCGCCGCGGGCACTTACTTGGCGCCTATTTCATTGAACAAGTTAGGGGTCGCCGAGACCCTGTATGTCGCCGCCGCCATTTCGTTGGTGGGGCTCGTGTTGTCTTGGGTGCTGGCGCCTGAAACGCGGTCACTCAACCTGCAACAAGCCGCCTCGTTGAATTAGCAACCCCTGGATCAACCCTTGGAATTACTGGAGAAAACAGCATGAACTTTGACGGCATTTTTACCCCCGCGATAACTCCGCTCTCTTCGGATGGTCAAGTTGATTACTCGGTCTTTGATGAAGTGCTTGAATACCTGGTCGAGTCCAAGGTTCACGGCATCATTATCGGCGGCTCCACGGGCGAGTATTACGCTCATACGCCTGCTGAGCGTCTGGCGGTGGCTGAACGTGCGAAGAGTGTCCTGCAAGGTCGTCTGCCGCTGGTTGTCGGCACCGGCGGGATCAGAACCGAGGATTCGGTGTATTTCGCTGAGCAAGCGAAAGCGATCAAGGCAGATGCGATCCTGGTGGGTTCGCCGCCTTATGCCTTGCCCACCCAAAAAGAAATCGCCGCCCATGTGCTGGCGGTAGACAAGGCAGCAGGCCTCCCCATCATGCTCTACAACTACCCGGCGCGTATGGGGGTGGCGATGGGGGATGAGTTCTTCGAAGCGATTGCGCAGTGCAAAAACATTGAAGCAATCAAAGAAAGCTCCGGGGAAATGAATCGCCTGCATCGCCTGGCCTGCGCCCATCCTTCGATCCAGATCTCGTGCGGTTGGGATGATCAAGCCCTGGAGTTCTTCGCCTGGGGCGCTCGCAGCTGGGTATGCGCCGGCTCCAATTTCATTCCTCGCGAACACGTTGCGCTGTATGAAGCCTGCGTGATTGAAAAGGACTTCGACAAAGGCCGCCGCATCATGTCGGCCCTGCTGCCGTTGATGGACTTTCTTGAAGGCGGCAAGTTTGTGCAATCGATCAAGCATGGCAGTGAGCTGATTGGCTTGCGTGCCGGTGGTGTCCGCGCGCCATTGCAAGCGTTGGAAGAATCCGAGAAGCAGGCGCTGAAGGCGGTGATCCAAACGCTTAAACAAAACGTTGCGCACATTGTGGGAGGTGCTTGAAATGGCCGATTTGCTGAGTAAAGAAGCCTACCGCGAACTGGCCGGCAAGCTTGAGTTTCGCACTCAGGCGTTCATTGACGGCCAGTTTCGCAGCGCGAAATCAGGCCGTACGTTCACCACCACCAACCCGGCCACCGGTGACGTACTGGCCGAGATTTCGGCCTGTGATGCCGAGGACGTAGACGTGGCGGTGGCGGCTGCCAAGGCAGCGTTTGAGGATGCACGCTGGCAGGGTCTTTCACCTGCTGTACGTAAAAGCGTGCTGCTGCGTTTTGCCCAGTTGTTGGAAGACAACTCGCACGAACTGGCGGTACTTGAAAGCCTGGACAGCGGCAAACCCATCCGCGAGTGCCAGAACGTTGATGTACCAGAGACAATCCACACGCTGCGTTGGCACGCCGAACTGATCGACAAGATCTACGACGCTACCGCGCCGGTGGGTTCGGGCGCTGTGACTATGGTGGTACGCGAGCCCATCGGCGTAGTGGGCCTGGTGCTGCCGTGGAATTTTCCGCTGCTGATGCTCGCCTGGAAAATCGGTCCGTCGTTGGCCGCAGGTTGCTCGATCGTGGTCAAGCCAGCAAAGGAAACCTCGCTGAGCGCGCTGCGTGTCGCTGAGCTGGCGTATCAGGCCGGTGTTCCCGCCGGCGTGTTCAATGTGGTGCCTGGTGGCGGCAAGGAGGCAGGTGAACCGTTGGGCCGGCATGGTGACGTGGCCATGGTCAGCTTTACCGGCTCGACCGATACGGGCCGGATTTTCCTCAAGTACTCCAGTGAATCCAACCTCAAGCGCATCGTGCTGGAATGTGGCGGCAAAAACCCAGCGGTGGTGATGAATGATGCCGAGGATATTGACCAAGTCGCGCAGCATGTGGTGAACGGTGCCTTTTGGAACATGGGCGAAAACTGTTCGGCGTCTTCGCGCCTGCTCGTTCATACCGATATCAAGGAAGCGTTGCTTGAGCGTATTCAGGTGCACCTCAAAGACTGGAAAATGGGCGACCCACTTGACCCGGACAACCGCTTGGGTTCAATGGTCAGCAAAGCGCATTTTGAGAAAGTGCGGTCCTACATCGAGCATGCCAAGGACGAAAAGCTGACTGTTCTGGCGGGCGGCAATACTGTTGACAATATCTTCGTAGAGCCGACCATCCTGGACGGAGTAGGGCGTAGCAGTCGCCTGTTCCAAGAGGAAATTTTCGGCCCTGTGCTAAGTGTCACCACCTTCAATACCCTTGATGAAGCCATCAAACTGGCCAACGATACGGCCTATGGTTTGGCAGCGTCGGCGTATACCGGCAACCTGCGTAATGCGCTGAAGCTCTCACGCGGCATCCGCGCCGGCATTGTGACCGTCAACTGTTTTGGAGAGGGGGATGCGTCTACACCCTTCGGTGGTTACAAGGAGTCGGGGTTCGGTGGGCGGGACAAATCCATCTGGGCGCACGACCAATACACCGAGATAAAAACCATCTGGATCGACGCCTCCTGAGTGCTGCAGAGGGCGTGACGGCCTTATCGCCCCAGTCGCGGGGACTGGGGCAATTTCGAGGCTGTAAAGGGGTGGGGCGAGCAGGCAAGCAACCGACGGAGTTGTCGTGAATAGCGAGCAAGGTCTCTACGAACGGCTGAAGCAACAGATCCTGACATTGCAACTGTCGCCCAATCAGTTGCTCGCTGAAGTGCCACTCAGCGCTCAGCATGGCGTTTCTCTTACGTCTATCAGGGATATCCATCGCCGCCGGTCAGTTGAAAGATAGGTGGTTATCCAATCTCATCATGGCGCCAGAGTCAGCTCAATGGGGCAGGCAATACGCCGCGACATTCTGAATGGGCATTAGGCTGGGGGCATCCTTTTCAAACCATTCAAAGCATGCTCTCAGATGCGCCCCCAATGTAGCAATCCACTGGAAGTGGATGGATCTCCATGGCTATGAAAAGCCAGAAATGATCAGATAAACAGCCTGCCCAACGACACCTAAAGACTCTCAGGATCGCCAAAAAACATCTGAATCCGCGAACGCAACCAGCGCTCGCCCGGGTCGTTGTCCTGGGATCCGCGCCAGGCCATGTGCAGTTCGAAGCTGCGCACCGGTATGGGCGGGTCTTCAGCGCGCACGCCGCCGGCGGCGGTCAGGGCGTCGGCGGTGTAGTCGGGCACCGTTGCGATGATGTCGGTGCCTGACAGCAGCGTGCTCAAGCCATTGAATTGCGGCACGGCCAGCACCACGTGGCGCTTGCGGTCGAGTTTTTCCAGCTCTTCGTCGATGAAGCCGCTCAAGTCACCGGCGAAGGACACCAGTGCGTGGGGGCGGGCGCAGAACTCATCCAGGCTAAGGCGTCCCGGTGCGGTGTCGGCTCGCAGCACCTTGGGCATGCTGCGCCGCAGGACCTTGCGCTTGGCGTTGGCCGGCAAATCGTCGGTATAGCTGACCCCAATGGATATTTCACCGGAGGCCAGCAAGCCGGGCATCAGGATGTAATTGACTCGGCGAACCACCAGCACAATGCCTGGGGCTTCGGCGCGCAGGCGCTTGAGCAGCATCGGCAGCAGGGCGAACTCGGCATCGTCCGACAGGCCGATGCGAAACACCGAGGTGCTGGTGGCCGGGTCGAATTCCGCCGCGCGGCTGACCGCCGTGGAAATCGAATCCAGCGCCGGAGAGAGCAGGGCGAAGATCTCGACCGCCCGGGCCGTGGGCTCCATGCTTCTGCCCGTGCGTACGAACAGTGGGTCATCGAACAGGCTGCGCAGGCGTGACAGCGCGGCGCTGATGGCCGGTTGGCCAAGGAACAATTTCTCGGCCGCCCGGGTCACACTGCGTTCATGCATCAATGTTTCGAACACGATCAACAGGTTCAGGTCGACACGCCGCAGGTCATTACGATTCATCTGGGGTCCTGGCAGATTCGGGAAACTTGACGTGAGCGGCCATATGGCAACAATGGCCGGCATGAATCTTACGGGGAAAGGCTGGTACTCTGCACCGGCTAATTCAGCTTTTTTGAGGTTGAGTCCTACAGGACTGATTCGTTTTTCCTACTGCGGAATCAATGACAGGCATGTCGACTATTAATAGCCACTGATGGTCTTGGGTACAAAGCCCGGATAGAGTTCATGGCATTAGAGGTTACTTTGACGAGGTTTGCGATGTCCCGCACGATCCGTTTTCACAAGTTTGGTGGTGCCGAGGTGCTCAAATGCGAAGAGCATGCGGCGGCTCTTCCTGCGCCAGGAGAAGTGCAGGTCCGTGTCGAAGCGATCGGCATCAGTTGGTACGACACCTTGTGGCGCCAGAACCTGGCGTCGTCCCAGGCACGCCTGCCTTCGGGCCTGGGCCATGAAATGGCCGGCGTGGTCACGGCCGTCGGCGACGGCGTCGACGACCTGGCCGTGGGCGACAAGGTCGCCAGCTTTCCGGCCGAAAGCCCGAACGATTATCCGGTTTACGGCGAGGTTATCGTACTGCCACGCACCGCCCTGACCCGGTATCCCGATGTGCTCAGCCCGATCGAAGCCGCGGTGCATTACACACCGCTGTTGATTGCCTACTTCGCCTACATGGACCTGGCGCGGGTCAAACCCGGGCAGTTCGCCTTGGTCACCGATGCCAGTCATTGCGCCGGGCCTTCCTTTGTCCAGTTGGGCAAGGCCTTGGGTGTACGGGTGATCGCAGCCACCAAGACGGCTGACGAGCGTGAATATCTGTTGTCGCTAGGTGCCGAAAAAGTCATCGTCACCGAAGAGCAGGACTTGCTGATGCAAATCAACAAGCTCACCGACAACCGTGGCGTCGATGTGGTCTTCGATGGCCTTGGCGGGCCGCAGATGTCTTTGCTCGGTGATGTCCTGGCCCCCCGTGGCAGCCTGGTGCTGTATGGCTTGCAAGGCGGCAACCAGACACCTTTTCCGGCCTGCGCGGCGTTCCAGAAGAACATTCAGTTCTTTGTGCACTGCATCGGCAACTTCACCGGCAAGCCGGAATTGGGGATCATCCAGGACCAGGTGGCGCTGCAACGCGCATTGCGCGATATCAACCAATTGACCGCTGATCGCGTGCTGTTGCCACTCAAGACTCGGGTCTTCCCGTTCGCCGAGTTTGTCGAAGCGCACCGCTACATGGGCGAATGCCCTTGCCGGGAGCGTGTCGCCCTGCAGGTTGTCGAAACCGCCTGATACCTGTCCCTGCGCAAGAGTCATTGTTCCTGGGCTCTTGCGCCGCCTTCGGCCTGATCGGCCATCCTTTGCCCGCTCCTGATCTTCCGCCTGGCGGCGGTGCGCCCGCGTCCTGCTGCGCCCCTGCGACTGGCCTGTCTCTTCGTCGAGACTCCTTCCGTTTGCCCTCGAACATCTGAACTGGTTTTTGTCCTTAATCTGTATCTTCTAATCATTGTTTAAGTCCTGATAATTGAAGGCTGATTTCCATCTCAAGGAAGAAGTCGTGGCGCGGTATAACTTTTTTGAACAGCTTGATCCTTCAGGACACATTGAAGGCGCATCGAGCGTTACTTGGTACAAGGCGGTCTATCGACCATGGGGAAGACCGGGCGGGGCAGAGCACCAATCGATGTTCGGCAGGTTCTTTATTTCTTGTACTCATTGTCTGTGGGACGTTGTCGGAATTCTCCTAGGACGCGTAAAACAGGTGGGTAACGCCAGCAATATCAGTGGCTTAAGTGATGTAGATAAAAACTGCAGGCAGACTTAGTGCATATGTATCAAATAATTACGGCAAGCAAAGTTTGATTCTGCTGCCAATACTCTCTGCAGTACTAAAACAATCCATCAGGCCAACACGTCGCGTTGTCACGTTGGTGCGGTGCGACACCGATATTCGAATTTCCAGGTAAACGGTTATGACTGCAATCCATGAGCAAGCAATGAACCACGTGTATCAACAGATACTGCAACGACTGTCTGGTTTTTATTCCCGGGCGGAACGTACCGCGTTGCAGCTTTTGATCCAGCGCTTGATTGTCGCCGCCGGCGGCATCGAGCGGATCGGGGATTATCGTGTGCTGACCGTTCAGAACGGCAGTCGGGAAGGCTTCTACGTCCTGACCGCTTTGCGGGCCGCGCAGTTGAGCATTGCCGGCAGGAATCCGGTGACGTTCGCCTTGCGCGTCGCCACGCCCCGCCTGAGCGAAACCACCCAGGCGACGCTGGAAAACATCCACCGCTGCTACAGCGCGCTGTTTGTCTACGACGATCCCCGGGTCGAATTGCTGATGGCCGATAATCGGGAAGTGGTGCCGTTCAATCACAAGCAACCTCTGTCAGCGGCGGGGTACGAAGCCAATCGGATGGACATGCTTACACTGGGGCACCTGCGCTCGGCAGACAGCCTTCTGGAACTCGGGGATGAAGGCTATCTGGCGATGGCGGAGTTCTATCGGCATATGGCCCGCTGGGAGTCCGGTGTGGATTCGCTGGTCAGCAGCGATACGCCGCGCAAGCAGAGGCAATTCATGTCAGGGCTCCAGCGCGCGACCCGCAAAATCGGCCTGGTCACCGACAGTACGGGGAGCTTCGAAGGCCTTTTTGCGCACCTTGATAGCTTGGGCAGCGACCCCTATGGGCATTTCTATGGTCCAGAGCGCATCGCGCCGTGGCAGCCCGAGGGTCATTTCGAGGCATGTCGTCGCGTGGGCTTTATCGGTATCGACGATCTGCTGGTTGTTCGTTCCGAAGGCACGAATTGGCCGCTGTTCAACGAATTCCTGAGGGTGCGGACCGATAGACTCATTCCATCGGCGCGTGAGAATGAGTACCTCAATCCGCTTCTGGCGGCTCATTTGCATGGCCTGCATGCTTGTTACATTCAAGGGCGCAGCTACGAAACCGGCTACGGGGACTATGTACAGCGGGCGATCATGATCATGCATCGCAAGCGTTTGCCGGAGCACGCCTGCGAACAGGCCCGGACGCTCTTCGGCTCGCCTGTGTCGATCCCCGAGCGTCGTGCACAGGCCGCGCTTCACGCGCATAAGGTCCTGGGGCTCAACGAAACACAGTTGGTGTGCATGCTGTTTGCCCCCTTCGTGGCGCAAGGTGCTGGCCTGGAGCATTTCCTGCGTTGCTGTCACCCCGGCATGCTGGTGGCCATGCCGGACCTGCACAAGGCCATGCAGGGGGCGACCATCGCTGACCAGGTGGCGCAGTGGATGGTCGAAGTCAGCGGCCTGCCCATCGAAATCCTCGTCAAGCTGTACGGATCCAGCATTGCGTTGCCGGAACAGCCTGATACGGCCCCGGCGACTGACCTGCAGCGCGCCATCGACCGTGACGACAGCACAGAAGCCGGGCAGGGCGGCGATGGTCCGTGCGAACGCTCGGTACGGCACTGAGGCGCGCGGTTTGACGGCCTTCTCCCGCCCCTATCCGGTTGTTGCTCCTGCCGTTGTAAGGTGGCCGGCCGCACCCCGATTTCCGGGCCTGACCCCATGAAAGGTTGCCGGGAGACAGACTTCGCCTACCAGGCGGTTTATCGGTACCTGACCACGCTGATCAACGAGCTGGGGGCAGATGCCCGGGTGCGCCTGCCATCGCTGCGCCAATTGGCCGAGCGTTTGAATGTGTCGATTTCAACCATTCAGTACGCCTATTCGTTGCTGGAGAAAGAAGGGCGGGTCTATTCGATTGCCAAGTCCGGCTATTACGCGCTACCGGTGCCGAGTGTTGCGACTCTGGGCGGCGGGGATGACTTGCTCGAAACCCTGTACGTCAATGCGCGGCGTCCGGGCATGCGGGTGCTCAGTGCAGATGAACCGGCGGCGATGCAGCCGCTGGACAGCCCTTTGCTGTTGCTCGAACGGGAGTTGTTGCGCCAGTACCCACGCTCCTCGCAAGCGCCCTCGCAGCCTTGGGGCGAGCTGGAGCTGCGCACCGCGCTGGCAGCCCGCTACACCTCCTCGCCGGCGCGCTGCTGGAATGCCGATGACGTCTATATCGGCGCCGATCTGAGGGGTGTCCTGGACATCCTGATCGCCGTGCTGGCCCTCAGGGGCGCCACGGTGCTGATCGAGTCGCCCTGTGATTGGACGGTCTTGCGCTTGCTGCAGACAGCCGATGTCCACGTCATCGAGCTGCCGCTGCAGTCGGGCGGGCAGATCGATATCGAGCAGATGGAGCAACTGCTGCTAAGCGAAACGGTGCGCCTGGCCGTGCTGTCTTCATCCCTGAACATGCCCAGGGGGACGTTGGTTCCTGAAGACAACCGACGCGCCGTGGCGCAATTACTGGAGCGCCACGGCACCTGGGTGCTGGAGAACGACAGCCATACGGACCTGGCATTCGATACCGGCGTTACGCCTTTTCGGGACTTGCTCGACCCGGATCGGTTGATCGTCTACTCCACCTTCGAAAAAACCATCGGGCCAGAGGCACCGTATGGCTACGTGCTATCGCGCCAGTTGACCCTGCACCTGCAGCGACATTTCCTGCTGCGCGCGTTTCGTCTGTCGCCGATTCGGCAAAAAGCCATTGCCCGCTTGTACAGCAACGGCCGGATCGACCAGCATTTATTGGTTCTGCGGCGCCTGCTGCGGGAAAGCGCGGCATCAGCCACGCAACTGCTGCGCGAGAGGTTGGGTGACAGCCTGCAATGGGCTGAGCCCCAGGGCGGTGCGACGATCTGGATGCGCTCGACGCGGCGGGTTGAGCTGCGCCGGGTTTTCCATCGGTTGCTGGCCCAGCGAATCGTCATCGCGCCGGGAGAACTGTTCAGCCTTCAGGGGCTGTATGGGCAGCACTTGCGCCTGACACATGCCCTGGATGGGGCGCATGATCTTGACGCCGTAATTTGCGCGTTGGCGGATGCCCTGAGGCTCGAACAATCGTAACGGACCGAAATGGATCGAACCCGTCGCGCCATGGTCGAACTGTCAGTAAACTGCATCCCATTTCCCGAGCCACTATCCAGAGGTTTTGCATGACAGTCAGTCCATTTGCGGGCAAGCCGGCACCGGCAGAGTTGTTGATCGATATCCCGCGACTGGTGACGGCCTACTACACCGGCCGACCCGATGCCTCGGTGGCAACCCAGCGTGTGGCGTTCGGCACTTCCGGTCATCGTGGCAGCTCCTTTGACCTGGGCTTCAACGAGTGGCACGTGCTGGCTATCAGCCAGGCGATCTGCCTCTACCGTGAAGCCCAGGGCATCACCGGTCCGCTGTTCATCGGTATCGACACCCACGCGCTGTCGACCCCGGCGGGCACCAGCGCACTGGAGGTGTTCGCGGCCAACGGCGTGACCGTGATGATCGCCGAGGGCGACGAGTACACCCCGACGCCTGCGGTTTCCCACGCCATTCTTTGCTATAACCGTGGCCGCACCACGGGCCTGGCGGACGGTATCGTCATCACGCCGTCCCACAACCCACCGCAAAGCGGCGGCTACAAGTACAACCCCACCAACGGCGGCCCCGCCGATACCCACATCACCAAGTGGATCGAAGCCAAGGCCAACGAACTGCTGGCCAACCAACTGGCAGGGGTCAAGCGTATCAGCTACGAGCAGGCACTGAAGGCCGATACCACCCACCGCCATGACTACGTCAACACATACGTGGCGGACCTGATCAACGTCATTGATTTCGATGCCATTCGAGGCGCGGGGCTGCATCTGGGCGTCGATCCCCTGGGCGGTGCAGGGGTGCGCTACTGGCCGGCCATTGCCGAACATTACCGCCTGGACCTGGAAGTGGTGAACACCCATGTGGACGCCACCTTTCGCTTCATGACCGTGGACTGGGACGGCCAGATCCGCATGGACCCGTCCTCCAGCCACGCAATGCAAGGGTTGATTGGCCTGAAGGAGCGTTTTGACGTGGCCTTTGCCTGCGATCCGGACCATGACCGCCACGGCATCGTGACGCCATCCGGCGGCCTGCTGGCGCCGAACAACTACCTGGCGGTGTCCATCGATTATCTGTTCCAGAACCGTCCGCAATGGCGCGCCGATGCGGCCGTGGGCAAGACGGTGGTCAGCAGCGGCCTGATTGATCGCGTCGCCAAGCGCCTGGGCCGTCGCCTCTATGAAGTACCGGTAGGTTTCAAATGGTTTGCCGACGGCCTGTTCGATGGCTCCTTGGGCTTTGGTGGCGAAGAAAGTGCCGGTGCTTCGTTCCTGCGCAAGGATGGCGGCGTCTGGAGCACTGACAAGGACGGCCTGATTCCAGCCTTGCTTGCGGCAGAGATGACTGCACGTACTGGTCGCGATCCAAGCCAGGCCTACCGAGCCCTGACCGATGAGCTGGGCGAACCGTTCTCGGTGCGCGTCGATGCCAAGGCCAGTCCACAGCAGAAGGCGCTATTGAGCAAGTTGGCGCCTGATCAGGTGGCGTCCACCGAGCTGGCCGGGGAAAAGATCCAGAACATCCTCAGCCACGCACCCGGCAACGACCAAGCCATCGGCGGCTTGAAGGTGATGACCGAAAACGGCTGGTTCGCCGCGCGTCCGTCCGGTACCGAGGACATCTACAAGATCTACGCCGAAAGTTTCCTCGGCGATGCGCACCTCAAGCAACTGGTGGACGAGGCGCAAACCCTGGTGGACGGCGCTATTTCCGGCGCCTGACAAACCCGTGGCGAGGGAGCTTGCTCCCGCTCGGTTGCGCGGCAGTCGCCTGAAAACAGGCGGTTGCCGCGCAACGCCACACGGCCTGCACAGTGCTACGCCAGATCCACGAGGACGATTTCGCTGTCTTCAATGGCGGTAACTCGCAATGTCCTTTCGGCTTCAATCGCAACACCGTCTCGAGCTTGTGCTCGTAACCCATTGATTTCTATCGATCCTGTAGCCGGAACAAGATAGGCGCGACGTCCTTCATCCAGCACGTACTCAGCTGTTTCTCCTGCCTTCAGATTGGCCGCTACCAATCGCGCATCGGCGCGGATGCGCAGGCTTTCATCGTCGCCGGCCTTACCGCTGGCGAGGGTCACGAAGCCTTCGCGCAAACCCTTGGGAAACGGCTTGGCCCCCCAGGACGGCGCCAAGCCTGCCTCGTTGGGAATGATCCATATCTGGAATATGCGCGTGGCCGTCGACTCGAGGTTGTATTCACTGTGGGCAATGCCGGTGCCGGCGCTCATGACCTGCACATCGCCCGCCTCGGTACGGCCCTTGTTGCCCAAGTTGTCCTGGTGGGTGATCGCACCTTCGCGCACATAGGTGATGATTTCCATGTCCCGGTGCGGATGCTGCGGAAAACCGCTGCCGGCAGCGATGACATCATCGTTCCATACCCTCAGGTTGCCCCAGTTCATACGCTGTGGGTCGTAGTATTCGGCGAACGAGAAATGGTGGTGCGCGTCCAACCAGCCGTGATTGGCGGCGCCCAGGGAAGCGAAAGGCCTGAGTTCGAGCATGATCGTGTCCTTTTGCAAATGAGTGAATAGGGTGTGATGGAGGGCATTTTCAGCGAGGAACACATCGATAAAAAGCGTAAAAACCGCGTCAAAGCTATCGGTTATCTAGATATAAAACCGCTATCCAACTTTCACTTCATCGCCTAACTCACTGACAGCAAAGCTTTTGGCTGGAACCTGGCGGCAAATACAGACACCATAGCCGCCATGATTCAGAACACCGGAGTCCCAAGCGTGGCGCAACACACTCCCGATCTTCCCCCCGAGCTTTTGCCCCTGGCCCAGATGCCATTGTTCAAGCGCCTGGCCGCGCGTTTTTTCGGCCATGGCCTCACACGCCTGCGAGCCCAGCATCGAGCCTCTTGGCTGCACGGCCAGGCCGATGGCTTTCGCAGCGGTCATAGCGCCGGTTTTGACTATGGCTATAAGGAAGGTCGGGCTGAAGGTCTTGAAGAGGGCCGCCAGGTCCTGCTGATTCGCGACTCGCGCAGTACCGAGCATCCGGCGCCGCAGGTAGACGACCTGTTGTTCGATGATTGGCGCCTGCCTTTGACTGCCCCGTTGAAAAAGCGCATCCGGGCGGACGTTGCCAGGTTGTTGCCGGCAGAGGCGCAGCCCAGCGCTGCGCAATGGAAAATGATTTTCAGCGACACGCCGTCGACATCGGTGGTTGCCGGGGCAGGCGCGGGAAAATCCACGACCCTGGTGCTGCGCATTGTGCTGCTGGTGCATTACTTGGGGTTCGAGTTGGACTCGATGACCGTGGTGACGTTTACCCGGGAGTCGCGCAAGGATTTCATCCAGAAACTGATCGACGTGTTTGGCTTGTGGGGGCGCACGGTCAGCCTCAAGGAAGCCCGCGATCTGGTCCGTACCTTTCACTCGCGCATCCTGCCCATGGTCCGCAGCCTGCCCGGGTTTGAGCGGTTGCAGGCGTTTGAAACCCTTAGCCATCGCGCTGAAACGGGCGATGACGATAGCCCCGGCAACCCATTCGACTTGCGCATCAACGATGCCCAGCGCCAGCAGCTCAACGCGTGCTATCACAGTCTTTACCAGCGGGATGAGCGCTTCCGTGAGCTGATCAAGCCGTTGTCCCGGCACGCCCTGCAACTCAAGGAGCTGGAGCGCGACCACCCGGACGTGCAAAAACGGGTCGCCGTGACCGAACTGGCGGCCCAGCGCGACGAGGAACTGTGCGACGCCATCGAAGACCAGTGGCGGCGCGCCGGCGCCTGGCCGATCAAAGGCATCGAGGCGAAGCGGCAACGGTTCGAGATCAACGGTTCGACGTTTCATTGCCACGGCTACGTTCCGTCGCTGGACGCCTGGGTCATGCTGGGCTTCGACCCCAGGGAAGATGCCCGGCTGAGCCGGCCGGGCGCGAAGTTGAGTATCCGTGCGGAGTGGGCGGTAAAGCGCACCCTGTTTCAAGCTTTCTGTCGTAAGCCATTGATATGGACAGAAAGCTATGAGGCATCAAAACGTGTCCTGGCTTCCCTGGCGGGCGATGCGAGCGCAGGGCCAGGGTTCGATTACAAAGTAAAGGGCGAGCTGGGCTCGGCGCCCTTGCTGGACTGTTTTGTAGCGGCGGCAGGCTTTATCGAGAACCTTGGCCTGGATGTGCCGGATGCGGTGGGCCGGATGTCTTTCGCCCAGGACGACCCGGATCGGTTCTTTTTCGAGGCGTTGAGCCGTTATTGGCGGGCATTCGAAGACCACTTGCTCGATCAGTCACCGCCGGTCATGACCTATAATCGTATGTTCGCGTTGTTCAGCGAGCATTCGCCGGAAAACTTCAAGTTGCTCGGCGACGCGCTGCTCCGGCCGCTGTCGCACCTGATGATCGATGAGTTCCAGGACGTTTCGCCGCAAATCGTTTCCTGGCTGCGAGCCAGTCTTCGAGAAGTGCGCAGCCGTGGTCCAGCGATGCATGTGGGGCGCGGCGCCCAGTGCTCTTCGTTGTTGTGTGTCGGTGATGACTGGCAGTCGATCTATGGCTGGCGCGGTAGCTCACCCAGCTACTTCATGGCGTTCGACAAGCAATTCCCGTCGCCGGCGACAACCCGGGTGATGCTGACCGACAACTACCGCAGTCACCAGCACATCATTGATGCGGCCGAACATATCGTGCGGGCTGCCGCGGCAATCCCAGGCAAGAAGGCCAAGGCTGCTGGCCAGGCTCGCTCGTTGAGTCCGGTCAACGTGCTGGATCGGGACGACGAAGGGCTGGCCCAGCGGCTGGACGCACACTATCGCAACGGCGATTCGATCTTGATGCTGTATCGAAAAAGCAGCGATAAGTCATTGATTGAAAAACATATTCAACCAACACTTAATGTAGATTCTAACTTGCCATATGCTGCACGACGCATCAGGCAAATGACCTTTCACAGCGCCAAAGGGCTGCAAGCCGATGCCGTATTCTTGTTGGGCGATTGCCAACACCTGACCACCTCGCCCTACAAGAATCAGGTTTATCGGATGGCCGGGCTGGGCCAGGTGGGAGATGCGCAACCCTACGACGCTGCGCAGAAAGACGAGATCCTGCGCCTGGCATACGTAGGTATTACCCGCGCCGTGCAGCACTGTTATTGGTACGTTGATGGCCAGGATAGCCAGGCTGCCAATGCTCCCAAGGCGTCGGACCGTATCGGAACGGGCAAACCGTTCTTCGCCGACCATCGACGTACTCGCAACGGATAAGCGCCCATAAAAAAGGGCTGCCATGCAGCCCGGTGGGAGCAATTTCCCTTGTCATCGGAGGATCGCTGCCCTGACGCGGGCAGCGATGCGCAAAATGTAGAGGTGTTTATCAGGAGGCAAACCGTCGCAAACCCACCGGCGGCACGAAGGACTCCAATTCGGCTTCCACCGCTTCGATGATGCGTTCCACATCGGGAGCGTTCATCACGGTCGCGCAGGGGATGCCGGCTATGGCGATCATGGTTTCGCCGCTGGCACGGTCAAACAGCCGGGCAACCATACTGCCTGGCGCGTCCATGCTGGCTTCGAATCCCATGGGATGGAAGTGCCAGCGCATCAACTGGCAGGCGTTGGGGAACGTAACCTTGCTGAAAGATCCTTTATTCATGTGTTGCCCGCCTTCTTCAATCGAGCGTTTCCTTTTGCTCATGTCAGGAAGGAAGAGCCATCGTGGCTCCACCAGTGAAAACTAAAAATAGCACCGGAAAATGAAAGTCATGTGGATTTTTTCATTCCGTTTTGCGATTGGTTCCGCTTTTTTTGATCTGCATCATCGCTTCAGCAATCATGTCCAGAACGCCATCATCTGTCAGAGGCGGTTTCAGAGGGCTCAACCAGGGGGCCTTGCACGCGGTATTTAACGGCAATGACCAACGCCAGGACCATCAACCCCAAGGCGACGGCGAAAGCCATGTGCAAGCCTTCCGCCACCGCCTGTGCAGAAGCGCTGCCAAGGTCATTCGTCCCCAGCGCACTGGCGAACACCGCGCCCAATACCGATGCCCCGGTGAAGAAGCCCAGGTTGCGCGACAGGTTGAGCAGCCCGGCGATAACGCCCCGCCGTTGGGCGGGCAGCTCCGCCATGACAGCCGTGTTATTGGCGGTCTGGAAGAAGGCGTAGCCGAGGGTCGTCACCACGATAGCGCTGAGGTAGCCGCCGACGCCAAGGGCCGGTGACACCAGCGAGAGCATCAGGCAGCCCGAGACCATGGTCGCCAGCCCGACGATGCGCATGGGGCGCACGCCGAAACGATCCGCCAGGCGTCCGGCCGGTACGCCGGCAAGCGCCGCGACGGACGGTCCGGCCGCCAGCACCAGCCCCACATGCGCCGCAGGTAACCCCAAGGCGATGGACAAGTAGAAGGGCCCGACCAGTAAGGTGGCCATCATCACCGTTGCAACCAGGGCGCTCGTCGCCAGGCCCGAAACCAGCAAGCGGTCCCGAAACATCCCCAAGGGGATCAACGGCGACACTGACCGCGCTTGGGCCAGGACGAACAGCCCGCCGCCCAGGATCGCCGCCAGCAATAGTGCCAGGTTCGTTCCGCCAAAGTGCCCGCGCCCGGTAGTCATGGCCAAGGCATAGGCGGCCAGGGTCACGGCCAGCAACAAAGTACCGGTGATATCGAAGCGGGCTCCCTCGACCTTCACCGATGCTTGTCCGGCCGGCAACGATTGCCAGGCCAGCCACCACGTCAATAGCCCGAGGGGAACGTTGACCAGGAACAGCGCCTGCCAGCCAAACCCGCTGATCAAGGCGCCGCCGAAAGAGGGCCCAAGGGCGGTGCCCACCGCCGACAGCGTTGCCAGCAATCCCATCGCGCTGCCGGTCTTTTCCTGCGGAACCGTTTCGCTGACCAAGGCCAGCGTCAACGTCATCATGATGGCGGCGCCCAGGCCTTGCAGCGCGCGCCCGACGATCAATAGCCCAAGCGAAGGCGCCACGCCACAAAGTGCCGATGCCAGGGTGAACAGCGCAATTCCGGCCAGCAGCAGCTTGCGCCGGCCCATCAGGTCGCCCAAGCGACCGACGCTGACAATCAGCGTGGTGATGGCCAGCAAATAGGCCAGGACCACCCATTGGACGCGTTGGAACGAGGCATCGAACGCCTCGGCCAGCATTGGCAGCCCCACGGCGGTGATACTGGCTCCCAGGGATGCCAGCAGCGTCGACAAAGCAAGGCTCGCCAGCGACCAGCGTGCGGAAGAGGGCAGGTCAGCGCGCGTGGCGACCATCGGGCGATGTTCCGTGTTGATGGGCTTCATGTGAGGGGTACCTGTCTACGGCTGCGGTTCTGGAAAAAGCTGCCGAAACGTTACACCCGGGCATGACGTGGCGGAAGGCGCAGCATTTGCAGGTTATAGTTGCAACTAACGCCATCTCTCATTAGGGCCCAGCCATGTCCGCACCCGACCTCAATTTGTTGATCACCCTCGATGTGCTGCTGGCTGAGGGCAGTGTGGCCCGGGCCGCCCAGCGGTTGCAGCTCAGTCCGTCAGCGATGAGCCGGGCGCTGGCGCGGTTGCGCGAAACCACCGGCGATCCCCTGCTGGTACGGGCCGGGCGCGGATTGGTGCCGACCCCACGCGCGCTTGAGTTGCGCGAACAGGTCAGCCAGTTGGTGCAGGACGCCCAGGCGCTACTGCGCCCGGTGCAGGCGCCGGACCTGGGACGGTTGAACCGAACCTTCACGCTGCGCACCCGGGAGGGATTCGTGGAGAACTTCGCCATTGACCTGATTGCTCGTATCAACCAGCAAGCGCCTGGCGTGCGGTTGCGTTTCGTGGAAAAGACCAACAAGGACAGCACGGCGCTGCGCGAGGGCGCCGTGGACCTGGAAACCGCTGTGGTGGACAAGGACACCCGCCCGGAGCTGCGAACCCAGGCGTTGTTCGGCGACCGGTTGATCGGTGTGGTGCGCGCAGGGCATCCATTGAGCCAGGCTGCGGTGAGTGCTGCCGATTACGCAGCAGGCGAACACATCGGCGTCTCGATGCGTGGGCTGGATCAAGGGCCTATCGACGATGCCTTGGCGCTGTTGAACCTGTCGCGGCGCATGCTTACCACCGTCCCGGGCTTTTCTTCAGCGCTGGGACTTGCCCGCTCCAGTGACCTGATCGCCAGCGTGCCCGAACGCTACACCACCAGCCTGCGTATCGGCATGCACAGCTTTGCGCTGCCGTTCGCCCTGCCGCAATTCACGATTGCCATGCTCTGGCACCCGCGGATGGACGCCGACCCGGTGCATCGCTGGTTGCGCAGCTGCCTGCGGGAAGTATGTGCACGCAAGACCAGCGCCTTTTAGTAGATATTAATTAATAGCACTTCACTGGCACTTAGTTGGTAAATCGGACATATCGTGGCGAGACGGCTAGTTATCGATATTTAATATTTAAATAGAGTTTTGTCCGACAATCCGCAGCGGAATCATTCGCGTGCCCGCATTAACGGGGCCAAGCCGTATCAACTACGAAGAGCAGCGATTTGCGCAAACGGGCGGGTCAAAAAAACTGCTAGACGTTTGATTTCCAATTGTGTCAGGTTTCTTACGTCCTCATTGGGCGAGTGATAGGACGATCTCGCCAGAGATTGTCTGTCTGACCAAAACTGTTCCATTTGCAAACAAGGAAGTGTGTTTATGTCGAAAGTCAAAAACAGCGCTATTGATTCCTCCGAACAACTGCTTTGGGCCCCGCAATCATTGGCGGCGTCCAGTAACGCGTTCAACCAGATCAATAGTTTCAGCCATCAATACGATCGGGGCGGCAACCTGACCGTCAACGGCAAGCCGTCGTACTCCGTCGACCAGGCGGCCACGCAATTGCTGCGCGACGGCGCGGCCTACCAGGACCGGGACGGCAGCGGCAAGATCGAGCTGACCTATACGTTCCTGACGTCCGCTTCCTCCAGCACCATGAACAAGCATGGGATCAGTGGGTTCAGCCAGTTCAGCGCCCAACAGAAAGGCCAGGCGGCGCTGGCCATGCAATCCTGGGCGGACGTGGCCAACGTCACCTTCACCGAAAAGGCCAGCGGCGGTGACGGACACATGACCTTTGGCAACTACAGCGGCGGCCAGGATGGCGCAGCGGCATTTGCTTACTTGCCCGGCACCGGCGCCGGTTATGACGGTACCTCGTGGTACCTGATCAACAGCAGCTACACCCAGAACAAGAATCCGGACCTGAACAACTACGGCCGCCAGACCCTGACCCACGAAATCGGTCACACCTTGGGCCTGGCGCACCCTGGCGACTACAACGCCGGCGAAGGCAGCCCGACCTACGATGACGCCACTTACGGCCAGGACACTCGCGGCTACAGCGTCATGAGCTACTGGAGTGAGAGCAATACCAGCCAGAACTTCAGCAAGGGCGGGGTCGAAGCCTACTCCTCGGGTCCGCTGATGGACGACATCGCGGCCATCCAGAAACTCTACGGCGCCAACACCACCACCCGCACCGGCGATACCACTTACGGCTTCAACTCCAATGCCGGTCGGGATTTCCTCAGCGCCTCTTCGTCTTCGGACAAGGTGGTGTTCTCGGTATGGGACGCGGGCGGTCGCGACACCCTGGACTTTTCCGGCTTCACCCAGAACCAGAAAATCAACCTCAACGACGCCTCGTTTTCCGACGTGGGCGGCATGGTGGGCAACGTGTCCATCGCCAAGGGCGCGGTCATCGAAAACGCCATTGGCGGCTCGGGCAGCGACCTGTTGATCGGCAACGCTATCGCCAACGAGCTCAAGGGCGGTGCCGGCAACGACATCCTCTGGGGCGCTGGCGGCGCCGACAAGCTGTGGGGTGGTTCAGGCTCGGACACCTTTGTGTTCGCCGCCAGTTCCGATTCGCGGCCAGGGGCCACGGACCAGATCCTCGACTTTGCCAGCGGCCTGGACAAGATCGACCTGACCGGCATCACCCAGGGCGCGGGCCTGCATTTCGTCAATGCCTTCACAGGGGCGGCGGGCGATGCGGTGTTGTCGACCTCGGGCGGCAACAGCCTGTTGTCGGTGGACTTCTCCGGGCATGGCGTGGCTGATTTCCTGGTCAGCACCGTCGGCCAGGCAGCTGTCTCGGACATCGTGGCCTGATGCACCCGTCCCGCGGAAGCCATCGCTGCCGCGGGATTCCCGGTCAGGATGAGACCCATGTGTAAAGAATCCACGCGCCGCAGCGCCCGGGCAAGCGCCGGGTTGCTCGCTACGCTGATGATGTTATACGGAGAAGTCGCCATGGCGCGCAGCCTGTTATTAGCAGAACCTTCACAACTGGCCGGTCAGTGGCAGGCGGTCTTGTCGGGGCCGCAGGAAAATCCGCAGACCCAGGCCATACAGGACAAGCCGTCGAATACCTGCCTCATCGAACTTCGGGCGGACCAGACCCTGGCCGGGCAAACCGAATGCCTTGGGCATTGGTTGGGAGAGGAACCGGTGCATTGGTTCACCGAGCCTGACGGTCTTTCATTGATTAGCAAAGATAACGCCAGGACGCATTTGGGCCAGCACCAGGCGCGGTATTACCAAGTAACGCTGAAGTCCGGCTTGATACTCAGGCTTGAACGCAAAGCCCCTTGAGACGTCCATTAACCGCTGGGCATAGTTATGGATGATCGAGACATGCTTGTTTGAGCAAGTAGCGGCCTCGGCAGAGGCCAAGTTAATAAACAAAGATTGGTAAGTTGAATAACGGCCAGGTTCCTGGCAAAGCCAACAGCAAGGAAGACCGATGAACAAGGCAAGGAGCGCTGCCGCTGTGCCGCTGATTAAAGCATTGGGTGAATATAAAAGTATCCTGATCAGTGTCGGTTGCTTTACCGCGCTAATCAATGTCTTGATGCTCGCGCCTTCGATTTACATGCTGCAAGTCTATGACCGCGGACTGTCCTCGCAGAATGAAACCACCTTGGTGATGTTGTCGTTGATGGTGGTGGGTTTCTTCGTGTTCATCGGGTTGCTGGAAATGGTGCGCAGCTTCGTGGTCATTCGCATCGGCAGCCAATTGGAGCGACGCTTCAATCTCCAGGTCTACAGAGCCGCGTTCGAGCGCAACCTGCGCCAGGGAGAGGGCAACGCTGGCCAATCCCTGGGCGACCTTACCCATATCCGCCAATTCGTCACCGGCCCGGCGCTGTTCGCCTTCTTCGATGCGCCCTGGTTTCCCGTGTACCTGGTAGTGATCTACCTGTTCAACGTCTGGCTCGGCGTATTTGCCACGGTCGGCACCGTGCTGTTGATTGGCCTGGCCTGCCTGAACGAGGCCATGACCAAGAAGCCGCTGGGGCAGGCCGGCGTCTATTCGCAACAGTCCAGCCAACTTGCCACCAGCCATTTGCACAACGCCGAGACTATCCAGGCCATGGGCATGCTCGGAGTGCTGCGAAGCCGCTGGTTTGCCGTGCACTCGCGGTTCCTTGGCCTGCAAAACCAGGCCAGCGACACCGGCGCGGTGATCAGTTCCCTGAGCAAGACCTTGCGCCTGTGCCTGCAATCGCTGGTGCTGGGGTTGGGCGCGCTGCTGGTGATCAAAGGCGACATGACCGCCGGGATGATGATTGCCGGCTCGATCCTGATAGGGCGGGTACTGAGCCCCATCGACCAGTTGATCGCCGTGTGGAAGCAGTGGAGCGGCGCCAAGCTGGCGTACCGCCGTCTCGATGCGCTGTTGCAGGCGTTTGCGCCCCAGGATGACGGTATGACCCTACCGCCGCCCAAGGGCCAGGTGAGCTTCGAGCACGTCAGCGCCGGGCCACCGGGCCAGCGCCAGGCCACGCTGCAACAGGTCAGTTTCAGCCTGGCGGCCGGGGAAGTGCTCGGCGTGTTGGGCGCCTCGGGCTCCGGCAAGTCCACCCTGGCCCGTGTGCTGGTAGGCGTGTGGCCAACCCTCGCCGGGACAGTGCGTCTGGACGGGGCGGACATCCACCGCTGGAATCGTGAGCAGCTCGGCCCGCACATCGGTTACTTGCCCCAGGATATTGAGCTGTTCAGCGGCAGCATCGCCGAGAACATCGCCCGGTTTCGCGAAGCCGACCCGCAAAAAGTCGTGGCGGCTGCGCAACAGGCCGGCGTTCATGAACTGATCCTGCGCATGCCCCAGGGCTACGACACGGTGCTCGGGGAGGATGGCAGTGGCCTTTCGGGCGGGCAGAAGCAACGCGTGGCGCTGGCCCGGGCGATGTACGACCGGCCGAGCCTGGTGGTGCTCGACGAGCCCAACTCCAATCTCGACACGGTCGGCGAGGCCGCGCTGGCCGGCGCGATTGCCCAGATGAAAGCCCAGGGCAGCAGCGTCGTGCTGGTCACCCACCGTTCCTCGGCGCTGGCCCAGGCCGACAAGTTGCTGGTGCTCAACGAAGGCCGAGTGCAGGCCTTTGGGCCGAGCCAGGACGTGCTGCGGGCGTTGTCGGGCCAGTCCGAATCACCGCGGGACAAGGCCATGGCGGCGCCCAACGGGTTGAGCATGAGTCGCCAATACCAGACCGCCAGCAAGCCAAGCGGCGCATGAGCAAGGATCGCGAGATGAATCTGGAACATTCACACAGCCCCGAGCACGATGCCCGGTTCTTTACCCGCATGGGCTGGGTCCTGGCGCTCGTCGGTGCCGGCAGTTTTTTCACTTGGGCCAGCCTGGCGCCGCTGGATCAGGGCATCGCGGTGCAAGGCACCGTGGTGGTTTCGGGCAAGCGCAAAGCGGTGCAGTCGATCAGCAGCGGCGTGGTCAGCCGGATCCTGGTACGCGAAGGCGAGGCGGTGACGCAGGGCCAGCCCTTGTTCCGCCTCGACCAGACCCAGGCCGCCGCCGACGTGCAATCGCTGCAAGCCCAATATCGGATGACCTGGGCGAGCCTGGCGCGCTGGCAAAGCGAACGGGACAACCTGGCGCAGGTGAGTTTTCCGCCAGCCTTGAGCCACGATCCCGACCCACGCCTGGCCTTGGTGCTTGAAGGCCAGCGGCAGCTGTTCAGCAGTCGTCGCGAAGCCTTTGCCCGGGAGCAGGCGGCGTTGCGTGCCGGCATCGAGGGCGCTACTGCGCAACTGGCCGGCATGCGCCGCGCCCGGAGCGATTTGATCGCCCAGGCCGAATCCCTGCGCCTGCAACTGGCTAATTTGCAGCCCTTGGCGGACAACGGCTACATCCCGCGCAACCGCCTGCTGGACTACCAACGCCAGTTGTCACAAGTGCAGCAGGAACTGGCGCAGAACAGCGGTGAAAGCGGGCGGGTGGAGCAGGGGATCGTCGAGTCGCGCCTGAAATTGCAGCAACACAACGAGGAGTATCAGAAAGAGGTGCGTACCCAGCTGGCCGACGCCCAGCTCAAGAGCGAAACCCTGCAAGAGCAATTGAAGTCCGCCGGATTCGAGTTGCAGCACAGCGAAATCCTCGCCACCGCCGACGGCATCGCCGTCAACCTGGGGGTGCACACCGAAGGGGCGGTGGTGCGCCAGGGCGATACCTTGCTGGAGATCGTGCCCCAAGGCACGCGCCTGGAAGTGGAGGGGCACCTGCCGGTCAACCTGATCGACAAGGTCGACGCCCATTTGCCAGTGGACATCCTCTTCACGGCCTTCAACCAGAACCGCACACCACGCGTGCCCGGGGAAGTCAGCCTGGTTTCAGCCGACCAGATGGTCGATGAGAAGACCGGCGCGCCGTATTACGTCCTGCGCAGCAGCGTCAGCGACGTGGCGATGGAAAAGCTCAACGGCCTGGTGATCAAGCCTGGCATGCCGGCTGAGATGTTCGTGCGCACCGGCGAGCGCTCACTGCTCAATTACCTGTTCAAACCGCTGCTCGACCGAGCCGGCTCTGCGTTGACCGAAGAATAAGGATATCCGGCGGTATGAAGCGTTTCCAATGGTGGGCCGTGCTGGCCCTGTCCGTGTGCAACAACGTCTGGGCCATGGGCCCCTTTGAGTTCTATGAGCAGGCGCTGCGTAATGATCCGGTCTACCTCGGCGCGATCAAGGAGCGCGACGCAGGCCTTGAGAACCGTGCCATCGGCCGCGCCGGCCTGCTGCCGCACCTGGGCTACAGCTACAACAAAGGCCGCAACCAGTCCAAGGTCACCTACCTCAACGATCGCGGCGCCAGCCAGCACGACGATCGCAACTACAGCAGCTACGGCTCCAGCCTGACCCTGCAACAACCGTTGCTGGACTACGAGGCGTATGCCGCTTATCGCAAAGGCGTGGCCCAGGCACTGTTCGCCGACGAAAACTTTCGCGGCAAGAGCCAGGAATTGTTGGTGCGGGTGCTGAGCCAGTACACCCAGGCGCTGTTCGCCCAAGACCAGATCGACATCGCCCAGGCGAAGAAGAAGGCGTTCGAACAGCAGTTTCGGCAGAACGAGCACCTGTTCCGCCAGGGCGAAGGCACGCGCACCGACATTCTCGAGGCTCAGGCGCGCTACGAGCTGGCGATCGCCGAAGAGATCGAGGCCCGAGACGAACAGGACGCTTCCCTGCGCGAGCTTGGCGCGGTGATTGGCGTGCCCACCCTGGACATTGGCGACCTGGCCCCCCTCAACGACACCTTCCAGACTTTTGCGTTGCAGCCGGCCACTTTCGACACTTGGCACGAGATGGCGGTAAGCAACAACCCGAACCTGGCGTCGCAGCGCCAGGCCGTGGACGTGGCGCGCTTCGAGGTGGAGCGCAACCGCGCCGGCCACCTGCCCAAAGTCAGCGCCTACGCGACGATGCGCCAGAACGAATCGGAAAGCGGCAACACCTATAACCAGCGCTACGACACCAACACCATCGGCCTGGAAGTCAGCGTGCCGCTCTATGCCGGCGGCGGGGTCTCGGCGTCGACCCGCCAGGCCAGCCGCACCATGGAACAGGCCAAATACGAACTGGATGCCAAGACCCGTGAGACGCTGATCGAGCTGCGCCGCCAGTTCAGTGCCTGCGCGTCGGGCGTGAACAAGCTCAAGGCCTACCAGAAAGCCCTGGCCTCGGCCGAGGCACTGGTGGTGTCGACCCGGCAAAGCATTCTCGGCGGCGAGCGGGTCAACCTCGACGCCCTCAACGCCGAGCAGCAGCTCTACACCACTCGTCGCGACTTGGCCCAGGCTCGCTACGACTACCTCATGGCCTGGACCAAGTTGCATTACTACGCCGGCACGTTGGGAGCCCAGGACCTGGCGAAAGTGGATGAAGCATTTTTGGCGCAAGAGCGCTAGCCGGCTGCCGCTGTGACAGGGGCAGGGCAAACCAAAGGTTTTTGGCAACAACTTTGGCAATCACTAAGGAAGGTTCGGATGAAACACAAAAAACAACCCGGGCAAACGGGCCGGCTGTTTCTGTTGAAAACCCTCAACCACGCCATGCTCTGCGCCCTGGCGACCCTCGGTACGGCCCACGCCGCGCCGTATGTCGAGAGCGGCAGGCCGGGGAATCCGGACAGCTGGCGCAGCAGTGAATTCAATGCCGAATGGGGCCTTGGGGCGGTCAACGCCCAGCAAGCCTACGCCGCCGGCTACACCGGCAAGGGCGTCAAATTGGGGATCTTCGACCAACCCGTCTACGCGGCACATCCGGAGTTTTCCGGCCCCAACAAGGTCGTGACCCTGGTCACCAGCGGCATCCGTCAATACACCGACCCGTACATCCCGGTAAAGGCCGGTGATCCGTTCCGCTACGACGGTTCACCCACGGTGGGTTCCGATGGCAAGCTGGGCTCCCACGGCACACACGTTGGCGGGATTGCCGCCGGCAGCCGCGACGGTGGCCCGATGCATGGCGTGGCGTTCGATGCGCAAATCATCAGCGCCGACAACGGCGACCCCGGCCCCGAAGACGGCATCATCCTCGGCAACGATGGCGCGGTGTACAAGGCCGGTTGGGATGCCCTGATTGCCAGTGGCGCGCGCATCATCAACAACAGCTGGGGCATCGGCATCACCGACCGTTTCGACCAGGGAGGCCGTGACCCAGCGTTCCCGCACTTCACCGTGCAGGACGCACAACTGCAATTCGACCAGATCAAGCCGCTACTCGGCACCCCGCCCGGCGGCGCGTATGAAGGCGCTATCGCCGCGGCCCGCAGCGGGATCGTGACGATTTTCGCCGCCGGCAACGACTACAACCTGAACAACCCGGACGCCATCGCCGGGCTGGCGTATTTCGTCCCGGACATCGCACCGAACTGGCTCACCGTCGCCGCGTTGCAAGTCAACCCGGATACCGCCAGCCCGAACCCCTACACCATCAGTACCTTCTCGTCGCGCTGCGGCTACACCGCGAGTTTCTGCGTGTCAGCCCCCGGCACCCGGGTCTATAGCGCCGTGATCGGTGGCACCAGTGCCGATGACCTGACGGTGGGTTACGGCAACAAGAGCGGTACGTCGATGGCGGCGCCCCATGTGGCCGGCAGCGTTGCGGTGCTGATGGAGCGTTTCCCCTACATGACCGGCGCGCAGGTCGCCAGCGTGTTGCGCACCACCGCCACCGACATGGGCGCGCCGGGTGTCGATTCGCTGTATGGCTGGGGCATGATCAACCTGGGCAAGGCCATCGATGGCCCGTCGATGTTGGTGACCGAGCAGGACATTCCCGAGGCGTATCGAATCGAGGGCGCCTATGGCTCCGGCCAGTTCGTCGCGGACCTGCCGGGCATCGGCGCGATCATCGACGCCGGCAAGCCTACCGAGCGGGTGTGCAGCGGGATCCAGTGTGGCCTGGATGTCTGGCGCAACGACATTTCCGGCCATGGCGGGCTGACCAAGCAGGGCATCGGCACGTTGGTGCTGACCGGCGAAAACACCTACAGCGGACCGACCCTGGTCAATCAAGGGCGATTGGCGATCAATGGCTCGCTGGCTTCGGCGGTCACCGTTAACGACGGCGGTGTGCTCGGTGGCAACGGTCGTATCGCCAGCCTGACCGCCAACCGTGGCGGCAGCGTGGCGCCGGGCAACTCCATCGGCACCTTGCAAGTGGCCGGGGACGTGACGTTCCAGCCCGGCTCGAACTACGCCGTAGAAGTCTCGCCTACGTCCAGCGACCTGATCGTTGCCGGCGGCAAGGCCTCCATTGACGGGGCGACGGTGTCGCTGTCCCTGGAAAACAGCCCGACACTGCTCAGCGCTGGCGAGGCGAAAAGCCTGCTCGGTCGGCAATTCAATATCCTGCAGGCCGCTGGCGGTATTGATGGGCGCTTCGGGGAGGTGTTGCCCAACTATGCGTTTCTCGGTGGTGACCTGGCCTACACCGCAGGCGGCGTCCAACTGGCGGTGGAGCGTAACGACGCATCGTTCGCCAGCCTGGGCCTGACGCGCAACGAACGCGCCGTCGCCGTCGCCGCCGAAGGACTGGGCGCGGGCAACGGGCTTTATGAAGCCTTGCTGCTGTCGCCCAGCGCTGCCGTGGCGCAACAGGCATTCCAGCAGCTGTCCGGTGAGATCCACCCGGCCATCGGCACGCTGCTGATCAACGACAGCCGCCAGTTGCGCGATGCCGTCGGCGATCGCTTGCGCCAGGACGCGTTGTATGACGCTGGTACACCGACCGATGCCGACAGCAATGCCTGGTTCAAGGTGCTCGGTGCCTGGGGCAAAGACGATGGAGGGCATGACAACGCCAGTACCAGCCATTCGATCGGCGGCCTGCTGGCCGGTGTCGATGGCTTGATCGGCGACCAGACCCGACTGGGCTTCGTCACCGGTTATAGCGACAGTTCGTTGAGCATGGGCGACGGCACTCATTCATCCGTCAAAGCCGACAGCTATCACCTGGGCGTCTATCTGGGCCGTGAAATCGATGCCTTGCGCTTGACCGCAGGCGCCGCCTATAGCTGGCACCGCATCGACGTCAAACGCGATCTGCAATGGGGTGACGTCAGTGGCCGGGAGAAAACCAAGCGTGACGCCCGGACCGCCCAGCTGTTCACCGAGGCGGCGTATCGCCTCGACCTGCAACCGATAGCCCTGGAACCGTTCGCGAACCTGGCCTACGTGCACCTGGACAGCGACAGCTTCCATGAAAAAGGTGATAGCGCGGCCCTGCACAGTGGCGACGATCGCCGCGACGCCGTGCTCTCGACCCTGGGTCTGCGTGCCAGTCACACCCTGGCGTTGTCGCAAGCGCAGCAACTCCAGTTGTCCGGGTCCCTGGGCTGGCAGCACAACCTGAGCGACACCCGCTCCGAACAGGACCTGGCTTTTGCCGGCAGCAACGACACTTTCGCGGTGCGCAGCGTGTCCATGGACCGCAACGCCGCCGTGATCGGCGCTCGAGCCGGCCTTGCGGTGGCCAAGGATGTGCGCGTCAACCTGGACTACAACGGCCTGCTCGGTTCCAGGGATAAATCCCACGGCGTGGGCCTGACGCTGGATTGGCAGTTCTGACCAAGCCCCTCTGTGGCGAGGGGGACGTGCCCTTGCCACAGCCAATCCCCTGAAACCCGGTTTCAGCATTCCAACAACAAAAAGCGAGCAACCACCATGGGTATCTACGATTACAAGCATTTCAGCACCCCTGAATCCAAGGCATTGGTCGGCGATGCGATGGCGATCATGCTGTATTCCTATCACAACCTCGACAACGGTTTTGCCGCCGGCTACCAGCACAACGGTTTCGGCACCGGCTTGCCGGCGACGCTGGTCACGGCGCTGCTCGGCGGCAGCGATTCCCAGGGCGTGATTCCCGGCGTGCCATGGAACCCAGACTCGGAAAAGCTCGCCCTGCAAGCGGTGCAGAAGGCCGGTTGGACCCCCATCGGCGCGTCGCAGCTGGGCTACACCGGGAAAGTCGACGGTCGCGGCACGTTCTTTGGCGAAAAAGCCGGCTACACCACCGCGCAAGTGGAGATCCTGGGCAAATACGACGCTGCGGGGCACCTGACGGAGATCGGTGTGTCGTTTCGTGGTACCAGCGGTCCACGGGAGGATCTGATCGGCGATTCCATTGGCGACATCATCAACGACGTCATGGCAGCGCTGGGGCCCAAGGACTATGCAAAAAACTACGTGGGTGAAGCGTTTGGCAATCTGCTGGCGGATGTCGCGAAGTTTGCCCAGGCCCATGGCCTCTCGGGCGACGACGTACTGGTCAGCGGCCACAGCTTGGGCGGCCTGGCGGTCAACAGCCTGGCGGACTTGAGCACCAGCAAATGGTCCGGGTTCTATGCCGACGCCAACTACATTGCCTACGCCTCGCCGACCCAGAGCAGCACCGACAAGGTCTTGAACATCGGCTATGAAAACGATCCGGTATTCCGCGCCCTGGATGGCTCGACGTTCAACTTCGCTTCGGTGGGCGTGCACGATGCACCGCAGGAGTCGGCGACCAACAACATCGTCAGTTTCAACGACCACTACGCCTCGGCGACGTGGAACGTGCTGCCGTTTTCCATCCTCAACATTCCCACCTGGATTTCCCATTTGCCCACCGGCTACGGCGATGGCATGGGCCGGATCCTGGGCTCGGCGTTCTACGACCTCACCGAGAAAGACTCGACCATCATCGTTGCCAACCTGTCCGATCCGGCGCGCGGCAATACTTGGGTGCAAGACCTCAACCGCAACGCCGAGGCCCACAGCGGCAGCACTTTCATCATCGGCAGCGACCGCGAGGACCTGATCCAGGGCGGCCAGGGCAATGATTACCTGGAAGGCCGCGCCGGCAACGACACCTTTCGCGACGGCGGTGGCTACAACGTGATCCTGGGCGGGCAGGGTAACAACACCTTGCAATTGCAGCAGTCGGTGAAGGATTTCAGCTTCGCCCATGACGGCACCGGGACCCTGTACATTCGTGATGCCCATGGCGCGATCAGCATCACCCATGACATCGGCACTTTGGTCAGCCAGGAATCCGGGGCGTTGTGGGGGCTGCTGAAAAACGAGGTGAACCACAGCGTCGGCGCCAATGGCCTGGTGACGGGCGCCAACGTCACGGCGTATGCGTCATCGGTCAAGGGCGGCGCGGCCGACGATACCCTGTTGGCGCGCGCAACCGGCGACTGGCTGTTCGGCCAGGACGGCAATGATGGGCTGGTGGGCGGGGCGGGTAACGACACCTTTGTCGGCGGCACGGGCAATGACCTGATGCAATCGGGAGGCGGCAGCGACACGTTTGTCTTCAACGGCGCGTTCGGCCAGGACCGGATCAGTGGCTATGACGCGGGGGACAAGCTGATATTTCTCGGCGTTCAAGGCGCCGGCTCGGGTTACGACTATAGCGAGCACTTGTCACAAGTGGGCAATGACACGCTGCTCAAGGTGGGGGACAGCTCCGTGACCCTGGTGGGTGTGGGGATTGCCCAGTTGGGCGGCGAGGGGATCGTGTTCGCCTGACATCGCTATCACGAGCAAGCTCGCTCCCCTTGAGGTTCTGTTGTGAACGACCCTGTGGGAGCGAGCAAGCTTGCGATGACGGCCTGTCAGGCAAACACCGAAGATCAGTCTTCCTTGCGAATAGTCGCTACGTCATCAGCACGGACCCGGACTTTCTTGCCGGCAATATCCTCGAATTCGTAGAAGCCGTCGCTGGTGCGCGTATTGGGAGTGTCCTTGGTCAAATACTGAGTACCGTTCTGCAGGGTCACCACGGTAGGCGACGCGCAGCCGGCCAATGCCAGGAAAGCCACGGTGACCAGGGGCAGGCCCAGAGTCCTGATGTTCATAACCATAACCTCTCACTCAAAGGACACGGATCAACTGATTCGACCGCGCCATCACGTTTAGTCAACCGCCATTGGTCTCGCTTACCGTAGGAAAGTTCATCAGCGATAGAAGGATTTCACCTTAAATATAGGGAACCGTTCATCTTTTGCAGTTGCCTGGGCCGTTCGTTGCTGTTATCTGTACGCATAACCAGTACTTTCGCTTCCTTCGGCGCTTTGTTCCGTGACAGCCAGCTCTCTCGACGATCCCTTTTACTACCTGAACAACTTCCAGCAGGTGCTTGCCTGGTTGGCGAAGCGTTATGCCGACGTGCTCAGCGCCGAGGAACAGCGGTTCATCGACGAATTTGCGCTGTTGTCGCGTGCCTCCCAAGGCTTGCTGGTGCGGATGGTCATGCGCAAGGGTTTGCGCTTTCGCCACAGCAAGCTGCATTACCCGGAAATTGGCGATATCGGCGTTGCCGTGGAGCCCTTGCTGGCCCATGGCTGGGTCGAAGAACAGGCTCCCCTGGGCCTCGACGAACTGTTCGACGTGTTGCTCAAGCCGGAAATCCTTTTGTACCTGGGCCATCTGATCGAGCGACCCAAGGCGAAAAAGACCGAATGGCAGCAGGCCCTGCGCGATCACTTCAGTGAGCCCCAGCCGTTTAGTGCCTGGTGCCCGCAACTCGATGACCGGCTCTACAGCCTGACGATCATGCCCCTGTGCGACCGGCTGAGATTGATGTTTTTCGGCAACCTTTACCAGGACTGGTCGGAGTTCGTCCTGGCGGACCTGGGCATCTACACCTACGAAACGGTCGAGTTCAGCGCCGAATCCCGTGGCTTGCGCAACCGCCAGGACGTCGATGCCGGCCTGTTCCTGCACCAATGCCAGCAGCACTTCGAAGCCGGCGAATCCCTTGAAGACATCGTTGCCCAGGTCAATGACTTGTCCCTGGACAATCCTTGGCTGGAGCGGCGCCGGAGCAAGCTGTTGTTCCAGATCGGCCAGCACGGCGAGCGCATCGGTGATTTCGCCCTGGCCTTGAGTCTGTATCGCGATTGCACGTACCCGCAGGCGCGGTTGCGGATGATCCGCGTGCTGGAGCGCATCGGCGAATATGCCCTGGCCCTTGAATTGGGCGAAGCGGCCGCGCAAGCGCCGCAGGATGGCGCTGAAACCCAGGCCTTGCTCAGGATCCTGCCCCGGTTGCGCCGCAAGCTGGGCGGGCCACCGGTACCGCGCGCCATGGCCCGGGAGGTGGAACGGCTGGACTTGCATCTGCCCCGTGTCGACCCGGCGTTGTCGGTGGAGTACCACGTCCAGGCGCACCTGCACGATGAATCAGCTCCCGTGCATTACGTCGAGAACAGCCTGATCAATTCGCTGTTCGGCCTGCTGTGCTGGCCGGCGATCTTCGCGCCACTGCCGGGGGCGTTTTTCCATCCGTTCCAGCGCGGACCGGTGGACTTGCTCAACGAAGATTTCCACAGCCGTCGCGCCGAGCTGTTCGCGGCCTGCCTGGCGGAGCTGGACGATGGGCGCTATCGGGACACCATCGTCCGGCGCCACGCAGAAAAATGGGGCGTGCAATCGCCTTTCGTGTTCTGGGGCGCACTGTCCGAAGCCCTGCTGGAACAAGCCCTCGAATGCCTGCCGGCCGAGCACCTCAAGCACTGGTTCCACCGTCTGCTGCTGGACATCAAGGCCAACCGCGCCGGCATGCCGGACCTGATCCAGTTCTGGCCGCAGCACAAGACCTACCGCATGATCGAGGTCAAGGGGCCCGGTGATCGCCTGCAAGACAACCAATTGCGCTGGCTGGAATTCTGCCACGAGCACCAGATGCCCGTGGCGGTCTGCTATGTGCAGTGGGCGGAGCAGGGCGCATGACCCAGGCGTCGGGCTACAGCATCGCGGTGCGGGCGTTGTGCGAGTTCACCGCCAAGGCGGGCGACCTGGACCTGCGCTTCACGCCGTCGCCCACCGCCCTTGAAGGCATCGCCGGCCACCGCACCGTAGCCTCGCGACGTGGCGAGGGCTACCAGGCCGAGGTGCCCCTGGAGGGCCGCTACCAGGCGTTGCACGTCAAAGGTCGCGCCGATGGCTATGACCCGGCCCGCAATTGCCTCGAGGAAGTGAAGACCTACCGCGGCGATCTGACCAAACAGCCGGACAACCATCGGCAATTGCATTGGGCCCAGGCGAAGATCTATGGCTGGCTGATGTGCCATAAGTTGCAGCTGCCGCGCATCGACGTCGCGCTGGTGTACTTCGACATCGTCAGCGAAAAGGAAACCTGTCTGCGGCAAAGCTGCGAAGCGTCGCAACTCCAGGCGTTCTTCGAAGAACAATGCGCGCTGTTCCTGGCCTGGGCCGAGCAGGAAATGGCCCATCGGCAGGCGCGTAACCTCGGGGCGCAGACGCTGGGCTTTCCCCATGCCAATTTCAGGCAGGGCCAGCGGCACCTCGCCGAGTCGGTGTTCAAGGCCGTCAGCACCGGGCGTTGCCTGATGGCCCAGGCACCCACTGGCATCGGCAAGACCCTCGGCACACTGTTTCCCATGCTCAAGGCCCTGGCGCCGCAGCAGCTGGACAAGGTGTTCTTTCTTACCGCGAAAACCCCAGGGCGCAAGCTGGCGCTGGACGCTGCTCATGTGATTACCCGCAGCGCGCCATCGATGCCGTTGCGGGTGCTGGAAATGATTGCCCGGGACAAGGCCTGCGAACACCCGGACAAGGCCTGTCACGGCGAATCCTGCCCGTTGGCCCGAGGGTTCTACGACCGTTTGCCAGATGCCCGGGCCGCAGCCAGCCAAGTCACGTTGCTCGATCAGGCGGCGTTGCGCGAGATCGCGCTGGCCCATGATGTCTGCCCGTATTACCTCAGCCAGGAGATGGCTCGCTGGGTCGATGTGGTGGTCGCCGACTACAACTATTACTTCGACTTCAGCGCCTTGCTGTTCGGCCTGGCCCAGGCTAACGGCTGGCGCGTCGCGACCCTGGTGGACGAAGCTCACAACCTGGTGGAGCGGGGGCGCAAGATGTACAGCGCGACCCTGGATCCGTCCACGTTGGCGGCGGTGCGCAAAACCGCGCCAGCGGCATTGAAGAAATCCCTGGACCGGGTCCATCGCCAGTGGAATGCCTTGCATGCACCACAGGTGGCGGCCTATCAGGCGTATGAAAAACCGCCGGAAAAACTGCTCCAGGCCTTGGCAACCTGCACCACCGCCATCGGCGACTACCTCAATGACCATCCGCAAGGTCTCGACAGCGGTTTGCAGGCGTTCTACTTCGACGCCTTGCAGTTTGGCCGGGTGGCGGAGTCCTTCGACGAGCACTTTCTTTTCGACATCCACAAGCGCGAACTCGGCCGCCAGCGCAGCGTGTCCACGTTGTGCCTGCGCAACGTGGTGCCGGCCGGCTTCCTGCGCCCGCGATTCACGGCCTCGCGCAGTACCGTGCTGTTTTCCGCGACCTTGAGCCCTCGGCACTATTACGCCGACCTGCTGGGTACGCCGGCGGACACCGTGTGGATCGACGTCGAGTCACCGTTCCAGGCCGAGCAGTTGGATGTCCAGGTGGTCAGCCGGATCTCTACCCGTTTTGCCCACCGCCAAGCGTCGCTGGAACCGATCGTCGAGCTGATGGCCCGTCAGTTCAACGAACGGCCGGGTAACTACCTGGCCTTTTTCAGCAGCTTCGATTATCTGCAGCAAGTGGCCGCGCTGTTTGCGGCGCGGCACCCGCAGATCGCGACCTGGACACAGTCACGTGGCATGGGCGAAGCGCCCCGGCAGGCCTTTCTCGAACGGTTCATGGAGCACAGCCAAGGCATCGGCTTTGCGGTGCTGGGCGGCGCCTTTGGCGAAGGCATCGATCTGCCCGGCTCGCGGCTGATCGGCGCGTTCATCGCCACGTTGGGGTTGGCACAGTTCAACCCGGTCAACGAGCAGATCAAACAGCGCATGGCGACGATTTTTGGCGATGGCTACGACTACACTTACCTCTATCCGGGCCTGCAAAAAGTCGTACAGGCCGCCGGCCGCGTCATCCGCACCCAGCAAGACCGCGGCGTGGTGATGCTGATCGATGATCGGTTCGGCGAGGCGAGGGTGCAGCACTTGTTGCCGCGTTGGTGGTCAGTGGCTCAGGAAGAACATGCTCCAAAATCCCAATAGTTTTTCCTGACACCCGACTTGCGCGATACTCCGCAGAAATCCACATGGATGCCCCGGCCAGATGCCCGATAACGACCTCAAGACTGCCCTCATCAACCAAGAACAGCGCTTTCGCCTGCTCATTGACGCCGTGGTCGACTACGCCATCTACATGACTGATCCGTCGGGGATCATCACGAGCTGGAACTCAGGCGCAAGGCGCTTCAAGGGGTACGAAGAGGCCGAAATCCTCGGCCAGCACTTTTCCCGGTTCTATACCGATCAGGACCGCGCCGCCGGCCTGCCGCAACGGGCGCTGGACACTGCTGTGCGTGAGGGACGTTTCGAAGGCGAGGGCTGGCGGGTGCGCAAGGACGGCACGCTGTTCTGGTCCCATGTGGTCATCGACCCGATCATCGACAGCCAGAGCGGTGCATTGCTGGGGTTCGCCAAGATCACCCGCGATCTGACCGATCGCAAGATGGCCGAGGAAACCCTCAAGCAAAGCGAGCAGCAGTTCCGGCTGCTGGTGCAAAGCGTGACCGACTACGCCATCTACATGCTCGACCCGGATGGCCAGGTCACCAACTGGAACCTGGGGGCGCAGCGAATCAAAGGGTACCTGCCGACTGAAGCCATCGGTCAGCATTTCTCGATGTTCTATACGCCCGAAGATCGCGACGCCGGGGAGCCGAAGCGTGCCCTGAGCATTGCCGCCAGCGAGGGGCGCTTCGAGAAAAAAGGCTGGCGCTTGCGAAAGGATGGCACGCGGTTCATGGCCCATGTGGTCATCGATGCGATCCGCAGCGATACCGGCACGCTGCTGGGGTTCGCCAAGATCACCCGCGACATCACCGACGCCACCCAGGCCCAACTGGCCCTGGAACAGGCCCGCGAGGCGCTGTTCCAGTCGCAGAAACTGCACGCCATCGGCCAGCTCACCGGCGGCATCGCCCATGACTTCAACAACCTGCTGACGGTGATCCTCGGCAACCTGGAAATCGTGCGCAAGCGCATGCCCGTCGATCCCAAGCTGGCGCAATTGCTGGACAACGCGACCCAGGGAGCGCTACGCGGCGTTTCGCTGACCCAACGCATGCTGGCGTTTGCCAGAAGGCAGAAACTGACCTACGAATCAGTGGAACTGCCGGTCCTGGTGCAGGGTATCAGCGGCTTGTTGCGAAGCTCCATGGGGCCTTCGATCAATGTCCAGACCCGCTTCGCCGAGTCACTGCCGCCGGTTTTGGCCGATATCAACCAATTAGAGCTGGCGATCCTCAACCTGGCAACCAACGCCCGGGACGCCATGCCTCAAGGCGGTAGGATACTGATCGCGGCCGAAGAGAGCCCGGACACCGGAACCGCCACAGATGTGCCGATGCCACCGGGGCGCTATGTTTGCCTGTCGATCGTCGACGAAGGCGAGGGCATGGATGAGGCGACATTGGCGTCGGCCATCGATCCTTTTTTCACCACCAAAGGCGTCGGCAAGGGCACAGGGCTGGGGTTATCCATGGTCCATGGCCTGGCCGAGCAATTGGGTGGGCGCTTGACGCTCAAGAGCCAGAAGGGCACGGGCACCACCGCCGAGCTATGGTTGCCGGTTGCCGGCGATTCGGCGCCAGGCAACTCGCCGGTTCAAGCGCTACAACCGCAGCCGGTCCATGAATTGCTGGTGCTGGTGGTGGACGATGACAGCCTGGTGCTGACCAGCACCCGATTGTTGATCGAAGACCTCGGGCACCGGGTGATTTGTGCGCCGTCGGGTGCCCAGGCGCTGGAGTTGCTCGAGCGTCATCCGGATATCGATCTGGTCATCACCGACATGGCCATGCCTCAGATGGACGGCGCGCAACTGGCGAAACTGCTGCGCGAGCGGCAACCGACACTGCCCATCATCCTGGCCACCGGTTATGCCGAGCGCCTGGAAGGCTTTGCCACGCAGTTGCCTCGGTTGATCAAGCCGTTCAAGCAGATCGACCTGGTGCGAATCATTGGGCAGACGATCAGCTAGCAGCCGGACAGCCTGGCTCGCCGCAGGGCACCTGCCTACTCGGTATTTTTCTTGAACCCGCGCAAGTTCATCGCACACAGGCAAAACTGCAGCACGATCAGCGCATACGCGTCGGTATGAAGCCCCCAGACCACCCACAAGATATTGCTGGCGATAAAACAACTGAACCCCGCCACCCGCCGCCGCGGCTGGCGGGAGCCGATCAACCAGGCGGCCAGTACCGTGACGGCCATCGCCGGCCATTGCACCCATCCAAGATAATCCACACTCAGGTCCTCAGGCCTCGACGATCTTCTGACCCTGACGGCCTGCGAGCGTTTCGTTGAATCCGCTGCGCCTTTGGTCCATTGGCTTGAACTTGCCCGGTCGCGGGTTTCCTAATAAGTCCCAATCATCGCCGAGGAACCCTCCGCGCAATGCCCAAGATCCTGACCGGCCAGACCCCGGACGAAGAACTGACCGAACACAACGCCAAGCTGTTCGGCTCTCCCAAGGAGCGGCTGGATTTCTATCGTCGGGAGATCCAGTACGAAACCAGCATCCTGGCCAATCGAACCGATGCCTACCTGGCTGCCCAATCTTTTTTGGTGATTGCCTTTGCCTCGTGCATGGCCAATCTGAATCCTGAGTGGGGCAAGCTGTTTACCCTGATCGTGCCGCCATTGCTGGCCTTGCTGGGCTTCTTGAGTTCGCTCAACGCCTGGCCGGGCATCCGCGCGGCGTACGAGATCATCGACCATTGGCATTTCAAACAAAGCGAGCTGTTGCGCGCCGAACCCTTGATGGGCTTGGTCTATGACGAGTCGCCGCTGTTCAGCGAGCGTGAATCGACCCACAAGGGCTACCGCAAGTCGCTGCTGTTTTCGCTGCGTACCCCGTGGATCTTTGCCAGTTTCTGGGTGCTGCTGGGGGTGTATTCGGTGTTCATCCAGGTGACCGATCCCGGCGGCTGAACCGCAGCCTGCACGCCAGGGTTCAATCCGGCTTCTGTTGACGTTCGTACCACCCCAGGGACGGCTGTGTGCTCAGCCCATGCACCAGAATGCTCAGCGCCACCACCGACAGCGTGAGGTTGATGCACAGCTGCGCCACGTCGGGGCGCAAGTCATGATTCAAGGCGTAGAACAGATAGAACAGGCTGCCGATGCCGCGGATGCCGAACCAACCGATGAGCAGGCGTTGCGGTCGATCCAACAGCGGGCCCCAAGGGATCACCATTACGCTCAACGGGCGAATCACGGCAAAGAGCAGGGCGCCGATGGCCAACGCTCGCCAGTCCCAATGATTGGCCAGGACCACGCCCAGCAGCGTCACCAGGAACACTTCCATGGAGCGTTCCACCAGGCTGCCGAACGCCAGCATGTCGCCCATCATCACCCCGGCGGCGACCTGGCCTTCGTCCAGGGATTCGGTATCGCCCACCACGGCTTGCTGAGGATCGACAGCCTCATGGCCGACCACCGGTTGCACCCGATGTTCAGCCGGCGTCTCGTCGCCGTCAGTCGATTGCACCTCGGCCTGGCGCAGTCCCAGCCCCGCGGCAAACACCGAGAGAAAGCCATAGGCCTGGACCGAATCCGCCGCGACGTAGGCCAGGGCAATCAGCGCCAGGGCCAGGTAATCGTTGGGTGACAACGTGCTATCGGCGTTCCTGATGCGCATCGACAAGGTCAGCTTGCCGATGCCACGGCCCATCCAGTAGCCGATCAGCAAACCCGCCGGCACCGCCCACAGCACATGGCGCAGGGTCCAGTCGCCGAGAAATCCGCTGCCGTCCTCACGCAGCATCAGCAGGCCCAGGATCACGAAGGGGAACGCGGTGCCGTCGTTCAGCCCGGCTTCGCCCGAGAGGCCGAAACGCACCCGGTCGTCATCCCGCGCATCGTTGACCTGGACCAGCGCCGCCAGCACCGGATCGGTGGGGGCGAGCATCGCACCGATCAGCATCGACACCCCCCAACCGAGGCCAAACAGATAATGCAACGCCAGGCACAGCCCGGCGATGGTCAGGATCATGACCGGACCGGCCAACCCATAGGCGACGCGCCAGGTCAGGTTGTTGAGCGGCAGGCGCAGTTTCAGGCCGCTGACGAACAGCGAGAACACCACCGCGACTTCCGTGAGGTGTTCCATCCAGACCGAAGAGTCGCCAACGTCCAGCCTCAGCAGCCCGAGGCCCATCGGCCCGATCACCACCCCTAGCACCAGGCAGATCGCCGATGTCGTCACCGGCATCCAGCGCAGGTAGGAAGAGGTCAATGCCAAGGTCAACAACACGGCGCCGAGCACCGCCACCCATACTGAGAAAATCATCGTTGCTCCTTGGATGGCCTGGCGTGGGTCGTTCAAACGAACGGCTGGAACCGACGCTTGTGGCCTGCTTCTGTGGCGAGGGAGCTTGCTCCCGCTGGGCTGCGAAGCGGCCCCAAAAACCGCAAGCACTACGCACGTGTGCGGGAGCAAGCACCCTCGCCACATAACAGCGTTTCCGACTTAAAGCATTCGAGACCCGCTGCGAAGCGAGGGTTCCCGTCAAAACCGTGCGGCCCCGTTTATCCGGCTGCTTTTCAACTCAAGGGAATTTTTCACCGCGCGCAAGGCTCTGCAAAAGGAGAGACGTGCTGATTCAGCGTCCAGCAGAAAACCCAAGAGGCCCTTATGACTGTGCTGACACCCCTCCAGGCCCGGCCTGCCACTGTACAACCGGTCACTCATGCCGGAACCGTTCGCCAATCCTACGAACGGCTGCTCCATGGCCCGGACGACGCTGACAAACAAACGCTCGCCCAAGCGCTCCTGCAGTCGTGCCTCGAACAGGCCAGCGCGCTGCCCCAGGACATGCCGGACGATCCCGCCGCGCTACAAGCCTGGGTCGAACAACACAGTGCCGGCGTCGCTCGGCAATACGCCGAGTACCTGGAACGGCGCAAAAGCGGTGGCCCCCGCGAATTTTTCACCAGCAAGGCCCACGCCTTGTATTTCCTCCAAGCCGTGGCACCGACCAAACTGGTGGATGGCGCCTGGCTCTACGGCGTACTCAAGCACTGGCATGACCACCGTTTCGAAGGGCTGCTCTGCACTTACCTGGAAGAGCTGGGGGACGGTTATCCAGCGCAGAACCATGTGGTGATCTACCGCAAGCTGCTGGCCGAACACGGACTGCCGGATGCGCCAGACATCGACGACGAGCGCTACCTGCAAGGTGCGGTGCAACTGGCATTGGGGTACGCAGGCGATGAATACCTGCCCGAGGTCATCGGCTACAACCTGGGCTACGAACAACTGCCTCTGCATTTGTTGATCAGCGCCTATGAGCTGACCGAACTGGAGATCGATCCCTACTATTTCACGCTGCACGTGACCATCGATAACGCCAGCACCGGCCATGCCCACAAGGCCGTGCAATCGCTCATGCAGTTGATGCCGATGGAAGCGGACCGCGAAGCATTCTGGCGTCGGGTAACCCTGGGCTATCGCCTCAATGACCTGGGGCAGGGCAGCCGGGCGATCATCGAGTCGTTCGACGTGTACCGCGAAGTTCTCGACATGCTCGAACGCAAGCGGCCCTTCGGCCAACACATGCATTCCGACTACTGCAAGTTCGAAGGCAAGACCGTCAATCAATGGCTGGCAGTGCCAGGGCAATTGGAAGGTTTTCTCGAGGCGCTGCAAGGCAAGGGCTGGATCAAGCGCCACCAGGACCCGCAGGACAGCCGGTTCTGGACGCTGATCGAAGGTGCCGGCGCGGCCATGTTCGGCGTGTTCAGCCCCTATGAAAAACAACTCCTGCACGATTGGATCGCCGGAGACTGGCTGGAAAAAGGCCCACGTCGAAGCCCACGGCGGGCCCACGGTGCAAGCTGTGAGCCGCCGATGCCGGTGCAAGACCCGGACGTCCAGCGCTTGGAGCAAACGCTGCGCAGCCAGTCACCGGACCAACAGATACAGACCCTGCTGCCTTGGCTTTCGGCCCGCTGTCATAGCCACCCGGCTGGACTGTTGGCGACCCGACGGTTCATCGAACTCAAATCCATACTTCGCTAGGAGCCCTGTATGAATCAGGAGGAACGCCTGTCCGAACCCGACCTGGCGCTGTTGCAGCTGGGCCGACGCCTGCACGCCGACGGCTATCGCTTCATCACCCCGACGCCGCTGACCCACGAACGGGTCAACCAGCGGCCCGGCAACGAACGTTCCAAGACCTTGCGCGACGTATTCGGCTGGTCCCGACCCTTTGCGCCGGGGTTGATCAGCGCCGATGAACAGCGCCAACTGCAAGACGCCCATGTGTTGGAGGCTCGCGATGGCCTGTTGTACAGCCAGGTGCGCTGGTCGAGCCTGGATGGCTTGCTGTTCGCCCACTCGCCATTTCCCACCCAGGCCACCGATGCGGTGTTCTTCGGCCCGGACAGCTACCGCTTCGCTCAACTGATCCATACTCACCTGCAACAGAACTTCGGCGCCGTGCACCGTGCGGTGGACATTGGCTGCGGCGCCGGTGTCGGGGCGATTGTGATCGCCCGGGCCCGGCGCGAGGCGCAAGTGCTGGCCCTGGACATCAATCCGCAGGCACTGCGCCTGTGCGCGGTGAATGCCGCCCTGGCCGAAGTCGGCAATATCGAGGTCGCCCACAGCGACGTGCTCCAGGATGTGGAAGGCGAATTCGACCTGATCGTCGCCAACCCACCGTATATGGCCGACCCGGCCGAGCGCGCCTACCGCAATGGCGGTGGTGTGCTGGGCGCCGGGCTGTCGCTGCGCATCGTCGAGCAGGCCTTGCCCCGGCTCACGGCCGGCGGTTCGCTGGTGCTCTACACCGGCGTGGCGATGGTCGACGGCCGTGATCCGTTCCTTGAAGCGCTGGGGCGCTGGCGTGACTCGGCGGAGTTTGCCTGGACTTATCGAGAATTGGACCCGGACGTTTTCGGCGAAGAGCTGCTGACCCCGGGTTATCAGGACGTGGAAAGGATCGCCGTGGTGGCGTTGGTGGTAACCCGCATCGGTGCGGGCATCGGAGGGATTGTCGATGAATAGGCATCTGAAGTTCGGCATTGAAGAGGAATACTTCGTCACAGACCTGCAAACCCGCTGCATGCCCGAACAGCCGTCCTTGGCGGCGGTACAGGCTTGTCGGGTCGAGTTGGGCGAACACTTCGCCCATGAAATGTTCCAGAGCCAGGTCGAGATGGCGTCGCCGATCTTTCAGAGCCTGCCGGAAGCCGCCGAGTACTTGAACCAGGTGCGTACCGGCCTGAACCAGTGCCTGGCCCCCCATGGCTTGGGCCTGCTCAGCGCGGGGTCGCATCCAATGACCACCCAAGTCTTGCAGCCCACCGATGAATTGCATTTTCAGCAACTGTTCGATGATTACCAGCGCGTGGCGCGACGGAGCGTGTTGTCGGGCCTGCATGTACACGTCGAAGTGCCGGTGGACAGGGATCGGGTCCGGGTGATGAACGAGGTCTTGCCGTGGCTGCCGATGTTGCTGGCCCTGAGCGCTTCTTCACCGTTCTGGAACGGCGCCTACAGCGGGTTCAGCAGTTACCGCCAGGTGGCTTGCGATGAATGGCCGCGCATGGGGGTGCCGGAATTCTTCAAGGACGAGGCGGCGTTCGCCAGCTATGTGGGCATGCTCATGCGGACCGGCTCTATTCACCAGCCCAGCGACTGCTGGTGGGTCATACGGCCTTCGTCGCGCTATCCAACCCTTGAGCTGCGAATCTGCGATGCCTGTCCGAGGATCGAGGATGTGTTGTGCATCGTTTCACTGTTTCGCCTGATGGTGGCTCATGCCGTCGCCCAGCCCGGGCCTGGCGATAACTACAGCTTGATGTCCCACTGGATCCTCAAGGAAAACCGCTGGCGGGCCAAGCGCCACGGAAGCCTGGCGGAGTTCATCGCCGAAGGGCAGGAGCAGCCGATGCTCATGGGCGAATGGCTGACGTTGGCGGAACAGACCTTTGGCGAGACAGCCGCGCAGCTGGGTGTCGAGGATGTGTTCACCCAAGCACGTCGCATCGTGCAGGAAGGCACCAGCGCCGATCGCCAGGTTGTCCTTTACGAGCAAGGGTTGCTGCTGGGTGACTCCATCGAGGAGGCGTTGGGTCGGGTCGTCGATCAATTGCTGGCGGAAACAGCCGGGATGCCCGTGGCCGACCCGACCTTGCAACAGGTAGCAGGTGGCCCATGAGCAGCAAGAACCTCGACGACTACAACCGCATGCGCGATTTCGCCGCCACTCCGGAGCCGGCGGCGAAGCGCCCGCGCAAATCGGCAAAAACCGCCCACGCCTTGCAGTTCTGCATCCAGAAACACGACGCGACGCGGCTGCATTACGATTTCCGCCTCGAACTGAACGGCGCCCTCAAGAGCTGGGCAGTGCCGAAGGGGCCGTCCCTGGACCCCAAGGTCAAGCGCCTGGCGGTGCATGTCGAGGATCACCCACTCGATTACGCGACATTCGAAGGCAGCATCCCCGAGGGGCATTACGGTGCCGGCGATGTCATTGTCTGGGACCGTGGCGTATGGATTCCCCAGGGCGATCCCTCTGAGGCCTATGAAAAGGGCCGGCTCAAGTTCGAGCTGCAAGGTGAAAAGCTCAGTGGCCTGTGGAACCTGGTGCGCACTCATATGCCCGGCAAGCAAGAACAATGGTTTTTGATCAAGCATCAAGACGAAGCGGCCCGTCCCGAAAGCGATTACGACGTGGTGCAGGCCGAGCCGGACAGTGTGCTCAGCGACCGTACCATCGTGCCCAAGCGTCGCGGCAAGGCCGCCGCTGCCAAAGCTGTGAAGGCACCGGAACAAGCCGCTAAACCGAAGTCGACCAAGAAGACCTCGAAAACCAGCCTCAGCGGCGCAGTGGCCGGACCGATCCCGGAAACCCTCAAGCCGGAGCTGGCGACCTTGGTGGAAAGCGCGCCCGATGGCGAGTGGCTCTACGAAATCAAGTTCGACGGCTACCGGGTCATGGCCCGGATCGAAAATGGCGAGGCCAGGCTGATCACCCGCAACGGCCATGACTGGACCCATAAACTGCCAAAGCAGGCCGAAGCCCTGGCCGCGTTGGGGTTGGAGTCGGCTTGGCTCGACGGGGAAATGGTCGTCGCCGATGACCAAGGCGTGCCGGACTTCCAGGCACTGCAGAACGCCTTCGACGCCGGCAGCAGCGGCAAGATTGCCTATTACCTGTTCGATTTGCCGTATCTCAACGGCGCGGACTTGCGCAAGGTCCCGGTGGAAGAACGGCGGGCGGCGCTGGAAGCGGTATTGAAGGATAACGACAACCCCTTGCTGCGTTTTTCCGACGCATTCGAAGAAACCCCCGAGGCCCTGCTCAACAGCGCATGCCAGATGCGCATGGAAGGCCTGATCGGCAAGCGCATGGGCAGCGCCTATGTGTCCCGACGCAGCAGCGATTGGATCAAGCTCAAATGCAAGAACCGCCAGGAGTTCGTGGTCGTCGGTTTCAGCGAACCCAAGGGCGCCCGCAGTGCCTTCGGCGCGCTGCTGTTGGGGCTGCATGATGCCGACAGTGGTGAATTGCGGTACGCCGGCAAGGTCGGCACCGGGTTCAACGAAACCACCCTGAAAAGCATCTACCAACAGTTGCTGCCCCTGGAAACGAAAAAGCCCGCAGTGGTCAACCCGCCCACCGGCTACGACGCCAAGGGCGTGCATTGGCTGGAACCGACCTTGCTGGCTGAAGTGGCTTATGCCGAGATGACCAAGGAAGGCTCGGTCCGCCATGCGGTGTTTCATGGCTTGCGCAACGATAAGCCGGCCAAGGAGATCACCCAGGAACTTGCCAAACCGGTGAAGAAGCCCGCTGCAACCAAGAAAATCGCAGCCAAGGACGAGCCCGAGGCGCCGTCGACCAAATCCAAGGCGAAAGCCAAAGCCAAAGCCGCCCAGGCGCCGGCCATGGACGGCAAGGTCCGTATCACTCACCCGGAGCGGATCATCGACGCGAGCAGCGGTACTACCAAGTTGCAACTGGCTGAGTATTACGCCAGCGTCGCCGAGTTCATCCTGCCCGAATTGGCCGAGCGCCCGGTCGCGCTGGTCAGGGCGCCGGACGGAATCGCTGGCGAGCTGTTTTTTCAGAAGAATGCCGAGCGCCTGGCCATTCCCGGCATCACCAGCCTGGACAAGTCCGTGACGGGGCACCCGGTGATGATGATCAATAACGCCGAGGCGCTGATCGGCGCGGTGCAAATGAGCACTGTGGAGCTGCACACTTGGAACGCGACCTCAGTGGACCTGGACAAACCCGATCGCTTCGTTCTGGACCTCGACCCGGATCCGGCGCTGCCCTGGAAAAGCATGGTCGAAGCGACGCAACTGACCTTGTCGGTGCTCGATGAACTGGGCCTCAAGGCATTTCTCAAGACCAGCGGCGGCAAAGGTATCCATATCGTGGTACCACTGACGCGCAAATTGGGCTGGGACGAGGTCAAGGGTTTCAGCCATGCCATCGTCAGCCACATGGCCAAGCTGCTGCCGGACCGTTTCTCCGCCGTCTCCGGGCCGAAGAACCGGGTAGGGCGGATCTTCATCGATTACCTGCGCAACGGCCTGGGTGCCACCACCATTTGCGCCTATGCCGCACGCACCCGGGAAGGATTGCCGGTGTCGGTGCCGATCTTTCGCGAAGAAGTGGCCGAGCTCAAGGGCGCGAACCTGTGGAACGTGCACAACGTCCATGAACGCCTGGCGGAAGTCGGTCACGAGCCGTGGGCTGGTTTGAAGAAAACCCGCCAGAGCATCACCGCCGACATGCGCCGGCGGATCGGGATGAAGAAAGAGCGGTAAGCCGTTCGTGGCGAGGGAGCTTGCTCCCGCTGGGCTGCGCAGCAGTCCTTAAGCCAGGCACTCAGACCGTGTCCGAGCTGTTTGGGACCGCTGCGCGCTCCAGCGGGAGCAAGCTCCCTCGCCACACAAACCCAAGCCGATTTCAGAAAGCGGCGCTTAGCTCACATGAGAGCGCCGCAACTGCTCGATCGTCTCGATCATTTCGTCATAGGACACCGGCTTGCCGATGTGCTGGTCGAACCCCGATTGGCGGGACTTCTGCTTGTCGACGGAGGCACCGTAGCCGGTCAGGGCGATGGCGGGCACGTTTTTGAGGTGAGGCAGTTCGCGCAGCGCCTGCATCAATTCGTGCCCATTCATCACGGGCATGCCCAAGTCGGAAATGACCACGTCGAAACGTGCATTCTTGGCTGCTTCCAGCGCTTGCAGTGGCTGGTCGAAGCCAACGACCTCGGCATCTTCCATCTCCAGCAGGAGCTTGAGGGTCTCCAGCACGTCGGGGGAGTCGTCCACCAGCAGGATGGTCAGCCCCCGCAAGCGTCCGACCTGCTCATCGGCGTTCGACGGCTTGGCCTCGGCCTCGTCGGTCTTGCTCAAGGGCAGGCGCAGGATAAACGTGCAGCCCTTGCCCAACCCTTCGGATTTGACTTCGATACTGCCGCCGTGGGCCTCGGTCAATTGTCGGACCAACGACAAACCAATGCCGAGCCCCTCGCGTTGATGGGTGGCGTGCTGGGTTTCGGCCTGGCCGAACAAGTCGAACACCTCATTCAGATGTTCGGCGGCGATGCCTACGCCCGAGTCGGTCACGTCCAGTCGCGCGACGTTGCCTTCACGGCATGCAACCAGTTGTACGCGGCCCCCGCTTGGCGTGAACTTGACGGCGTTGTTCACCAGATTCCAGATGATCTGCTCCAACCGCGTCGGGTCGGCATAGACCACCAGCTCGCCGCCAGGACCTTCGGGCAGTTCCAAAGACACTTTGTTGGGGTGGTTGTCGTTGATGACCACGGTATAGATGTCCTGCAGCACCCGGCCCAGGTCCACCGCCTGGCGCTTGAGGCGCAGCTTGCCGGTACGCACCCGCGCCACGTCCAGCAGGTCATCAATGATGCGCGCCTGGCTGGCGACGGCATCGCAGATGGTGTTGATGGCCTTCGCCGCTGCACTGACGGTCTTGGTCACCGGCAGGCGGCGCAGCAACTCGGCGTTGAGCTGGATCAGGTTCAGCGGATGCTTGAGTTCGTGGGACATGACCGCGAAAAACTCGTCCTTCAAATGACTGGTGTTCTGGGTTTCCATCAACCGCTGGGTCTGTTCTTCATGTATGCGCTTGTGACCGGTAAGGTCGCGGGCGATCTTCACGTAGCCCTGCAGATGATCACTGCTGAGTAGCGTTACCTCGCCACTGCAAAAGAACTTGCTGCCGTCCTTGCGCTGGTGCCAACGCTCATCCTCGCAGCGACCATGGGTACGTGCGGTGCTCAGTTCGGTTTCCGGGACACCGTTGCTACGGTCTTCGGTCGAGAAAATGAAATCGTAGTAGGCGCCCTCGGCTTCGCCCTTGGTGTAGCCGAAGATAAGCTCGGCGCCGGTGTTCCAGCTGCTGATCACACCCTGTTCGTCCAGCAGGATAATGGCGTAGTCCCGGGTGCTTTCAGCCACCAGGCGCATGCGTTCCTCTCCCAGGCGCAGCTCTTCTTCGGCGGCCCAGCGCGTGGTGATGTCGATAAAGGTCAGTACGGTCCCGTCGATATGGTCCTCGCTGGAGCGGTAGGGCAGCAGCCTGGCGATGTACCAGCGGCCGCCTTTGCTGCTGACTTCCCGCTCGATCATGTTCAGCGATTCGAACACCTGTCTGGCGTCCGCGCCCAGCTCCGGGTAATCCAGCCGATGGGTGATGTCCAGCAACGAACGCCCGGTGTCCACCGGCAACATGCTGAAAATCTCGGTGGCGCGGGGGGTGAACCACTTGATGCGCATGCTGCGGTCGACGAATACCGTGGCGATGTCGGTGGAGGCGATCAGGTTGGTCAGGTAATCATTGATCTTGTCGGTCTCTTCCACCTTGGTCTTGAGTTCGTAATTGACCGTCAGCAGCTCTTCGTTGATCGATTGCAGCTCTTCCTTGCTGGTCTCCAGCTCCTCGGTGGCCGAGCGCAGTTCCTCGTTGATGGCCTGCATTTCTTCGTTGGAGGCCTTGAGCTCCTCGCTGGAGACTTCAGCCTGCTCGATGGTGTCCTGCAACTGTAATTTGGTACGTTGCAGCTCGCGCTCGAGGTTGGACAGCACCTGGTTTTCAGTCTGGCTGGCACTGGTTTCCAGCAGTTCGGCGGGGTCGATCTCCGACTCCTCGAAGATCACCAGGACGAAGTCCCCATCGGACTCCTCGTCGCGGTAGGGCTGAGCCAGCAAGTCCACGTGGTAACGACGGCCGTCACGCTCCATGCTCACTTGGCGGGATTTGACCGCCTGGCCACTCTGATGCACCTGGAACAACGTGGTGCGGATCTCCAGGCGCAACTGTGGGTTGACCAGCGCCAGCAGGTTGCGCGTCATCTCTCCGCCGACGTGCCGCAGAAACTGCCCGGCACTTTCGGACATATGCAGGATTTCGGCATTGGCATCGACGATCATGCTCGGCGGCGCGGCATGCTCGATCGCGCGCAGATGGATATCGGCAAACGACACTTTGCGCGGAACCAGAATTTGCGGCGTGGGGGCCAGGGTGCTGCGAATGTAGCCGCCACGGGGCATCGTCGGGGTACGGCGGCTGCTGCTGGTGCCGTACTTGGCGCGAAAGATCCGGTTGCGTTTGTCTACAGGGGTGAACAGGTCCTGGCAGGCATCGGCCGATTCGGAAGAGCCCAGGAACAAGTAGCCACCGGGGCGCAGGGCGAAGTGGAACATCTGCAGGATTTCCCGTTGTACTTCACGATCCAGGTAGATCAGCAGGTTGCGGCAGACAATTAGGTCGATCTGCGAGAAGGGCGGATCGGACAACAGGCTGTGCTTGGCGAACAACACGCGCTCGCGGATTTCCTTGCGCACCCGATAGACCGAACCATCCTTGTGGAAGTACTGGCGCAGCCGGGTCGGCGGTACGTCGGTGACAATGGCCTCGGGATAGGTCCCGGCGCGGCCCGCCGCGATGGCGCGCTCATCGATATCGGTGGCGAACACCTGCAGCTTGGCGCTACTGCCCTCGTGTTGCAGTTGATCGCTGAGCAGCATCGCCAGGGTATAGGCCTCTTCGCCCGTCGAGCAGCCGGCCGACCAGACGCGTATCTCATCCGATGGCGTGGCGCCCGGTTCGACAGGCTTGAGCAGGTTGGGCAGTACATCGCGTTCAAGAGCCTCGAACGCCTCGCGGTCACGAAAGAAGTTGGTCACGCCGATGAGCAGATCGCCCAGCAGGGCCTTGGTTTCGTCCGGATGGTTTTGCAGGTAGGTGTAATAGCTGGGCAAGTCCGGCTGGGCGGTGACCTGCATCCGCCGCTCGATGCGTCGCAGCACGGTGGCGCGTTTGTAGTGCTTGAAGTCATGCCCGGTGCCGGCCCGTAGTTGCACCAAGATGTCCTGCAAGACCTGCTCGGCCGCGACGGCTTCACGTTCGTCAGCCGGTGGATGGGTATGGATTTCCGGGTCGTTGGCGGTTGGCAGGCGGATGGCCTGGCTGTTGCGCCACAGCTCCATGAGTTTCTGTGGCATTTCCGCCACCGGCAGTACCAGATCCACCATCTGGGTGTCGATGGCCGCTTGTGGCATGCCATCGAATTCGGCATCGGTCGGCGATTGGGCGATGGTCACGCCGCCCTGTTCCTTGATCCGCGAAAGCCCCACCGCGCCGTCGGTACCGGTGCCGGACAAGACCAGGCAAAAGGCCCGTTCCTTGTGCACGTCAGCCAGATCGCGAAAAAACAGATCGATGGCGACGTGCCCCCCTACGCGTGGCTCCGCCGGAGCGACCCTCAAATAGCCATCATTCATTTGCAATTGTTGGGAGGGGGCAATGACGTAGACGTGGTTTTTCTGGATCGGGACCGACTCGGTGACTTGCAGCACCGGCATCTTGGTCGATTCCTGGATGATCTGGCCGGCAATGCTCTGATGGTTGGGTGCCAAGTGCAAAATGATCACAAACGCCATGCCGTTGTCCTTCGGCATGTGTTCGAAGAAGGTTTTGATGGCCTGCAAACCGCCCGCCGAGGCGCCAATACCTACCACCGGAAAGTCCAGTGTGCTGGGGCTCAGCTCTCTACGCTGCGGCACGTTGGGAGAGCGTTTGCTGGAAGACGACATAATTATTGGCCTTAAGGTCGGCAGGCAGTCCGGCGAGCCGCTCGATTCAAGAATGCAAAGACACCGAGGATAATCGGGTTGTGTCCGAAATGCGAAATCGCGTGCGTCCAATGTTCGACTGGCGCTGCGCGACCTCATGGGGCGTCAACCTATCGGCGCGCGTAAATATTCCGGCTGCAAGACGTTGAACCATAGCAGGATCATTTCCACCAGGATGGTCACCAGCATCAGCAAGCCGACACCCCATACGCTAGCCGAATACAGCAGACCTTGTTCCTTCTTCAGCCCCATGAACTTCGGCAGCCCGACGAACAGCAGGAATGTCGAGTAGGCAGAGGCGATTGCAAGCACCGCCACCGCCAGCCAACGGCTGGGATAGAGGCCGAAAATACCGGCGAGGAAATACGGCGTGGCGGTGTAGGCGGCAAAGCCGATGCACTGATTGAGGGTTGGACGGGTCTCGAAAGCGCGCGACATCCAGCGGATGAACAAGCCCATGAGCGCCACGCCGACGACGATGGTCAGGTACAACAGCACGCACAATTGCAGTGCGCTGGCGCTGCTCAGCCGCACGGTTTCGTTTTCCGCCAGGCTCCAACCGGTCCAGGTGATGCCGATGAACAGGCACACCGCCGGAATCAGTGCCAACAGCAGCAGGTGCGCAAGGTAATGCCGCGGATGTTCCTGCTCTTGCTCACGGATGTCCTTCCAGGCGAATTCGGGGTGCGTAAACAATTTGACGATAGGTGCGGACATGACGACCTCCTGATCCAGACGGCCTCTGCATGAGGCCCTATGTTTTTGAGGTACGGGAACTGGCAGGGGTTTCATTTATTTGGCTACACGGGCAGCGGTGCGATAAAGGGAATGAATCGGGACGGCGGGGGTCAACCCAACAGCACCATGAAAGGAACCTGTGACCATGACCATCGCTTATTCCCTGGTGGATTACCTGCGTGAACACGACTTGCGCCTGACCACCGCCGAATCCTGTACCGCCGGGCAAATCGTGACCTTGGTGGCCGAAGTGCCGGGCAGCGGTTCAATGATCGAAAGTGGTTATGTGGTCTATTCCCCGGAGGCAAAACAGCGCTTGCTTGGGGTCAATCCACGGACCATCGAAACCTTTAACCTCACCAGCCGTGAAGTGGCCGAAGAAATGGCCATCGGCGCCCTGCATGACGCCAATGCCAACGTCGCGGTGGCCACCACTGGCATCCTCGGGCCGGACGACATGGACGGCATACCCGCCGGCACGGTGTGCTTTGCCTGGGCCTTCGATGTGAATGGCCGTCGGGCGCTGTTCAGTCGCCAGGAACGCTTCTTCGGCAGTCGCAGCCAAGTGCAATTGTGGGCTGCCGAACATGCCCTGGCTCAACTGCCGCATTTTCATCAACGTGCCTTGGCCGGTGAATACAGGTAGGGGGCCCAGATGACCCAGTACAGCGACCCCGAGGAGTTTCGCAACCGAGAATTTCCGGTGCGCGAAGACATGGCGTTCCAGCTCAAGGCCTGGCGTTTCGAGCGGGTGGGCTGGTACATCTTGGTCCTGTTGGTGATCCTGACTTTGCTTGGATTGTTTTCCCGCGGCCCATTGAGTTCCCGTGAGGCGCACAGCAGCGATGGCCGTCTCGACGTCGAATACGAGATGTTCCATCGAAACGGCTCCACCAACCCGATGATCGTCCACCTCAGGGGCCAGCCCAACGCCGTGCTGGAGATTGAACTGGGCGGTGAGTGGCTGGACGGCTTTGATGTGCAGACGCTGCAGCCTCAGCCCTTGCGTTCGGCGAGCGCCGGGCAGGGCATGCGGGTTTGGATCCAGGCCGATGCCCAAGGGCACGCCAGCCTGCATTTGTCGCTGCTGGCCGAGGGGCTGGGGCTCTACAGCAGCCGCATCACCGCGCCTGGTGGGGCTGCGGTGAGTTTCGATCAATTCATTTTCCCATAGGGTGACGTATGGACTCGGTGTTGCGGGCCGCCGCGATGTACATGGCGTTGATGGTGTTGTTCAAGATCGCCGGGCGCCGCTCGTTGGCGGAGCTCACCACCTTCGACTTCGTACTGCTGATGATCATCGGCGAGGCCACCCAGCAAGCGCTGCTGGGGGACGATTTTTCCATGACCAACTCGCTGATGGTGATCGTCACCCTGATTGCCATCGACATCGGTTTTTCATTGCTCAAGCAACGGTCGACCTGGGTTTTGCAGCTGATCGACGGAGAGCCCACCATCATTGTCGAAAACGGCCGGATCCTTGAGGCCCGCATGCGCCACGCCCGGCTGGTGGAAGCCGACATCATGGAAGCGGCACGCTCCAGCCAGGGCATCGAGACACTGGACCAGATCAAGTTTGCGATTATCGAGCGTAACGGAAAGATTTCGGTGATCGCCAACGACAAACCCTGAGCACCGCAGGGTTGTGTGTAGAACATGGATCTTGTGAACGACACACCTCCACTGTGGGAGCGGGCTTGCTCGCGAAGGCGTCGGAACATCCAATAGCGATGCAAGCTGACCCACCGCTTTCGCGAGCAAGCCCGCTCCCACAGGGTTTGTGTGTTGGACATGGATCTTGTGAACGAACACACCTCCACTGTGGGAGCGGACTTGCCCGTGAAGGCGTCGGAACATCCAATAGTGATGCAAGCTGACCCACCGCTTTCGCGAGCAAGCCCGCTCCCACAGGGTTTGTGTGTTGGACATGGATCTTGTGAACGAACACGCCCCCACTGTGGGAGCGGGCTTGCTCGCGAAGGCGTCGGAACATCCAATAGTGATGCAAGCTGACCCACCGCTTTCGCGAGCAAGCCCGCTCCCACAGGGTTTGTGTGTTGGACATGGATCTTGTGAACGAACACGCCCCCACTGTGGGAGCGGGCTTGCTCGCGAAGGCGCCGGAACAGTCAATAGCGATGCAAGCTGACCCACCGCTTTCGCGAGCAAGCCCGCTCCCACAGGATTTGTGTGTTGGACATGGATTTTGTGAACGAACACGCCCCCACTGTGGGAGCGGGCTTGCTCGCGAAGGCGTCGGAACATCCAATAGCGATGCAAGCTGACCCACCGCTTTCGCGAGCAGGCTCGCTCCCACATGGAGATCGTTAAAGCATCGGCTTACCGCCCGTAACCCCATACCGCGACCCGGAAATGTAGCTGGATTCATCCGAAGCCAGCAGCACATAGATCGGTGCCACTTCCACCGGTTGACCGGGACGGCCGAGGGGCGTCTGGGAGCCGAAATTCTGTACTTCTTCCTCGGGCATGGTCGCCACGATCAGCGGCGTCCAGATCGGTCCCGGCGCCACGCTGTTGGCCCGGATGCCCTTGGGCCCGAGCATCTGCGCCAGGCCGCCGGTGAAGTTGGCGATGGCGCCCTTGGTGGTGGCATAGGCCAGCAGCGTGGGCTTGGGCATGTCGGAATTGACCGAACTGGTGTTGATGATCGAGCCGCCCGGCTTCATGTGCGGCACAGCGGCCTGGCAGATCCTGAACATCGCCGTGATGTTGATATCGAAGGTGCGCACCCATTCTTCGTCCGGAATGTCCTCCAGGCGCTCATGGGTCATCTGGAAGGCAGCATTATTGACCAGCACGTCGATGCGCCCGAAGCGCGAGACGGTTTGCTCGACGATTTTGCTGCATTGGGCCTTGTCGGCCAGATCACCGGGCAACAGCAGGCACTGGCGGCCGGCCTGTTCGACCCAGCGGGCGGTTTCCTTGGCGTCTTCATGTTCATCCAGGTAGGCGATCGCCACATCCGCGCCTTCACGGGCGAAGGCAATGGCCACCGCGCGCCCGATGCCACTGTCGGCGCCGGTGATCAGGGCTATCTTGTTGGCCAGGCGTCCGGAACCGGTGTAGCTCTGTTCGCCACAGTCCGGGTAGGGATCCATCTTCTGCTGCGACCCAGGCACGGGCTGGCTTTGTTTCGGAAAGGGTGGAAAAGGGTAATCGGCCATTGTCGTTCTCCATGCTCAATGTGGTTGAGATGGAGGGTGGACTGTGGTTTTTTGGGCAGAGTTCGGTTGGATTTTCCAGCCGGTCGATGAGCGTAATAGTGGCGTTTCGTCGCTGAGTCGTCGGCAGGGGCGAACGTCCGGCGCGGCTGTATTTCCAATCCAATACTCAATTCGATAAGGAGCGGGACAATGTTCAGCCATATACAAATCGGCGCGCGCGACCTGCCGAAAATGGTCGCTTTTTATGATGCGGTGCTGGGATGCCTGGGGTTGGTGCGCATGGCGAGCGAAAATGACTCGGGGCCGCCGGGGGAGGGCTGGCAGCAACCGGGCAAGCGCTGGCCGCAAGTGTTCGTCCAATTGCCTTTTAATGGCTTGCCCGCTACCTGGGGCAACGGCATGCAAGTGAGCTTCGCCGCCGACTCCCCCGAGACCGTGCGCGCGGCCTGGGAACAGGCGATTGCCCTGGGCGGCTTCGATGAAGGTGCGCCAGGCCTGCGACCGCAATATTGCGAGGGGTATTTCGGTGCCTATTGCCGCGATCCGGAGGGGAACAAGCTGTGTTTTGTTCATGCGCCGGGGATGCATGAATGAACTTTATGTGGCTGCGCCGGGATGCATGACACAAACTTTATGTGTGGCGAGGGAGCTTGCTCCCGCTGGGGCGCGAAGCGGCCCTTAATTCAGCCGACTCGGTCGTTCAGATACACCGCATGCTCTGG